>JAUCGK010000258.1 GCA_030378085.1 Candidatus Parabeggiatoa sp. HSG14
AAAGTTAGTGTATGATGTCATATTTTTGGTTTTTATAAGCTGAAAATCAATGATTTACGATTAAAGGCTCTATTTATTGGCCGTAACATTTTGTTTTGTAAGTAAATTATATTTTTATCAGCCTAGAATCCACCCTTTTGACGATGGCAATGGACGTGGCGCACGGATTCTTATGAATTTAATTCTCATTAAAAAAGGCTATCCGCCTGCCATTATCAAAAATGAACAACGGCGGAAATATCTGACCACTTTAAATCAAGCCGATAGTGGTGAACTCGAACCTTTTTTGCTATTTATTGCACAATCTCTTATCAATACACAATTGAGTATACTTGAAGATATGGGAAGTGCGGAGTCAAAACTTTAGTTTGGCAATTTTCTCCCAAGATAAATCTTGAACTCCAAAAGCTATTTAGCAAAATGAATTCGGAGTGCAAAATTTATTTTGCGAGAAGTTGTACTCTCAGTTGGCAAAATAAATTTTGCACTCCAGTTTGGAAGCTATCTGCGTAACATCAGTTATTAAAAGGAAGGAATTAATAGAATCTGTTTAACGCTCACGCAACGCTTTTTCTTGCGCTTTTTTAATGGGTTTAAGTAAATAATCAAGCAAACTTTTTTTGCCTGTTAAAATATCTACATTAATTGTCATTCCTGTCATAATGGGTAAAGATTTTTCTTTTGTACCTAGATAGTTACGTGCTGTGCGGAGTCGAATCAAAAAAAACGGTTCACCTTGTTCATTGGCAATCGTATCTGCACTGATATGTTCAAGAGAAGCTTTTAATCCCCCAAAAATTGAAAAGTCATAAGCCGTAAATTTCACCATCGCTTCTTGCCCTGCATGTAAAAACGCAATGTCAGAGGGACGAATTTTGGCTTCAATCAATAAAGTATCTTCCAAAGGCACAATTTCTACTAAGTCCATACCAGGTTGAACCACACTACCGATAGTGGTGACTTTAATTTGTTTGATAGTACCTTTAACAGGTGAACGAATAGCAGTGCGTGTTACTCGATCTTCAAGTGTTCGTGCTGATTCTGAAATGCGTGATAATTTTGCTTTAATATCATTAAGTTCTGCTAAAGCATTTGTCTGAAAACTGATTTTAAGTTCTTCAATTTTACGATTTGCCTCAGCAATGGCAGCAGTCGCACGGGGGATAGTGAGACGGGCACTTTCTAAATCCGTTTTTAAGGTGCTGACTTCACGTTGCAACCGTAATAAATCAATTTCTGACATAACCCCTTTTTTAACTAAAGGAGCCGTGATTTTTAGTTCTTGTTGTGCGAAATTATAACTCTGTTGTAATTGTTGTTTTCTTGATTTTAATTCTTTGATTTCATGTTTTTTTTGATTTCTTTGTTGCTTTAAAATATCCGTGCTGGCTTGTAATTCTTTTTGCCGTAATCGAGCTAAAGCGCGTTCATTAGCAAAAAGTTTTTTCTGTTCTTTTTTTAGTTTACGAGGTAATTTAAAGGATTTGCCTTGCGCCTCTGCTGTTAAGCGAGCAATTTTTGCTTCCATTTCTACTGAAGTGAGTTGACTTTCGCGCATTGAAGCCGTAAAGCGTGTATCATCAATGCGTAATAATATTTGACCTTTTTCAACAATATCACCTTCCTGAACTAAAATAGCTGAAATAATCCCACCTTCCCAATTATTTCCTACTTGATTTTGAACGATTTGTACATGACGAGAAGGTATCACTCTACCAATACCGCGTGTGACTTCATCAAGCATGGAATAATGTGCCCAAAGCCCAGCCGTGATAAAGAACAATAGAGTTATCCATAAAATCAAATGACTTAGTGGGTGAGTATTGTCTAAAAGATATTTATTTTCACGCATCATTGTTCATTATTTAGTGTCCAATTTTATCATTAATTTTATCATTTTAAATTTTATATTTTTTCCAGAGGTTTTGGTTCAGCAATCCAATAACCTTGCACATAATCAACTCCAATTTCTTTTAGCCTATCTAAAGTTGTTTGGTTTTCAACACTTTCAGCAACTATGGGAATATGCATGAGATGAGCTATATCATTGATAGCTTTTACCATCGCCTCTCCAACCGTATCATCAGTCATATTTTTAATAAAAGTGCCATCAATTTTCAAAAAATCCACAGGAAAAATTTTCAAATGGGCAAATGAAGCCACCCCTGAGCCAAAGTTATCTAAGCCAAAACGACAACCCAATTTTTTTAAGGTTGTGATAAAATTCAAAACACCCGTGATATTGGTAAGTGCTGTGGTTTCAGTAATTTCAAAACACAGTTTATGGGCAAGATTAACAGTATTGTCAAGAGAACTTATCACAGCTGGCAAAAAATTTTTATCATTTATAGAATGTCCAGAAATATTGAGGGTACATAGCATCGTTTGTTCTAAAAATTCAGGATGAGTATTTAGCCATTTTAATAACGTTTGTATAACCCACAAATCTAAGGCTGGCATTAAATTATAACGTATAGCTGCTGATAAAAATGCCCCAGGTGGTAATAAATGTCCTTGTAAATCTGCCATACGTAATAGAATTTCATAATAATTTCCTGTATCAGGTTGAACTTGCAATGGAATAATAGGTTGGTAAAATAAAGAGAAACCTTGTTCCGTTTCAAGATTATTATTGAGCAAAGAGAACCATTGAATATCCTTATTGACTAATTCATTGTCATTTTCTTGATAAACATGGACATCATTACGACCTGCATTTTTTGCAGCATAACAAGCCGCATCTGCCATGGCTAATACACTTTTTGGATTGATAGTTTGATGGGAAATCGGTACTAAACCAATACTAACTCCAATGGTAAAAATATTTTTTTCTTGTGGATCACTGCTCCAATAAAATTGAAAACTTTCAATACTTTCACATAAGTTTTTGGCAATTTTTAAAGCTTGTTGTAAGGCGCAGTTTTCAAGCAATAACGCAAATTCATCTCCACCCAATCGTGCTAAAGTCGCGCAGTCAAAAGTCGTATGTGCATCAATTTTTTTTTGTAAGATGAATGCAACATCTTTGAGTAACTGATCGCCTGCTTCATGTCCACAAGTGTCATTGACAATTTTGAATCGATCTAAATCCATGTACAGTAGCGCGTGTGCTGTATTTTCATTATGTGGATTTTGTAAAACATGGTTAAGCTGCATGTTAAATTCATGCCGGTTATATAACCCTGTTAACGCATCGTGTTTGGCTTTATAAGCTAATTCTTGGGTCATTTTGCGTGTTTCAGTAACATCATGAAATACAAGAACAACGCCAATAATATGCCCATCGCGATCCTTAATTGGAGCAGCGGAATCTTCTATGGCAAATTTTTTTTTCTCTCGACAATGAATTAATACCGCATTATGGGCTAATTCAACCATTTTTCCTTCTTCCAAACAACGTTGTATAGGAAATTCGAGCGGTTGTTGTGTCTTTTCGTCAATAATTGAAAACACTTGACTTAACTCTAATCCTTGTGCATCTTCAATACTCCAGCCGGTGAGTTTAGTTGCGACAGCGTTTAAATATTCTACTTGTCCTTTCGCATCTGTCGTAATCACACCATCCCCAATTGAAGCCAAAGTGATTTGTGCTTTTTCTTTTTCTTCAAATAGAGCTTCTTCAGCGCGTTTGGCTTGAAGAATATAATGAATACGGTTACGTAATACATCAACATTCACCGGCTTCGTGATGTAATCTGTTGCCCCTGCGGCATAAGCGCGATCAATCCATTGGCGTTCAATAAAAGCGGTGACTATAATAATGGGAAGGTTTTTAGCCTCAGGGAGTTTTCTGATACGAGTACAGGCTTCTACACCGTCAAGCACTGGCATATCTGCATCCATCAAAATCAAATCTGGATGATGTTCAACAAAATAGTCTATGGCTTGTTGACCATCTTCAGCCGTCTCAACAGTGTAACCATATTTTTGTAATACTTTTTCCAATAATCCACGAATCAACGGTGCATCATCAACCACTAAAATATGTGCTTGGGTATTAGTCATAACGACTCACTTGTGTAAAAGCAGCTTGAACTCGTGATAGTTCAATTTTAAGTTTAGCAAGATTTGTGGGAGCTGCATCAAGTTGGCCCTGCTGTGCTAAGGTTTCTAACCTTTCGCATATAGCTCCTAATTGATTAGCACCCATTTGTAGACTCTCACCCCTAAATTGATGAGCTTGATGGCGCAAAGTTTCAGCATCGCCAATGGCGAGACTTTGCTGTAAAGCAGTTAATTGTTGAAGTGCATAAGTCAAAAATTGTTGAATCAACAACACGGTCGTATTATGACCAACCATATTATTCAGTTGTTTAAGCATGTTATGATCGATTGACGGTGTGGTGTTGTAGTTTATAATATCCATAGATGGTTTTGTTGTGTTTTTTCCGGTGGTAGAATTGTCCAATGGCTTATTTTTATTATAGTTACCCAGATAAATTTTGGTTTCTCAAAAATCGGATTTTTACCAGATTTTACTAGATAACTCTATTGCAGATAGAAACTTAAATTTTTATCCACAAAACGCTAAGTTCTTAAAAATTTAAAATTATGTATTGGATAATACCTTCGCCAATGTCAAAAATTGTTATTTCGGAAATGAGGCACGATTCTCAATTTTTTTAAAATTGGAGATTGAATAACTCCCTAAAAAAAACAAATTTTGAGAAGGTTTAATTGTTGTAATTTCTTAATTTTATAGATAAATAGCGTAAAAAAAGAATACATTGACAAAACTAAGTTTTGATATAGGGTTAATTCAACATAGCGCGGAAAGTTACAATTCTCAAACCAATAATCACCCTAACCATTGGCGTTTGACGAAAGTGGAAAACTCACATAACAAACGCAGGGATTTTTTAGATGAAAACTTCTACTTTCCTGCACTCACTTCGACTTTGATTTTTAAGTCGATGGTTAATTTGACAATACCACTTTGGAATCCAAGATTCTGGCAAAAACTTGAATTCAAACCCACCACTAAATATGACATTATTTTATTATTGAGAATTGGGAATCAACAATCGTAAAAAAATTATTGTTCCCTTTCTTATTTCCTTTCTTATTTTCTTTTTAAATGATATTCCTTTATTTTTGTCCAAATAGTAATTTTGAAAACATGAAAATAAAATTTTTCTTGCTATAAATAATTCTACAATTGGTTTAGAATCCAAATGTATCACCTAAGAATAACCCTAAAAATAAATAATTTTGTTAAAATACAAGTACTATCAAGGCTTCGCTTTGAACGCCAAACTATTACAAAATTATTTACAGCAAGAAGTTTTTTAATTAACCTTACACAATTCAGGATTTACACACAGGGCAAGCAGGGTTTTTTACCAATTTTATACTGCACCATTCCATATTCAAAGCATCAAGCAATAACAACTGTCCTGTTAATGTTTCGCCTATCTTCAAAATGAGTTTCATGGCTTCCAGTGCTTGCATACTACCAATAATACCTACTAATGGTGCTGTTATTCCTGTTTGACTACAAGTTTCTGTAAGTGCGTCTTCACTCGGATATAAACAGCGATAACAAGGACTGTCAGGCAAATCACTACGAAAAACTGAAATTTGACCTTCCATACGTATCGCAGCACCAGACACCAAAGGCGTTTTAGTACAAACAGCAGCTTGATTAATAGCAAAACGGGTTGATAAATTATCACTGCAATCTAGTACGACATCGACATTGTTTATTTTTTCTATCAATGCATCGCTATCCAATTGCTGATAAAGTGGTGTTATTTCGATAAGTGGATTTAATGCTAACAATGTTTTGCGAGCTGATTCTACTTTAAGTTTACCAATATCCTCAGTAGTATGAATAATTTGGCGTTGCAAATTGGATAAATCAACTACATCAAAATCATTTATAAACAAATGTCCCACTCCCGCTGCGGCTAAATACATTGCCACCGGTGAACCTAATCCTCCCATACCAATAATCAACACTTTAGCGTTGAGTAAGCGTTCTTGACCTTCTATTCCAATTTGGGGCAACAAAATTTGACGACTATAACGTAATAATTGTGCGTCATCCATCAATTATTCTCCAGGGGACTTTACAAAATGGGAAATGTCGTAAGAAAATTTTTTTTCAATAATATTACGCTGGAGTCGAAGTTATGCCTCAGCGGAGCTTTATAGCGTATCATCAGAAAATGTATAGTAGGAATAAAATTGATAACTAAAACCTGAGTAGATTTTCAAAACTTGTCAGGTTTGACAACAGTTAGATAAATTATTTCAAGCATGTTCCTAATCGTGATTGTTACGGTTCTCGTTATGTTTGATAGCGATTGAACAACTTAAAAAAGGCTTGAATTTATGTAGGAAATAATTGTAATTATACATCACAGCTTTTTTTACAGCAAGCAATATTTTGTAGTATTTTTTCTAAAAGCAAACGTGGTTGTCCCAACGTACCGTTTTTTTATACTGAGATAATGGTGCAAGGGTAATGGTCTCAAAACATGGGTGAGCTATTTTTCCAATCAATATTTTTATTCCAGTTGAATGCACGGCACAAATTTTTGAAGACTTGATTAGTCATCGTGTTTCAGAATCAACTGTTCTAAAAGCCAGCGAAGAATTGTCTGATTGTGTTTCACCTGCGCTTGAAACCGTCAAAAATAATGTTAGCTTCGTCAGATACACTTACAATTGGGATGAATCAGGTTTATAGGTAAAAAACAAGCGGCATTGGTTACATGTCACTTCTACCCATCAACTCACGCATTATGAAGTTCATGCCAAACGTGGTCACTTCGCCCTAGATGACATTGGCATCCTCAAAGATTTCAAAGGTACAGCCATGCTAAAAATGTTTTTGAAGCTATCGAAGACGCTTTCAAAGGAATTCCTTTTATTCCTAAAAATCTAGTGGCCCATTTCATCATGTTTGATGAGAAGGTTTTTTTTGGGAGAGAATGAGTAATTTTTCAGATAGGGCTTCAATCGTTGCACACTAAAACGGTTACTGCTATCTATTTCAAGGAAGGAACCTGACAACGGTGTAAAAAGTCTTCGTAGACAATAAGGAGTGCATTGTTTTTCAAGCACTTCTCCTTCTTGGAGACGATTACCAATTTTCATGGCAAAACGACTAATGGCAGCGTTATGTGGTAAAACAATTTGAAAACGGCCTTCACATTGACATCTTTCTTGATTACTGATGTTACGCAGCACGTTTCTTAAAACCTTATCGTTTTTAAGGAAAATAACAAAAGCAATTTCGAGTATACCGAAAAGGTTTGTTATCTATAGAAACTATTTACTTGATGTTCACCTTTTTTTTA
>JAUCGK010000259.1 GCA_030378085.1 Candidatus Parabeggiatoa sp. HSG14
ATTGGGTCAATTATATTTAACTTAATTTAAGAAATATTATTTCATAACCTAAAAAAATGAAATATTCAAGAAAATTATTAAATCAAAATTCAACTCAACATCAACATCAACAATTAGCTTTTGATATATATAATGATACGTTAGGAGAACAAACTTTGAAGAAACTTTTTCATAAACCCGTCAATCGTCTCTATCTTTATATAGATACGTGGTTTAACCTTGCTTTTGGTACAGTAAATAACCCGCTTTACCATTTAGGCTCTTTAGCCTTTTTTTTATTGTGGATAGTACTAATCAGTGGTCTTTACGTGTTTATACTTTTTGATACCAGTATCATGGGAGCCTATCAATCTGTTGAATACATGACTCATGAACAATGGTATCTCGGTGGTGTGATGCGAAGTCTTCACCGTTACGCTTCTGATGCAATAATAATTGTTATTTTGTTACATATAATGCGGGAATTTTCTCTTGACCGTTACCGTGGTTTTCGCTGGTTTTCTTGGTTTACGGGTGTTCCCAATTTGTGGATGATGATTTTGCTCGGCATTACCGGTTATTGGCTTGTATGGGATCAATTAGCACAATATGTTGCCATTGGTTCTTCTAAATTATTGGATGTCTTACCCATATTCTCTAGTTCCATGACACGCAATTTTTTAAGCGGACAACTCAGTGACCGATTTTTTACCCTAATGGCATTTATACATTTATTAGGTTTGCCAGTCGCGCTCGTTTTCGGTTTATGGATTCATGTCAAAAGGCTTACTAAAGTAGAAATATTCGTACCACGTGGGTTAGCAATTGGGAGCTTTTTGGCATTATTGGTTTTATCCTTAGTTAAACCAGTGGTCAGTCACGAACAAGCTGATTTAGCCGTTATACCAGAAGTTCTGCATTTAGACTGGTTTTATCTGAATATTTACCCTTTACTTGATTATTGGACAGCAGGGCAAGTTTGGATGTTGACAACTGGTATTACACTTTTATTGATGGTGATGCCATGGATTCCCATTAAACGCGATCCCAAAATTGCCGAAGTAAACCTTGATCACTGCAATGGTTGTGGTCAATGTTTTGATGACTGTCCATTTGATGCTATTTCAATGCAGGCACGTACTGATGGTGCACGTTGGAAAATGGAAGCAACTGTCATTCCAGAACTATGTGCGGGTTGTGGTATTTGTGTTGGTTCTTGTCCATATTCTAATCCTTTTCGTCGTTCAGATGTGCAATTGACTACTGGTATTGATACACCAGAATATTCGGTGCAAAAAATGCGTCGTGCTACTAAGGATGGTGTTAGCGCATTGAAGGAACAACCTTTAAAAATAGTACTATTCGGTTGTAATCATGGTTTGGATGTATCAGAAATTGAAGAGCCAGATGTCGCGACTATCAGATTGCCTTGTACAGGTATGCTACCACCAGGTTTCATTGATTACGCATTGAAAAATGGCGCAGATGGCGTTTTTGTATCGGGATGTCGTTCTGGAGATTGTTATTATCGGTTAGGCAACAGTTGGATGGAAAAACGTATTCGTGGTGAACGAGTGCCGCTTCTCCGCAAAAATGTAGATCGTCAGCGTGTTGATGTCTTTGGTGCGGCTGAAATCGACAAAGATCAATTATTGCGAGAGATTGCCAATTTCCGTCAACGTCTCTTAAACAACAAGTCGTCCGATTCTTCTTCAACAACTGAAAAGGAAGCCTAACATGAAGAAAGTATTGCGTTATGTCTTACAAATATTTAACTATTCGATACTTATGATAGTCGTGTGGTATTTCTCAGCAGCACCCGCGTACCACCCGCTTGAACCCAATCAAGCAAGTATCGTTCTCGCTTTTGGACATGTTGGGCAACTCGTTGGAGAATGTCGCCAACGCACTCCTGAAGAATTAGCAAAACTCGCACCAAATATGCGTAATCCTATGGTATGCCCTCGGCAACGTTCCCCTTTAAATATCGAACTTCTTATGGATGAAAAACTGCTTTTCCGTGAAGTTTTTCATCCCCCTGGTTTATCAGGCGATTGGGGTGTTGATGTTTACCGTCAATTCACAGTGCCTAGTGGCTCCCATCATTTGACAGTGCGAATGAAAGACAGTGTTAGGGTTGACGATTTTAATCATGTGCATAAAGAAAATATCACATTAAAACCATCACAGTTATTGACTATAGATTTTCAACCCAAAGAAGGTGGTTTTATCATTAATTAATCCCCTTTAACCGTTGGCATTTCGTAAAATAGGAAACTCACTTGGAATTCAGCTTCCTTTAGTGCCGATTTTATTTCCTAAATGCCAACGGTTATAACGTCCATTTCCCTATAACAACCATTCTCCCATTTCAATTGTATCCATTATTTCCCACTTTATCGCGTCACTGCCATTAATTTAAGCCTTGGAGTCCAAACCTTTAGGTTAGGAAATATTTTTTTCGTTTTCGCTCAAAGGGTACATAATGAAAACATTTATGTAAGTAACTGATGTTACGCACTGCACTTCCAAAAGTGAATATTGGAGTGCAAAATTTATTTTGCAAAGGTTGCACTCTGGTTGGCAAAATAAATTTTGCACTCCTGTTTGGAATCTATATGCGTAACATCAGTAAGTAATACTTATGGTTACATTACTTTTTTCAGGCTGTCAGGAGTCAAATCTAACAGGTTTTCAAAACCTGTCAGGTTTTAACTTTCGTATTTTATTGAATCCTTATTTCTAAGCAATTAAATATGCTTTTTGAGAAAGACTTTGTAAAATCTCTTTAATCTGAGAAGATAAGTGATTGTGTAATTTTTCTGTGTTTACTTCTTTAAGAGTTTGTTTATCTTCACCTTGATATAAAGCTAAATCACCTGCTTCAATACTTTTTTGCAAAATTTCTAATAATGCAGCCCGATTATGTGTCCCCTCTAAATGTCTTAAAACTAAACGAGTCGCAAAATCAAGCGTAAATACTTCATAACGTAAGTTGGTAATTTGCTTTCCCTGTGTACTTTGCAATCGTGCTATGGGGCTGGCTATAGGATATTCACTTATAAATAAAGTAAATTGAGGGGGATAAATGGACAATTCGACAATTTTATTCAGATAAAACTCAAGCAACATTGCCTTCACTTCATCTATATCTTCCAGCGACAAAATTGTTTCATTATATTCCTTTTCACTTGAATCAACTTGTTCTCCCCTTTCTTCCGCGAGCATTCTCAGTAATTTAGAAACCCGTTGTATTAGATTATCGAAAGATAAATTTTGCGGCCAAACATCGCCCAAACATAAACAAACGGCTTTAAGAAGTGGTGAAGTCACTGAGAGTACTGATTCCCCCGCTACATTTTGAAATTGTTCAGCTTGATGTTCTTGAGTGACTTTATCTGGTGAGGCGGGTTTAAGAGGAGCAGCAATATAAAAATTGTTAATCTGGTTTGGTTCTAAATGGCGATTGAGAGAAACTGCTTGATGACACAATAATGTTTCACGAAAGTGGGTGTCACGTAAAAAATCGAAGTATTGCTCTTTTTCAATTGGATTTATATCCAAGGTTTCTGTTTTTTCTAAGGAAAAATCATTCAAGGACGCAAAAGGGGTTCTTGTATCAGCTAAATACTGCAAACCATGACGATTAGCGTGCTCAATAAATTCATAGAAAAAAACTGGTGTGTTATTTTCTTCTAAATATTCATGGAACAAATAATTCTCATCTATTTGACTGATTTTTTGTAATTCTTTTCTAAGCAGTAAGCTATGAGAATCATATTTATGCTTGATGGCATTTACAAAAAAGTTGATCAAGGCTTTTGCCTTTTCCAGTTTTTCTCCGGGATTTGTAATATTTCGAGTGTGGTATAGCACCATTTTTCGTAATGTTTGATCAAAATGCCAACCTGGATAAACATTATAACTGACATAAGCTACACCATTTTGCTGTAAATTTTGCTGGCAAATTTGCAAAACTTTATCGCGTACTATGGATGGCACCCAAGAATAAACGCCATGTGCCACAATATAATCAAACTGACCAAAAGCCGCATCAATATCCAAGATATTTTTTTGTTGGAGCGTTATATTTTGTAGTTCTAATCTACGAATATTATTTTGTCCTTCATGAACTTGTTGTTCAGAAAAATCAATACCAATAAATTCACCGTTTGGAATAGCTTGTGCCATAGCAATCGTATTAATACCACTCGCACACCCCAATTCTAATACACGACAAGTTTCAACCGGGGGTGATTGCATACTAAATAAGGTTGCTATTGTTGCCAAATTATCAGGTTGCGTTTGTTGAAAAATGTTCTTTGTGTAAGGAATCTCATCGTAACTATTTGTTTTCATTAATATCCTTTTTATAGAAAAGGGGAAAGTTATCGCATTTTTCATTTTCGAGGCAAAAGTTTTTGCCTCGAAAGGATTACCCCTACAAAAAATCTACTTAACCCAAAAGGCATTAGGAATTTTCCTCTAGACATTAGAGTTTATACCGATTTAACATAACTGGTTGATTTTATTGATATTCCTATTTTAGGAAAGGTAATAAAATTAAGTACTTAAAATATAATCGGTATAATGTCTATTATTTATCTTCTTTCAACATCATTGCCTGAAGATAAGATTTAATCACTCCTGTTTCATTAAAAGAGACAATAACATCTCCATAAGGTTCATAACCTGCCTTTATTTTGTCGTTAACCGCTTTCACTAATTGTTTATCATAATGCTCTGCAATGACTATGTACTTATCTCTTTCCATTCTTCAACTCCATAAGTAACTATAAGTTAATGTAAAATACTCTTTGATAAGGTAATTCAAAAAAAATCATTCAACAAATTTCCTCTCAAGCGAAGACTTATAACCTGGTTTAATTTAAAATAATACGCTGAGGCGTAGTACTACATGAGTTGTTTTATTTTCTTTAATTGTTCTAATTTTACCCTATCTTAAGATTTTTTATAAGATAGTTTTTACGAAAATTCTTATTTTTGATGTTATTTAAAAACAAATTGAGACGAATTAATGGATATAGAAGAAAAATATAAAAAGGTTGAAAAATATATTTTAGGGGAAACCGGTGAGGAATTTATTTGTATTAATGAAGAGGATAATCAAAAGATTGCCGTTTCCATGATTCAACAAGCAGAGTTCCATTTAGATATTTTAAGTTATTATTTTGATCCTGATGTGTATGATACCCATGAATGTTGTGAGGCTATTGAAGATTTAGCATTACGTAGTCGTCATTCACGTATTCGTATTTTACTCCACGATAGCAAAACAGTGTCACAACGTGGTCATCTCGTACTCTATCTTGGTAAACGTTTGGGCAGTTTAATGCAGTTTCGCAACGTAGCAGAAGTCCATAAAAGCATCCCAGATACGTTTATGATTGTGGATGGTATTGGGGTAATGCATCGTCCACACACAGATACCTTAGCTGCTACCGTTAATTTCAAAGACAGACCAAAATCTAAAGAACTGTCTCAACTGTTTGAAAAAATATGGGCAGACGCTGAGCCTGATCCTAATGCTCGCGATATTGTCATATAAATATCCAAAAAGTATTGTATTGCATGAGTTGCAAATCTATTCCAAATAAAAGGGAGTCCAAAATTTATTTTGGAAAGGAACCCAAGATTTATCTTGGGAATATGTCCAAAATTTATTTTGGACTCCAATTATAAAAGAAATCCAATGCTTTTTTTATTCTATGCTACAATTTAAGATGTCATAAAAAAATAATAAAACGATTTTAATGTTTTGAAAATTTGCTTTTTATTTTAATAACTTACGGAAAACATAACGATGTCTATTTTTAGAGCCTACGATATTCGTGGTATTGTTGGAGAAAGTCTTACGCCAGAAGTGGTTACTCAAATTGGACAAGCGATAGGGAGTGAGGCGGCAGCACAAAATCAACCCAAAATTGTGGTAGCCCGTGATGGGCGTTTATCGGGTGCTGAATTAATTGAAGCTTTGATAGTGGGTTTAGAGTCTGCGGGGCGTGAGGTGATAAATATTGGTATGATGCCTACACCTGTTTTGTATTTTGCAACGCATTACTTAAAAACAGGTAGTGGCGTTATGTTAACGGGTAGCCATAATCCTCCTAATTACAATGGTTTAAAAATTATGATTGGTGGTGACACTTTATCAGGTGATGCCATTCAAGCCCTAAAAACACGCATAGATAAGGGTGATTTAATAAATAGTACGGGTTCACGACACACAACTGATCTTCATCACGCTTATATTTCACGTATTCATAAAGATGTTAAATTAGCGCGTCCCTTTAAAGTGGTCATGGATTGTGGTAATGGTGTTGCTGGTGTTATTGCACCCCATCTTTTACAAGCTTTGGGTTGTGAAGTTGTCAAATTATTTTGTGAAGTGGATGGTCATTTTCCCAATCATCATCCCGATCCCAGTGTTCCTGCAAACCTTGAAGATTTGAAAAAAGCAGTGCAAACAGAAAAAGCAGATTTAGGGATTGCCTTTGATGGTGATGGAGATCGATTAGGTGTAATTGATTCTAAAGGAAAGGTGATTTGGCCTGATCGTCAAATGATTTTATATGCGGCTGATCTTTTAGAACGTCAGCCCGGGGCGCAAATTCTTTTTGATGTAAAATGCACTCGGCATCTTGCCAACGCCATTGAGCAGCATGGCGGTAAAGCCTTAATGTGGAAAACAGGACATTCCTTCATCAAAGCTAAATTGAAAGAAACGGGAGCATTGTTGGGCGGAGAAATGAGCGGCCATATTTTCTTCAAAGAACGTTGGTATGGTTTTGATGATGCTTTATACACGGCTGCCCGTCTATTAGAAATTCTTTCTAAAGATAACCGTACTCCCGATGAAGTGTTTGCGGCTTTACCTGATGCTGTGAATACGCCAGAATTAAAGTTAGAAGTGGCGCAATTTGGAGAACATTATGAGTTAATGAAAAAAGTCCGTGATACTTTTCACTTTGAAGAGGCAGAAATTGCTACCATTGATGGCATACGAGCTGATTTTAAAAACGGCTGGGGATTAGTGCGCCCGTCAAATACTACACCTTGCTTAGTAATACGGTTTGAAGCAGAAAACCAAGCTGCATTAGAAGCGATTCAAGAACAATTCCGTCGACAATTTTTGGCAATAGATAGTACATTGTCGTTGCCGTTTTAATGTTAGTTACTGATGTTACGCACTGTACTTCAAATAATTTTAGGGACACCCCCCTAACCCCCCGTACACGGGTGGAACCAAACATCATTCGACACTTTGCTTTAATTTTTCTATTTTGGGACTTCCCCCTGT
>JAUCGK010000260.1 GCA_030378085.1 Candidatus Parabeggiatoa sp. HSG14
ATTATCCATATTTTTAAGATATAATTTCTTTTTCAAAGGGTTATATCATTTTTAAAGGGCTGAGTAGTTACAAAAAAACTTGATATACAAAGCAAGGTAAAAAAAGAAGTTTTAACATCACTTGTTCGTTTTCCCATTTATGACTGATATGACAGAAAAAGCAATTTCCTCCCCTTCATTATTAAATAAAGAAATTTCCCCTACTTCCTCCTCCTCTTCATCAGAAGAAACAGGGCAATTTAATGAACAATATTACATGACTTATGCTTTACGCTTGGCTCAAAAAGGTTTGTGGACCACAGATCCTAATCCGCGAGTAGGTTGTGTTATTGTGCGTGATGGTCAAATTGTTGGTGAAGGATGGCATCAAGTTGCAGGTGAACCTCATGCTGAAATTCACGCGCTTTCAATGGCTAAAGAAAAAGCAAAGGAGGCCACTTGTTATATTACACTAGAGCCTTGTTGTCATCACGGTCGTACACCGCCATGCACTAATGCTTTGATTAAAGCAGGTATCACACGAGTTGTTGTGGCAATGACGGATCCAAATCCTTTAGTCTCTGAAAAAGGTATCGAACAATTATTAAAGGCAGGTATTACGGTAGAAACAGGCATCTTGAGTCAGGAAGCTGAGCAATTGAATCCTGGTTTTTTTATGCGGATGCGTCATAATCGTCCCTATATTCGCTGTAAACTTGCCATGAGTTTGGATGGTCGTACTGCAATGGTTTCTGGCGAAAGTCAGTGGATTACCTCTCAAAATGCTCGCCGCGATGTACAATGTTTACGGGCTCGTAGTTCAGCAATAATGACGGGAGCAGGAACGGTACTGGCTGATGATCCTCAACTGACAGTACGTAAAGCAGAACTGTCCCACCATTGGCAACTTGAACCCATTACTATTAAACAACCTTTGCGAGTAATAGTTGATACTCATTTAAGTACACCACTAAATGCACGTATGTTGAGTCTTCCAGGACAAACCGTGATTTTTACAACATCAAAGAATAAAACGGTTAAATCCATGCTTGAAAAGGCAGGTGCTCATGTCATCTACCAACCGGGGCAAGAAGGAAAAGTTGATTTAAATGCACTATGCCAAAGGTTGGCTGAAGAATATGAAGTGAATGAATTACAAATGGAAACGGGAGCAACCTTAAGTGGTTCTATGTTACGTGCTGGTTTAATTGATGAACTGGTCATTTATATGGCTCCCCTTTTAATGGGTAATAAAGCACGCGGATTATTTAATTTACCACTTGAACAGATGAATCAACACCTTCCGCTGGATATTGTCGAAATACGTGCTATTGGTTCAGATTGGCGTATTACAGCTCGTCCTATTCATAGTTAATGAAGCTAATGATTTTAATTCCGTTCTTGTTCAGCTAAATTGTATCTGATTCTAATTGAAATGAATCAATTCTCAATTCCCTGTCTCATAAAAAAACTGACGAAATAATTCATCCAAAGCTGTTGAACCATTTTTCTTGGATAAGAAAGTAAAGATAATTTTAGTAATTCATGCATTATAAAATCAGTAATGATGGAAGCACGTAGGTTGGACTGACAATAGGAACTATTCATTTAGCTCGTAGGGTTTCGTTCGCTTTAATACCATTAAGTTAAGCAGATTAAAGACATAAGTTAGCCTCTACCTAGCGTGTTGACTGGCTTTCATTTTTCAGTCTATTTTTATATTTCGTATCAATTGGGATTTTGACGTAATCCCAATGTTTTTATCAAAACTTGTTAAAATTCTTGTCACAAAAAATGGATGAAAAATATCATAATCTACCTTAATGTCAATGAGTTACAAAAATTATAGACGAAACATTTATGTATAGATAGTAGAATGATTCATTAATCCCAATACGACAAAAAAATGGCATGAAAAATATTGGCAAAAAAAGCTTCCAGTCAACAGCCTAGCACTGGGGTCATTGGATGGGATTATTTCTAGTTGTGTTAAAATCCCCTTTCCAACACTATTAATACACAATAATTATAGGTAAATTTATGTGTAATGAAGTTAATACAGATTTGGGACTTTTTTGTCCATTTCCTGAATGTTCCTATTACTAAAAAGATGTCTTAAATCGAGATGTAAGAACTGTTGAAACATGGTTGAGTGCCATTGGAAATAAAGCTGAACAATTTCATATTGTTATTTGTTTAATCATGCAACTAAATTTGGTATTTATGCAAATAGATGAGCTTTGGTCATTTTTAGAAAATAAAGAGCATCAATTATGGGTTTTCATAAGCTATTGATGCATCAACTAAATTTTGGACTAATTTTGAATTAGGTTCCCTTATAACCCCCCACACTGCTAGTCGTTTAGTTTTACAGTTAAAACGTTTAGGTAATTGGACAAAAGGAAATGTAATTAAATTTACAACCGATAAATTAGCTGCATACAAAAATGCCTTGAAAAAACATTTTGCTGATATTCCTTATCATTATTTACAAATTGTTAAACAACGCTTTAAACGCCTGTTGGTGACAGTAAAAAAATGTTTTATCAAAGGTTCAGAAAAATATTTTCCTAAAAGTACCCAAAATACATCGTTTATAGAACGTTTTAATCTTACCTTAAGACAACATGTTTCCTCTCTTGCAAGAAAAACATTGGGATATTGCAAAAGTAAAAATAATTTTAACAATACCCTATGGATTAACTTGTTTAATTACAACTATATTCAATTTCATAAAGGTTTACGAGTAAAAATAACTGAAACTAACAAAAAGTTTAAAAAGCGTTATGAGCATTATACTCCCACCATGAAAATGGGACTCACCAGAAAAGCGTTAAATGGGCGATTTTTACTAACCATACCAATTCTTCCAAGTGATTGATTTATATAACTTGCATTGGTTTGAGAGGACTATCGATTTTCTCGGAGAAGACGAAAACCGACATCAATGTATTTTTTACCACTGGTTCCACGAAATGAAACTCGCGCCATTTCTGGTTTGTAACCCCAAGACCCCCCACGAATCACTCGTTTTCTACCATCATTTTTGTTAGCACAACGTTGCTCATCGCCATTATATTTCTCTTCATAAGCGGAACAAGTCCACTCCCACACGTTGCCCACCGTGTCGTATAAGCCAAATGGGTTTGGTTTGAAAGAACCAACGGGGGCTGTTTGTTGTCCACTCCACTGACTATCACTGTCACGACAATTCGCCAAATTAATGCCTATTTTATTGCCCCACCAATAGTCAGTTTTCGTGCCAGCCCTTGCCGCATATTCCCATTCAGCTTCTGTTGGTAAACGATATCGTTTGCCGGTTTGTTGACTTAACCATTCAGTATAAGCGATGGCATCTGCCCAAGAAACCAATATCACAGGCTGATTACTGCGCCCCCAGCCTCTATCATCTGGCTTTTTTCTGCCAGTGGCTTCGGCAAATTGGTCATATTCAGCAAAGGTGACGGGATAACGCCCCATCCCAAAAACTTTCACCGAAACCCAATAATCCTCATACTTTTCCTTCTTAGACAACAATTTGCCCATTAATGATTTTTTTGACAGTGGATGTTCATTTTTTAGTCCCGTACCTTGAATATCCCCCATACGAAATCGCCCTGCGGGAATGACTACTAATTCAGGGCCTTCACTACTGTCTTGTAATTCGTCACGAAAAACTTCTTTTGGCTTCGCTTTTTGTTTTCTTTTCAATGGTTTAGATTGAATCTCAGAAATCTGCACAGGCTGTAAAGATTTTTCTTGTCCTGCTGGCTTTACTTGGGATTTTTCGTTGGATTTTCTTCCATTGAACCATGTCTGTAGTTGCTTTAACTGTTCTTCTAATGCTGCTTGAAAGTGATCATAAGTACTTTCAGTACACACTAAAATAACTTGTTCAATTGAAGTGTTTTTCATCAAAAAGCGACCCACTTCATGAACAGCGATTTTAGCCGCTAATTCTACAGGGAAACCTAGTCCTCCTGCACTGATAGATGGAAAAGCAATCGTTTTAACCCTATTTTCTTTTGCGAGTAGTAGACAATTACAGTAACATTCAGCCAACATTTGATGCTCACCACTGTTGCCATCTTCCCAAAATGGGCCAACTGTATGAATAACGAATCGTGCGGGAAGCTTGTATCCATCAGTCATCTTAGCTTCACCTGTCGCACAAGTTCCTAATTGTTGACAGGCTTTGTGTAGTTCTTGTCCTGCTGCCCGATGAATTGCAAAATCTACAATACCCGATCCTGATAAATCAGTATCGGTAGGATTAACAATGGCATCCACTTTTTGTTGAGTAATATCTCCTTTAATAACCTGTATTCTATTGATTATTCCTGGTTGTGTTTTTTGTTTTTCTTGAGCCTTATCTGTTTTTCTTAACACTTTCCTAACAACTCGAAAGCCAACGCCACTATTTCCACTAGACTGATAATATCTTTGACGGAATGCCACTCTAACCATTGCAGGTTCATCACACCACGAACCACCACGACGGACTACGTCATCTTCGATTTCATTAACACAGTGTTGTTCTTTACCATTATATAGCTCTTCATATTCTGAACATGTCCACTCAAAAACATTTCCCACAGTGTCATACAAACCAAAAGAATTAGGTTCAAAAGAACCAACAGGTGCAGTCATTTCGTTACCCCATTGATTACCACTCCCATCAAAATTAGCACAATTTTCACCAATATTATTACCCCACCAATAATCGGTTTCGGTGTTAGCACGGGCTGCATATTCCCACTCAGCTTCTGTCGGTAGACGATATTGTTGTCCCGTTTGTTGACTTAGCCATTCTGCATAAGCAATTGCATCATACCAATTTACATTGATGACAGGGCGATTGTCACGCCCCCAACCCCAATCGTCTGGTTTTTCTTTTCCAATGGCTTCAGCAAACTTGTCGTATTCAGCAAAAGTGATGGTATAGCAACCTATTGCAAAGCTTTCTACAAATACCTCATGTACTGGCTGTTCATTTTCATTGCCCGTGCCTTGAATATCTCCCATCCGAAATGTTCCAGCCAGAATGACTACCATTTTTGGGCCTTCACTGCCATCTTGTAATTTGTCGCGAAGGATTGCACCAGGCTGTTTATCTCCTTCAATTTGTTCAGACAATAAAGCTTGAAATCTTGCATCGTGACGTATTTTATCAAAATCAGCATCGGTTTTTGCTAATTCCTTATATTTGGGATTAAGAGAAATTGCTTTTTGCAAGTCTGGAAGAGCTTGTTCAATTTGTTCTTGAATAGCGTAATAACACGCTTTATTATACCAAGCAATTGCATAATCAGGCTTAATTTGTAATACCTTATCACAATAGGTGATTGCTTCTTTATAGTCGCCTAACTCTTTCGCATAATAACACAATTCCTTGAATTCATTTGGATTAAAGGATTCTTCTATTGATTTATCTTGTGGATGCTTGTGTGAAACTTCATCGGACTGTTGTGTGTCGGGTTTTTCTTCAATTTTACCTTGTTTTAAAGCATTTAATGCCGTTTGAAAATCACCATAAGTATGCTGAGTACATACAAAGATAACTTTTTCAATTGAGTTAGCTGTTATCAAAAAATGGCTTACTTCATGAAGCGCAATTTTAGCCGCTAATTTCACAGGAAAACCAAATGTTCCTGTACTAATCGCAGAAAAGGCAATCGTTTTAATCGCCTGTTTTTCAGCTAATGTTAAACAATTATAGTAGCATTTCGCCAAAATTTCTTGTTCATCACTATGCCCTCCTTTCCAAACAGGACCCACTGTATGAATGACAAATTGTGCAGGAAGATTGTAACCTTTAGTAATTCTAGCATCACCGATTGCACAAACTTTCAATTGTTTACATTCTTCTCTTAGTTCTGAGCCAGCATTTTTATGAACCATGTAATCAACACCACCACTCCCAGAAAAATGATTATTAGTCGGATTGACAATGGCATCTACCGATTGTTGGACAATATCTCCTTTAATAACCTGTATTCTACTAAAGGCATTTTCCAGTGATTTTGGAGTAGTTTCTTCTGGCGTTGTTTTTTCTGTTTCCGGCTTTTCATTTTTTAGAAAATCGTTTTGTGGAATTTCTTTTACGGTTTTAAGAGAAGAAATCTCTTTTTCAGAAGTTAACTCTTTTAATAAACCGGACAACCGTTCAATGACCACCTCAACGTCAGGACGTTTATCAGGATGAACCTCTAAACAGTCTAACAACAAATATTGCAATTCTGGTAAATCTGGCAATTTGCGAGGATGTGGAAAACGAGGACTGTCATCAGTTAATAAACGATATAAAGTGGCTCCAAATGCAAACACATCGCTTTTTACGCCAGGTTGTCCATATTGGATTTCGCCTAATTGTTCAGGGGGAGCATAATCAAGTGTGCCAAAAACGGCTTGTGTTAATTGACTCTTGCCACTGCGTGTTTGTGTCATAGCCGCTTGCTGTCTTAGGGAGGTAGCAACACGTGCTAATCCAAAGTCAATGATTTTTATGGCTATTTTATTTTCTTCCTTTTTTAACAAAAGATTAGCGGGTTTTAAATCCAAATGATAAACACCGGCTTTATGAGCAATTTCTAAACCTTCAGCCACTTGTAAGCCAACCATTAAACCAGTATCTACCGTTAATTTACCGTATTGCGCTAACCAAGATTCCCCATCTAAGGCATCCTCAATATATTCCGTGACAAAATAAGGTCGTTCTTGTTTAGCTGCATCAACGTAGCCATAACTTAAAGTCTTTGGCACATAAGGACTCTTGAGATTTCGCATGATTAAAACTTCTTTAAAAACTTCTTCACGTTTCCCTTTTTTGCCTTCCCAAAAACATTTAACCACGACTTGATTTTCTCGCCATTCGTCATGGCACAAAAATACACAACCCATTCCGCCAGCTCCCAGCAATCCTTCAATCGGATATTTTTCGACTTCATGTAAGGCATAGTGGGGATCAATACTTATCGCGGTTTGTAATTCAGGTAAAGCTTCGGGGTATGTACCACATCGCACCCTGACTTGAAAAAGATTAAAACAGGCTAACGCTTTATCGGCATCACTTTGTGCCAAATCTTTGGCTTTGAGAAATAAATTTTCCGCCTCATCTATATTACCCGTTGAAGACAGAATACTACCCGCCATAATAGCCAACTTATTATAATTAGAGCTATTTTTATCAACTCCCTCTAATTTGGCAATCGCCTCTTGAATTAAATTAAGGCTCGTGCTGTTGTGTTGGGTAAACTCATCACGGGGTTTAACTTCAGTTGACAAATCAAAACGTTGCATTAATATCGTTAGGGTATCT
>JAUCGK010000261.1 GCA_030378085.1 Candidatus Parabeggiatoa sp. HSG14
TACATCAAATTGCGATTACACTAAAATAAGCATTTTAATTGAATTTTAGAATAAAAATCAATTTTTTCTGATTCTAACGCTCCTACATTGGACGAAAAAATTCTTATATTTTAAAATAGAAAAAAATATGAAAATACAAATTTTATTTCGCAATTTAGGAATGGTGTTATAAATTAAAATTTTTCGTTCCCACGCGCCGGCGCGTGGAAACCAGAAATCATTAGGAAAACTTAAATAATATGCCTTACAATAGTTTTACCCTTAAAACAGTAGAGAAAATATTTCAAGTGCAAGAAACAGTACAAAACCTTTTTCCCACTGTTAAAAATCTTGAAATCAGCGAATGGTTACAACAAACCTTGGAAAAAGGGGCTTGTCTCCCACTCAAGAGTAAGAAAGCCAGATCAGAAATGATTATTACCCCCATTTTGTTGGAAATGATGGAAAAAAATCAGCGTACTTTTACGATATTTTCGGGTGAAACTTTAGATGTTGACGCTGACAAAGGGTTAAATGGAGAATGTGATTTTATTATCAGTAAAGCGATTAAAACCTATACTATTAAAGCACCTATTTTTGCTCTCGTTGAAGCCAAGCAAAATATTGTTGAAAATAATATGGGGCAATGCGCGGCACAAATGATGGGAGCGAGAATTTTTAATCAATCTGAAAATCAACCGATTGAAACTATTTTTGGCTGTGTCACTAACGGTGAAGTATGGCAATTTCTAAAACTTGAAAACCAAACCATTTTGATTGATGCGAAAAAATATTTTCTTGATAATCTGGCACAAATTCTTGGCGTACTTCAAGTGATTATAGATTTTAATTATGTTGAAAATACTTGAACGAGATTTTCTCGTTCCCACGCGCCAGCGTCACTGCCATTAAGTTAAGAAGTAACTTATTGTATAATAAAATAAATATTATACTAATTCACGTTCAATAAAAGTACTAACTCGCTTCCTTATTAAAGTTGAAAAGGAGTCGTAATAATCTTTTACTTATGAGAAATTATGAAGCCCACTAAAAAACCTTTTCCACCTGATATAAAAGAGCGTATGGAAGCACTATTAAGTTCGATTCGTATAGAATCTGAAAATAAGAAGCAAATGAATGAGAAAAGCAAATTTTACAGGGTTACTACTTGTTTTGAACGCGAATTGGTATTAGAATGCAGGTTGACTTATACATTAATGGTATTTAAAAATGTTAACACTAGAGAAGAAAAAAAATCCGTAGAAACAAGTCAAGAATTCATTCAAAACGAAGAATTTAAAGAGAGACATCGCAAGAGCAAAACAGCTTTTACCCGTGTACGAAAATTGTACTTCCCTTTAGTACTCGTTTTTTGACGAAAAAAAAGTATGAAATAACGAAAACTAATACTTAACGAATTTACACTGAAATTCGAGACAGAAACAGTAAGCAATAGTGCCTTTGTTCAAGCCAGAGCAAATTTAAGTCATACTGCCTTCATTGAACTTAATCAAAAAGCGGTAGTTGATGTCATGTATAGTGACAATAACATCAAGCTTTACAAGGGGATGCGTGTTATGGGTATTTTAGGTTGCCAAAATTTTATTGCCAGATACTGCTGAACTGACAGAAGAGTTTGGTCAAATATCATGCCGTTCCGAACAGAATGATGTTAAAGGTTCTCATAACTATGCTTTAGCTTCAGTCATGTATGATGTATTAAATCGTGTTCTCGTTACCAGTGTTTTAAGTAAAGCAAGAGCATATGAAGTTGACTTAGCAATTGGGCATTTTTCACCTCGTTCTGAGAATGATTTATTGTTGTATGATCGTAATTATCCATCCTATTTCCATCTAGCAAATCGAAGTAAAGTTAATAAAAAGTTCGTTATGCGTTGCTCAGCGGCTTCTTTTAATCAAGCACGTGATATGTTACAAGGAAAAGGTCTTGATAGTCAAATAGTAACGCTTAAACCTCATCATAGTAAACTATCAGAAGTTAAAGCAAATGATTTACCTGAACAGATTACAGTGCGGTTTGTACGCGTTCAACTAGAAACCGGCGAATATGAAGTATTGGTTACTAGTTTACTTGATGAAATACAGTTTCCTACTGAAGACTTTTTAGACATTTATCACATGCGCTGGGGAATAGAAGGGTTCTACGCCATTTATTATCGTTCCCAAGTTTTACTTGGGAACGCACTGCCAAGAAGCTTCGCTTCGAGAAAAACCAAAAAAATCGCTCAATCTCAGAAAACTTCAATGAAACAACCTTGTCGAAGCAAAGCTTCTGGGCAGTGCGTTCCCAAATAAAATTTGGGAACGATAAAATGGAGTCATTAGCTTTGGGAGAATAGAACTACAAGGATTGTTTATAATAAAGGATTAGGGGCAATCCTTGTAGTTCAAGGTTTTATTATCGTTCCCAAGTTTTACTTGGGAACGCACTGCCAAGAAGCTTCACTTCGAGAAAAACCAAAAAATCGCTCAATCTCAGAAAACTTCAATGAAACAACCTTGTCGAAGCAAAGCTTCTTGGCAGTGCGTTCCCAAATAAAATTTGGGAACGATAAAATGGAGTCATTAACTTTGGGAGAATAAAACTACAAGGATTGTTTATAATAAAGGATTAGGGGCAATCCTTGTAGTTCAAGGTTTTATTATCGTTCCCAAGTTTTACTTGGGAACGCACTGCCAAGAAGCTTCGCTTCGAGAAAAACCAAAAAAATTGCTCAATCTCAGAAAACTTCAATGAAACAACCTTGTCGAAGCAAAGCTTCTTGGCAGTGCGTTCCCAAATAAAATTGGGAACGATAAAATGGAGTCATTAGCTTTGGGAGAATAGAACTACAAGGATTGTTTATAATAAAGGATTAGGGGCAATCCTTGTAGTTCAAGGTTTTATTATCGTTCCCAAGTTTTGAGTGATAAACCATAAATCTGCTAAACTTACAACCTATTGATAACTAAAATTATAAAATCGGGTCTTGGTCAAATCCACCTGGTAATGGTACAGGTTTTGGTTGGTGCGGTTTACCAATTTTGACATCACCTTCTATTCGTGTCAGTTTTTGGTTTTCATCAAAGAATAAAGAAAGATGTCTTTGTTTCCGCTCATTACCACCCGGTTGAATACTATATATGTAATCCCACCTTTGTTGATGGAACGCATCCACCATCATCGGTGTACCCATAATAAAGCGTACTTTTTTAGCATGCATATCCAATTCTAGCTGATCTAGCATTTCTTGAGTAACAATGTTCCCTTGTTGAACATCTACCTTATGCATAGCGCATCCCGTCAAAAACAAACCAAAACTAATGTAATGTAAAATAAGCAGTTTTCGCATCATGAACAAATTACCTGTCTAAAAATGATAATTTGTTATTATAACCTCATGATTTGACAATGTCACATTTTTGTATAAGGTACACCTGAGTTTAGACTCCCACTATCACAGAAATTATTGTCAGTCAGAAAAAATGTTAACCTACTGTACTTTAGCAATTACTATTCAGAGAAATTTTATGGAAAGTCAAGACCTTAAAAAAGTGGGATTAAAAGCAACCTTGCCACGGCTACGAATACTTCAATTATTAGAAAATAATGGACAACGCCATTTAAGTGCTGAAGATGTTTATAAAGCACTACTGGATTCTGGGGAAGATGTAGGTTTAGCAACGGTTTATCGCGTATTAACACAATTTGAAGCCGCGCAATTAGTGACTCGTCACCATTTTGAAGGAGGTTTATCAGTATTTGAGCTAAATGAAGGTTATCACCATGATCATCTTGTCTGTATAAAGTGTGGCAAAATTACCGAATTTTTTGATGAAGTTATTGAAAAACGGCAAATTTCTATTGCCCAAAAATATAATTTTGAAATTACTGACCATTGTTTATACCTCTATGGTACTTGTCCTGCCTGTCAAGAGAAGTGAAAAGTGAAAAATACTTATGAATGAATGGATTATAAGACATGAAATGGTTATTCGTCTCAGTTGTTTTTTTGGTATTTTGATACTGATGGCCATTTGGGAAATGATCGCACCATGTCGCCAATTAGTGGCTTCTAAAACAGTACGTTGGTTAAACAATTTCGGCATTGTTTTTTTTAATACTTTATTATTGCGCCTGATATTTCCAACAGCAGCAGTTGGTTTAGCAGTGCTAGCCGAACAAAATCAGTGGGGGCTTTTAAATAACATAAATTTATCTCTATGGTTAGCTATTATTTTCTCTATTATATTGTTGGATGGCATTATTTATTTGCAACATGTCTTATTTCATGCCCTACCCTTATTGTGGCGTTTACACCGTATGCATCATGCCGATATTGATTTTGATGTGACAACTGGCCCACGTTTTCATCCCATTGAGATTATTTTGTCCATGCTCATTAAATTTGCTGCCATTATGGCACTTGGCTCCCCAGTTGTGGCTGTATTACTTTTTGAAGTCATACGGTAGTCCTGCATAAAGTAGTGGTAGCAGTTTAAAAACATAATGAAATTAATCTCTTAAAAAATTTACCACTACTTTATGCAGTACTACCATGGAATGGCAATGTTTAACCATAGCAATATCGCATTGCCCAAAAAAATAGATAAATGGCTACGCTGGTTAATCGTTACACCTGACATGCACCGCATTCATCATTCTGTCCTCCCTGATGAAACGAATAGTAATTTTGGTTTTAATCTATCACTATGGGATAGGTTGTTTGGCACTTATAAAGCACAACCAATAATGGGACATCAAGCCATGAAAATTGGTCTCGATCAATTTCGAGATCCCAAATATTTGACATTGCCTTGGTTACTCGTATTACCATTTTTTTGATATTAATGTTATTAATTGCCATATAAATAAAAATAATTAAGATAATTAAAAACCTTTACAAATGTAGTAGTGTTAGTTTATTCTTTAACACTTACATATTTTATGTAATTAAGTGTATAAGCGGTTACTAATCTATCTTAAAAGGTAATTTTTGTGAAAAAATAAGTTTATTTTATATAGGGACTATAGATAAATCTATTTTATATAGGGATAAATTTATTTTTTGAAATCAAAAAAAGCTTTTGTGTTAACCACACGCAAGATGAGGAGAAAACTCAATGAAGTTACTAAAAACAGCGGCATTAACATTAGCAATGGGTAGTTTTTGTATTGGCACTGAGGCTGCGGTTACTCAGGTTGAAGGTCAAGCAGGTGGTGGTATTGTGCCTTGGGGTCTTTTGTCAGGGGGGAAACCAACTGTCTCTGCGACTTGGGTAGATACAGGTGATTACACATTAAGTAGTGTGGCACTACAAGGTTCTATTGCTAAATGGGTAGAATTGTCCTATGCGAAAATAACCTTTGACACGGGACGACACCCAAAACATGATGGCTTAGGAACAGGTCCATCTTTAGATCAACACAAAGATTGGTTGATAGGTAAAATAGACCTTGATGTGCTTGGTGTCAAAGTCAAAGTACTTGACATGAATGAGACGATGCCGGCTGTGGCAGTGGGACTTCAGTTTAAAAAGACGAATGTCTCAGATATGTTCCTTAATCCCAGGGGGGCTGACGATACTGGAGTGGATTTCTATGTTGCAGCAACCAAGGTGATGCCGATTGGTAAGAGAAAACTGCTGCTTAATGGTACGCTTCGTGCCACCAAAGCCAACCAGATTGGTATTTTGGGTTTTGGCTCTAAATGGGAAGACAGTTATTCTGCAATGTTTGAAGGGTCAGCTGGTATTTTTCTTAATGACAAAACCGTGGTGGGTGTGGAATACCGCATGAAACCGGATAACATCGAAGTGAATAGAGAAGATGATTGGGGAGACCTATTCTTTGCCTATTTTCCTACCCCAAACATGGCTATAGTAGCTGCTGCTGCTGTATTTGGTGATATTGCAGGTGCTGAACACATGAATGTGGGTGGCAACAACTTTGGTTTAGATCAACGTGGTTTATATTTGCAAGTCCAAGCTAATTTCTAAGAGGACTCCAATTTTTCAGATTTGATCAGTATTAAAGAAGGGACGTACATAAAATAATTTCGACAACCCTTGTCCCTCCTTATACTTTAAACTTTCAAGATTTCGGATTATTGGGCAACCATAAAGGATTGCCCCTACGAACTATTTATTGTAGGGGCAATCCCTCGTGGTTGCCCTTTATCAAAAATCCGAAAACCTGAACGTTTGGAGTATAAAATAGGAGGGAAACTACTCTCCTACATCAATGCATAGCCAAAATTTTGTTTAAACCGTTCTTTAAACTGCTCTAGTGTAAAAGAATGGTTTTGTGTACCATGATGTTCAATTTTGATAGCACCCATCAATGATGCAATTCGTCCTGTTGTTTCCCAATCAATATCTTTCATTAAACCATATAACAACCCACCACGAAAAGCATCCCCACAACCCGTTGGATCATTGACAGCCTTTGGTTTAGCATTGGGAATTTGATAAACCGTGTCTTTTGTATAAATCTCAGCCCCCTCTTCTCCTTTAGTAATGATTAGGGCTTGTACCATTTGAGCCACTTTTTGCGGAGACAAACCAGTACGTTCTTGCATCAATTGCCATTCATAATCGTTGACAGTAACCCACGTAGCCTGTTCAATAAATTGCAGCAAATCGTTGCCATCAAACATCGGCATACCCTGCCCTGGATCAAATATAAAAGGAATACCAGCCGCTACAAACTGTCTGGCATGTTCAATCATACCATCACGTCCATCGGGAGAAATTATGCCAATACTCACATCTTTAGCCTGAGACACTTTATTAAGATGAGAATGGTTCATCGCACCAGGATGAAATGCCGTAATTTGATTATCATCCATATCAGTAGTAATAAATGCCTGGGCTGTATAAGTGTGATCAACTGTAGTCACATAAGTACGGGAGATACCACAATGATCTATCCACTCAGCATAAGGCGCAAAATCCATCCCCACCGTTCCCATAGGTAGCGCATCTCCACCTAACAAATTGAGATTATAGGCAATGTTACCTGCACATCCCCCAAATTCGCGACGTAAATCAGGCACCAGAAACGATACATTGATAATATGCACCTGCTCTGGCAGGATATGATGTTTAAATTTATCGTTAAATACCATAATGGTATCAAAAGCGAATGATCCACAAATTAAAGCAGACATATAACTCCTTTAAATTCTTTTTAGAAAAATAAAAACATTAATAATTAATATCTTCACCAATTAGAGAGTTATTTCGTTCATGAGGTACGATTTCCCGAAACCTTAAATTGGCGAAGATTTGACGAATATATTGATT
>JAUCGK010000262.1 GCA_030378085.1 Candidatus Parabeggiatoa sp. HSG14
CATTGTATTTTCGTAGTTAATAATATTATAATGTTTATAAAATTACTCATTGCTTAGAACAACAATACTTGTCAAAATATTATTAAAGAATTACTTGCTTATCAATCAGGAGGTCTATGAGATAAGCCTTATATTTTTATTTTGATTAACTTATATTAGGAGAACTTAATGTCTGTCAAACATCCTGTTATTGTGATTACTGGTTCATCTGGTGCGGGAACAACCACTGTTAAAAAAGCTTTTGAGGATATTTTTCGTCGGGGTAGGTATAAAGCAGCCGTTGTTGAGGGAGATAGCTTTCATCGCTATAACCGTAATGAAATGAAAGAAGCAGCTAAGGAAGCTGAAAAAGAGGGTAGAAATCTGAGTCATTTTGGCCCTGAAGCTAATCTCTTTGATAAACTTGAGGACTTATTTCATCGATACTCAGAATCGGGTACAGGACAAGTCCGTAAATACCTGCATAATGAGCAAGAAGCAGAACCTTATGCTCAACAGCCAGGTACCTTTACACCGTGGGAAGACATTCCCTCTGATACGGATTTATTGTTTTATGAAGGTTTACATGGTGGTGTGGTCACATCAGAGATTAATGTTGCCCAGTGGGTGGATTTATTGATTGGGGTGGTACCCAGTGTCAATTTGGAATGGATCCAAAAAATCAACCGTGATGTTTCTGAACGTGGCTATTCCCCTGAAATGGTCACTCGTACCATTTTGAGGCGCATGCCTGATTACGTGAAATATATCACGCCCCAATTTACCCATAGCCACATTAACTTTCAACGGGTGCCTTTGGTAGATACCTCCAATCCCTTTATTGCTCGTGATATTCCCAGTCCTGATGAAAGCTTGGTCGTCATTCGATTTAACAAATATCGTGACCAAGATTATTCGTATCTATTATCAATGATTCACGATTCGTTTATGGCGCGTCCTAATACATTGGTTGTACCAGGTGGCAAGATGGGTTTTGCCATGCAAATTATCTTTCGCCCTATTATCGCTGAAATGATGGAAAAACGTCGCAAAATATTGGAATCCTAAGCACATTTTTTGGGAGTAGAAATTAAATTACATCCAAAATAAATTTTGGACTCCAAACCAGCGAACTGACGGAGTCCACAATTTATTGTGGAGTCCAAAATTTATTTTGGACAAGAATTAACCCACCTTCTGAATATGTTTAGAAGACCCTTTGAACACCTTCTGAATAGGTAAACGAATATCAATCACTTCATCAATCACCTCAATATCACGCATATCAAAATTTTTAAACCCACCTTGTTATGAACAATAACGTTTTAATTTTAATAGATGGTTCTTCTTATTTGTACCGCGCTTTTCATGCAATGCCTTCTCTTAACAATACTCAAGGAATGCCAAAGGGTGCTGTGTATGGTGTGACGAATATGCTTAAAAGTTTGTTATACGAGTATCAGCCCGTTTATGCCGCTGTTGTATTTGATGCGCCGGGTAAAACTTTTCGCCATAAATTATATCCAGATTACAAAGCAAATCGCCCCGCGATGCCAGAACTATTAGTCCCACAAATTTCGCCCACGCATAAAGTAGTTCAAGCTTTGGGTTTTCCTTTATTAATGGAAACAGGTGTTGAAGCCGATGATGTGATAGGTACATTAGCCAAACAGGCAAATATTGCTGGGATGAAAACATTGATTTTTACGGGTGATAAAGATTTTGCCCAATTAGTCAATGAATCTATTACACTTATTGACACCATGAAAAATACTCGCTTAGATGTACAAGGGGTGATTGATAAGTTTGGCGTATCGCCTGAATTGATGGTGGATTATCTGAGTTTAATTGGAGATAGCACGGATAATGTGCCAGGGGTTAAAAAAGTCGGTCCTAAAACGGCTGTCAAATGGCTTAACACTTACGGCAATTTAAAGACAATTATAGAAAAAGCAGATGAATTTAAAGGCAAAGTTGGTGAAAATTTACGTGAAGCTTTACCCCAATTGCCGTTAACGCGACAATTATTGACTATTAAATGTGATGTAAAATTAGCACGAACTCCACAACAATTAAAATTAAATCCTCAAAATATTAATGAATTACGTCAACTATATAAAGAACTAAGATTTAAAAAATGGTTATCTGAAATTTCTTCTACAGCTAAAATCCCTCCCTTTACGAAAAGGGAGGCGACACCTCGTTTAACTGAAACGTCAACTGCTGAAATCTCCCCTTCTTCTCCTTTACGAAAGAGAGGAACAATACCTCGTGTGGCTAAAACTTCTCACTCTACTCCCAAAAAAACGTCCACTCCTCGTTTGCAAAAAAGGGGAGCAACGCCTTCTGTGGTTAAAACTTCTCCTGCTACAAAGAAAAAAGCAACGCCTCGTGTGGCTGAAAATTCTTCTTCTCTTTATGCTTTGCCAAAAGGAAAAACAGCTTCTCTTTTTGGAAAAGAAGAAATAGCAACTCTCTTTAAAAAAGAAAAAAAACCTGCTACTAAAAAAAAGCGATTAATGGGCGTTTCGGCAAAGCCTTCTTTGCCTTTTTTTACAAAAGGGGAATTTTCTGAACAATATCATACTCTCCTCACTCAAACAGACTTTGATAATTGGTTAAATCAACTTAACGAAGCTGAACAGTTTGCTTTTGATACCGAAACGACAAGCTTAGATTATCTAGAAGCCCAGATTGTTGGTGTTTCTTTTGCCGTAAAAGCAGGAGAAGCCGCTTATGTTCCTCTTGCCCACGATTATTTAGGTGCACCCAAACAATTGTCAAGAGAGAAAGTATTAGCTGCACTAAAGCCTTTATTAGAAAATCCAAACAAACCCAAAGTGGGGCAAAATCTTAAATACGATGCTCATATCCTTGCCAATTATGGTATTGAATTACAAGGCATTGCTTTTGATACGATGCTAGAATCCTACTTATTAGACAGTACTAAAAAACATGATATGGATTCGCTTGCTCATCATTATCTTGATTTAGAGACGACTTCTTTTGAAGACATTGCTGGCAAAGGTAAAAATAAACTGTCTTTTAATCAAATTTATTTAGAACATGCCGCACCTTATGCTGCCGAAGATGCGGATGTCACTTTGCAATTGCATCAAAAATTATGGCCACAATTACAGCCTATTTCTAAACTTTCTCAAATTTTTACCGAGATGGAAATGCCGCTTGTTCCCGTGTTAATACGAATGGAACGTAACGGGATAAAAATTGATGCGATGAAATTACGTGAACAAAGTACGGAATTAACAAAAAAAATACAAACTATTGAAAAAGAAGCTTATATTTTGGCAGAAGGTGAATTTAATCTAAATTCGCCTAAACAGCTTCAAACGATTTTGTTTGAAAAATTAAAATTACCTGTATTGAAAAAAACACCAAAAAAGGAACCTTCCACCGCAGTGGAAGTTTTAGAAGAACTTGCACTTAAATATCCACTCCCCAAATTAATTTTAGAATACCGTAGCTTGAGCAAATTAAAATCAACCTATACTAACAAACTCCCGCAGCAAATGAGTCCTAAAACAGGGCGAATACATACCTCTTACCATCAAGCGGTGACAGCAACGGGGCGATTATCATCAACCAATCCCAATCTCCAAAATATTCCTGTTCGCTCTGTAGAAGGGCGGCGGATTCGCCAAGCGTTTGTTGCACCCAAAGGATATTGCTTATTAGCAGCAGATTATTCTCAAATTGAACTTAGAATCATGGCACATCTTTCTCAAGATGAAAAATTACTCACCGCTTTCACAAAAGGCGAGGATATTCACAAAGCGACAGCTGCTGAAGTTTTTAAAGTACCGATTGATAAAGTCACCATCGATCAACGCCGTAGTGCTAAAGCGGTAAACTTTGGACTGATTTATGGTATGCAATCTTATGGTTTAGCCAAACAATTAGATACAACGCGCACTAAAGCACAAGAATATATTGATGCCTACTTTGCACGTTATCCAGGTGTCAAAGATTATATGGATGAAATGCGAGAAATTGCTAAAAAACAAGGGTATGTAGAAACGGTATTTGGACGGCGTTTATATATCCCCGAAATTAAATCACGTAGCCATCAACGACGACAATATGCAGAGCGCACTGCTATCAATGCTCCCATGCAAGGTACTGCTGCGGATTTAATCAAACGGGCAATGATAAAAGCGGATAATTGGATTCAAAGTAGTCACTTAGATATTAAAATGCTTTTACAAGTTCACGATGAGCTTATTTTTGAAATTGCTGACGAGGTATTAGGAGAAGCCAAAGCTGCAATTATTGAGGCGATGACTCATGTTGCAGATTTGCGTGTGCCACTATTGGTTGATGTAGGAGTAGGAAAAAATTGGGATGAAGCACACTGATGAGTATTTTAGGTTTAAGCGGGTTGATTTTTCAAACTGAGACGTTAAATAATATTACATATAGTAGTATATTTATTTTAAATGAAACGTGCATTGTATGTTTATTTTGGTGCAAAATATGCATAAAACAAATAAAAATGTTGTAACTCATTTGGTAATAAATATTTTAACACGCCCTCTAAATTCCCACATTTGAGGGAACTTAGCAAGGAAATCACTAAAAATTTATAGTAAAAAATTATTGATGGTAGCGTTTAAAAATTGAAACTTTAGTTAGAAACCATCTGACTAAGCGTTTTACAAATAATTCTAAAATTCTAAAAATAACTTAATACTACACATTGGTATAAATCACATTTTTGTAATAAATTTTAAGACTTTTCGTTTTTTATTACAATAAAACACAATTTATAATGTTGCTCAGTATATACCAATGCTGTGCAACCCCTTACATGGTATGGTGAAATACAATGAATCGATTACAATTAGTCGCAGAAACCCCTCGTGCTGGACTTTGGAATCATCGTTTTGTTATTACGCCTCATGTTAGCCTCTCAGAAAGAGAAATTGTTAAGGTAATTACCAGAGCACGTCACAATCCATATGGTGACAACTACCTAGCAGTTAGCTCAAAAACGGCACAAATGAGAGCAGGGCGAATCGGTAGAGAAATATTGGTTTTAGTCGGGTTAGGAGAACTTTCATCTGAACAGCATGAGCAAGCTGTCCAATTACTGAAGAAAAAATCGTTTGAATTGGCAAGGCTTGTAACTCAAACAATTGATTGGGAAATTGAAGGAAAACAACTATTTGTAGTACGTTCAGAATTGGCTAAATGGGAAAAAGATTTTAGGCATTTTCCCACATTTAAACCTAAGAAACAAATAAGCTTAATGCGATGGTGGTTGGACAAATTAATTACAAACTCTTCCAATAATCCTATTTTATCAAGGTAATGGTTCTAAATCGCATTAATATTTTTTGGAAAGAGGCTAAAACAACCAAATCACTCCAAATCAAAAATTTTAAATTGAAGGCTTTCAAAATCTAATATAAAGTAAAAGGAAAATATAGTTTATGGATCGTCAATATCAACTTTTAATTGTAGACAATAACAAAGAGACTCTAACCACTTATAGAAGATACTTTCTTCAACATGGTATTTTTGTAGAAATTGCTCACAATGGTGTTGAGGGGTTAGAGAAATTTCGTAAAGAAGAATTTGATGTTGTCCTGATTGATATAAAAATGCCTGAAATGAATGGCATTGAAATGGTCAAAAAAATTAGAGAAAAAGCTATTAATACAGAAATTGTTATTTTGAGTGAAAAGGGAGAAGGAGAAAGGGAGGAGGCGATAGCAGCGATAAATCTCAATGTGAGTGCTTGGTTTGAAAAGTCACCAGAAATCATGGAAGATTTATTAGAAAAGGTCAAAGATTTAGCATCACTTGATGAAATTGATCGTCTAATAGATGTTCTTGATCGACGAGAAGAAGAATAGAAGAGAAAGTACTTTAACAGAAATCTTATATTAATCTTGTTGATAAAACTTAAGCTGAGATACACTTTATGATGTTTTCACTACTTCGTCCTTTGATATTCACATTACCTCCTGAAATTGCCCATCATTTCACTCTGCATACACTGAATAAGTTTCATAACTTTAAATTACCCGAACTCGTTTTCGGTAAAATACCTCAACTTCCTTGCACCGTGATGGGTTTAAAGTTTCCTAATCCAGTAGGGCTTGCAGCAGGAATGGATAAAAATGCTGAATATATTGATAGCTTAGCCACATTAGGGTTTGGATTTATTGAAGTAGGTACTGTCACACCACGTCCTCAACGGGGTAATCCTCATCCACGTTTGTTTCGTTTGCCTCAAGCACAGGCATTGATTAATCGTATGGGTTTTAATAATAATGGTGTGGAAAAGTTATTAGAACATGTTAAAAAAGCACGTTTTAACGGTATATTAGGAATTAACATTGGCAAGAATTTTGACACACCCTTAGAAAATGCCATTGATGATTATTTAATAGGCTTGCACAAAGTGTATGCTCACGCGGATTATGTGGCAATTAACATTTCTTCGCCCAATACGCCTGGGCTAAGGAAATTACAACAAGAAGATGAATTAGAACGTATGTTAGCTGCCTTAAAAAAAGCCCAACAACAATTGGCTATCGAATATAATAAGTATGTACCGTTGGCAATCAAAATCGCGCCTGATTTGAACGAAGAAGAATTGATAAAAATTGCAAATACATTATTGACTTACGAGATAGATGGTGTGATTGCCACCAATACGACTTTATCACGGGTAGGCGTGGAAAATTTAGTTTATGCAAAAGAAAAGGGGGGATTGAGCGGCGCACCCTTATTAACACAAGCTACCCAGGTAGTGCAGCAATTAAGTGCTACACTCCAAGGCAAAATCCCCATCATTGCTGTTGGAGGTGTGATGAGTGTCGCCGATGCTCAAGAAAAATTTAAAGCAGGTGCCAGTTTGGTACAGATTTATACAGGTTTAATTTATCGTGGCCCAGGCTTAGTTAAGGAAATTCTTTTTGATCTCAAAAATCCAGATTAAATTTTTATTCTGTTGAAAACACACCTTTCACCTCTTTTAAGGAAGCCATCTTCAGAAGCGAAAATGCTTTTCTTGAGAAGGGATTGGTGTGTTAATTAAGTAGGTTCACAAAAGTATCTTAACAATTTCCATATGTTTTGTTAAAAAATTTTTGTTGAGCGACTTAACTTATTTAACTGATGTTACGCAGATAGCTTTCAAACTGGAGTGCAAAATTGAGGACACCCCCCTAACCCCCCGTACACAGGGGGAAGTCCCAAAATAGAAAAATTAAAGCAAAGTGTCAAATGATGTT
>JAUCGK010000263.1 GCA_030378085.1 Candidatus Parabeggiatoa sp. HSG14
ATAGTCAATTACAAAGTTGAAGTTAATTATTATGTAATTACCATCACAAAATTGAATGCGAATAAACAATTAATTAATAATTGTAAATGAGTAATCCATTGTTATGGACTACTTATAGTGTATACTTCACAAGGGTAAAAATTAAACGTTTAAAAAGTTTAAGTTGTACTCGTGTGCAGTACAAATATGAAATATAGAAAATTTGACTACAAATTTAGTATATTCTATTTTTAACTATTCTTTTTTAATCATCTAATCTATTTTTCTATTTTTGACTATTTTTTTTTAATCATCTAATCTATTCTTTGGATATTGGCTTGAAATTTATCAGCGGTTCAGGTTCTGTATGCCTGACTGGCACATTGTGTCTGAAAATTGGTCAGTGTGTACCGATGAAGGGGATGGCAATATCTTTTGTTAGATAGCTCATTTGGTAGAGCAACTGATTAAAATTCAGTGTGTAACAGGTTCAATTCCTGTTCTAACTCCTCAACGATCTGATAAATCGTTACTTTGGATAAGCCTTCGGGCTGTGGTTCGACTCCACATACTCCCCTGTGATCGTCTTCAGTGATAAGTGGTGATTCACATTAGGATACAGTGATTTGCCTATTTTCACAGCATGTAAGAAACTTTGTATGATAATGGGTACGATAGAGCTTGGTTTCTTCTCTCCAAAAGTTTTAAACTCAAGGTAATAGTGTATTTTTCATGCTTTGAGAACAGACTGATGGACAGATTAAATCCAGCCTATCGCAACATTGTCATCCGTTCCAAGCATGTGAGGACGATCATTTTAACCTCATTAAAAAATGAAAAATGATTCTTTTATATTTATAGAAGTAAATAACAATTAACAATTCTATTATGTCATCAGGATTTAATCGGCTCGTAGAAGTTGAAACTACCATTGCTAAACACAAAACTGAACAAAAAAAGGAATATAAAATGAAATCCAAACGGATAAAACAAACATTATTGGTATTTCGTCAATTTATTGTTCACAAAGAATGAACGGGGATTCTTATTTAAAGAGGGAGATTTTCTGGATTTTCTGATGCCAGGGACTTATCGTTATTTTGATCCCCTACAGAAAATGCAAGTTGAACTTTATGATTTATCTGTACCTGAATTTGAGCATAATCTAACAGATTTTTTTATTAAAGAATATGCTGAGGCTGTCTATCATTTTAATATCATTGAACTTAAACCACATCAAACCGCCTTAGTTTATAAAAATGGGCGATTAGTGGATATTTTGTCACCATCCACTCGCACATTCTATTGGAAAGGCATTGTGGATATTACAACAGAAATCATTGATATCTCTGAAAACTTTGAAGTAGCCTCTAATATATCTACTCAGCTTGTACACGCTAAAGCGGGCATACTATCACAACGAGTAAGTGAATTTATTTATAGTCAAGAAGTACCAGAAAATCAGCTTGGTTTATTATATGTTAATGCCAGGTTTACATGCTTATTGGCAATTTAACCGTCATATTCTTATAGAAATGTGGGATACGCGCTTGCAAGACATAGAAGTTTCTGGGCAAGAAATTTTAAGTAAAGATAAAGTGAGTCTACGTATTAATTTATCTGCCAGTTATCTTATCAAAGATGTACTTTGTGTCATTTCAACTTTAGTCCGCCCCCTTGATTTTCTTTATAAAGAATTGCAATTTGCACTACGCGCTGCTGTCGGTACTCGTACCTTAGATGAATTATTGGAAAATAAAAATATCATTGATGAATCTGTGCTTGCCTATATCACTGATAAAACAGTTGAATTAGGAATAGAGATAAAAAGTGTGGGGGTAAAAGACATCATTTTGCCTGGGGATATGAAAATCATTTTGAGTAAAGTGGTGGAGGCAGAAAAAACGGCACAAGCCAATCTTATTAAACGGCGCGAAGAAACGGCTGCGACTCGTTCATTGCTGAATACCGCCAAAGTGATGGAAGATAATCCTACTGCTTTGCGGCTCAAAGAACTTGAGGTACTTGAAAAAGTCACTGAAAAAATTGGTAATATCTCTGTGTATGGTGGATTAGAAGGATTATTGAAAGAATTGGTAAAAATTAGATAATTATTTTTTGATTTGAAAATTAAAATACAAATTACATTTTAGCATTGATAACTTTAGCTTCGTGCTTATAATTTTTAACTCACAATTTTTAATTTTCAATTTTCACTATTTACCTAATAAACTGTTTTGACGTAAAATAGTGTCATTTTGAATTTTTCAATGAGGGAGAGCATCAAAATGAGTGAAATCAAACATTGTCGTCTTTTAATTCTTGGATCGGGGCCTGCTGGGTATACGGCTGCTGTTTATGCGGCTCGTGCCAATTTGAATCCAGTGATTATAACTGGTTCAATACAGGGCGGGCAGTTGACCACAACCACTGATGTTGAAAATTGGCCTGGGGATCATGAGGGGGTGCAAGGTCCTGAATTGATGGAACGAATGCGTAAACATGTTGAACACTTTAATACTGAAATCATTCATGATGAAATTAAAGCGGTTAATTTAAAACAACGTCCACTTATGTTAACTGGGGATACTGGCAAACAATATACTTGTGATGCATTAATTATTGCAACAGGTGCTTCTGCTCAGTATTTGGGTTTACCCTCAGAAAAAGCTTTTCATGGTAGAGGTGTTTCAGCTTGTGCCACTTGTGATGGATTTTTTAATCGTGATCGAAAAGTAGCTGTGATAGGCGGTGGTAATACAGCAGTGGAAGAAGCCTTATATTTAGCAAATATTGCTTCACATGTTACTTTAGTACATCGGCGTGATGCCCTTCGCTCTGAAAAAATATTAGCTGATCGTTTATTTGAAAAAGAAAAAGAAGGTAAAGTCACTATAGTATGGAATCATGTCCTTGACGAAGTATTAGGTGATAATAATGGTGTGACAGGGATGCGTATTAAAAATGTACAGAATGGTAGCACTCAAGACATTGATTTATATGGTGTCTTTATAGCTATTGGTCATAAACCAAACACCGATTTATTTGTCAATCAATTAGAAATGAAAAAGGGCTATATTACTACCAAAGGCGGTTCTGAAGGAGATGCACAAACAACGAGTATATCAGGTATATTCGCTGCTGGTGATGTATGTGATCATGTCTATCGTCAGGCAATTACTTCAGCTGGAACCGGTTGTATGGCGGCGTTAGATGCTGAAAAATATTTAGATAGTTTGGAGTAATAGGTAAAATTCCTAATATTCCCAATCATCAATTTTCCAAATGCGCTACAAATATCAGGCAGTAGACACTCAAAAGCAAGAAGTCAGCGGTATTTTAACAGCCGATTCTGAACGAGAAGCTGCTCGCCAATTACAACGACGTGGGCTTACTCCCCTTTCCCTGACACAGGTTGATTCTTCAAAAACTTCTACTCGTGGAAAAGGGGGTAAGCCAAAACAGCGTGACATCTTAATTGTTTTGCATGAATTGGCTACCCTGTTAGAGTCTGGTGTTGCATTGATAGAAGCGGTAGAATCCCTCGCTAACTCTTCGCATCACCCTTTTATCACTCAAACTTTTGCCGATATTGCTTCAGAATTACGCCAAGGTATAACATTTTCAGTGACTTTGCAAGCCAGTCCTCTGAAATTACCTTGGTATGTGACGCAGTTAGTTGAAGCAGGGGAAATCACCGGTAAAGTTGCTCATGCTTTGCGCGATGCAGTGGCACAAATGGAATATGATACACGAGTTGCGGATGAAATGCGTAATGCAATGATTTATCCTATAATACTCATAGTATCAGGAATTGCCGCTGTTTTAATGATTTTTATCATTGTTGTGCCTCGCTTTGCTAGTATGCTTAAAAATCGGGGAGATGATATTCCTTTGCTTGCTAAGTTAGTCTTAAACACAGGCATGTTTTTTAATACCCATGTTGAATGGGTTATCGGTATAATAGTCGCATTAGTGATTATGGCAGTTTATTTACTTAGCCAATCTTCTTTACGTGCAAAACTCAAAGATTTCAGCGCAAAATTACCGTTGCTAGGTCTCTGGATTATAGAAGCCGAAACCGCCCGCTGGGCTGCAATGATGTCTACATTATTAGAAAATCGTGTGTCTTTGTTACAATCACTTGAATTAGCCCGCCAAAGCATTAAATTACCTAGTCTTAACGCCCAACTGAGTCAAGTGACTCAAGCTGTTAAAAGTGGAACAAGTTTATCACAAGCGTTGCAAGACAATGATGCTTTGACACCCACGGGACATAATCTCATACGTGCAGGTGAAAAGGCTGGAGAATTGTCTCGTATGTTGCGTTCATTGGCAAAATTGTTGGAAGAAGGTGGACGAGTACGGATGAAACGTTTTTTATTGTTGATAGAACCAGTTGCAATTTTAATAATAGGTGGCGTGATAGGCTTAATTATTACCGGAGTTATTTTGGCAATTACCAGTGTAAATCAAATAGGTATCTTATGAGAAAACAACGTAGAAAAAGATTTTCCCGCTTTAACTTACGGGATGCATTGATGATGATAGGGACTAACCCATTGAAGGAATGGTCTTTTGATGTACATCCCATACAATCATCAGCACATTATCAACAAACAGTTACTAAACTTAAGTCAAATTTTGACTTATCTCGTTCAGAAGCGGCAAAATCTCTGTTGATTGATGCCATCCTAATGGAAGCCGTTGACAGTTTTGACGATCTGAAAATATGGAAGGGAACTCTATTACAAACGGAAAGTTTGACAGGAGTCGTGGATTATCTCATTGCACCACAAGGGACGGTTTATCAATCTCCACTTTTATGCGTGGTTAAACCCAAAAAAGATGATTTTGAACAAGGTTTAGCACAATGTTTGATGGAAATGCATGCTTGTCGTGTGTTCAATAACTTTTTTGATGTTGACATTTATGGCATTGTGACTAATGCTACAACATGGCAATTTTACAAACTGACCCCTCAAAATGAAGGGTATGAGAGTCCCGCTTATTCAGAGACGCAATTAGAATCTATTTTAGGGATTTTGCACGCGTTGTTTACTCAATGTGTCACAAATCTAAAAATGTTTCCTAAGCAGGAACCTAAAGAACCTGTTTCTTAATCCTGTTTCTTAATAAAGTAGTTTGATCGAAAAAACATTTGGTTCCCTACTTAGGCGGTTGCGGCTAAATAAAATACCCTTGTTCTGGTTCCCAAATTCCATTTGGGAACCTATGTTTGGACGCTCCGCGTCCTGCTGGGTATATTTTTTTCCCGCTATCGCCTTAAGGCATTGTAAAGATAAAATACACATCTTTCTTTAACTCGACATATCAAGTTTTTAAAAGATTGATGATTATTAAGCGAGAGACGCAAGCATTGCGTCTCTACCAAATTCCATCAATATGTAGAGACGCGATGCTTGTGTTTTTAGATGCTCGCGTCTCACTCTTGGATTTCATTGTCACAATAAAAACTTGATAGTCGAGTTTAAGCTCCCCATTTTTGATGGGGATTAGAGGATTTTTTTTGTTATTTATTTTTACTTATTCACTCAGAAAATGCTAATTATTAGGGTGATTTGAACCAGTGATCTTTTAAAGTTTTTTGGTATTAGGATTATCCAAACCTGAAAGTTTGGATTCCAATATATTTACCTGATGTTACGCATAAAACTTCAAAAGTGAATACCTTCGTGCCAAATTCATTTTGCAAGGGGTTGCACTCTAGTTGGCAAAATGAATTTTGCACTCCAATTTGAAAGCTATCTGCATAACATCAGATATTTACTATAGACATTCAAAAAAATATTCAGAGTTAAAATCTTCGAGGTTTTAGAAACCTCGAAGATTTTTCATCATATTGGTAATCGTCTCATGTATAATAGGTAAAAATTATTGAGAGAGTAAGTTCTATATTCTATTCTTTAAAATTTTTTAAATTACTGATAATCGAAGATAATAACCTATAAATTCAAACCTCCTAAAGAACATGCCATCATGCTAATAGAGCTAAACTCTAACGGGTTAAACTCGTAGAATTTCGTTAAAGCAATAACTTCTGCCTTGCTCCGGCTCTAACCTTACTTTTAACTATACTTCCATTACTATGTAATTATGGATAAAACACCAAGCCAAGTGTTAAAAGCTGAAGGGTCTAAAAAATCATCCTCTTCTATTCCACATTCTACCAAACATCTACCCAAGTTTCCAGATGAAGATACTACAGCACAATGGATTTGGCCTCCCTTTGCTGGGCGTAATATCTTAGAAAACGTTTTCAAATATGCCTTAAGACCTCGTTTACAATCGGATGGTACGTGGATTATCAATGCAAAAAATGATTGGCGTTGTTTCTCCAAATCACATTGGTTATATCCTAGTGCAGATAAAGCACAAGATGCCTTACGTGCTAATATGTGTATGCATTTACAATGCAGTCCTCTTTTATCTGAACAACGTTGTGTTGCTGTTGCTGCTAATATCAAAAATACATGGCGTTTATGGCAAATTGTTCATATAGAAACTACTTTGGCAAAAGATTTAGAAAAAGCATTACAAGAAAATGAACTTGATAAATTAGCCTTAAAAACATTGATATGTGCCACACGTTATGCAGATGCCTTACAAAAATACATACATTATCCTCCTTTACTTAATCTCACATTAGAAAATTTAGGTATTGATGCAGAGCAACAATTGGTGTATTTAAATTATGTTGATGATAATGTCACTAATATAGTTCAACCAAGAACAAAGGCAACATTTATAGACACCATCAAGCAGGCGTTTGCTGATCCAATTACTAAAGCAAGACTACATGATGTTGCATCAATGGTTAATGCATTTGAACAAATTGAAGCAGTTGAACAGCAGTATCTTGTAGAATTGCTTATACAATTATTTCATAAAGAATGATAAGGCTATTGAGACAGATGGAAAATCTATTGAATGTCACAGAAGACAAATTTAATAAATTGGAAGAAACCTTCTGAGAAATCCGATTTTTTGAAAAAATCGGATTTCTTTGATTGATAGAGTGAAGCTAGGCTGATAAAAATATAATTTACTTACAAAACAAAATGTTACGGCCAATAAATAGAGCCTTTAATCGTAAATCATTGATTTTCAGCTTATAAAAACCAAAAATATGACATCATACACTAACT
>JAUCGK010000264.1 GCA_030378085.1 Candidatus Parabeggiatoa sp. HSG14
CAGGGGGAAGTCCCAAAATAGAAAAATTAAAGCAAAGTGTCAAATGATGTTTGGTTCCACCCGTGTACGGGGGGTTAGGGGGGTGTCCCTAAAATTATTTGAAGTACAGTGCGTAACATCAGTTATTGAATATTAAGTACAACGGATTTTTATCGTGTCCATTCGTTATGGTGAGAAACCAAGAATGTTGCTAGATTTTTTACTTGTTATGTAGTAGGACGCGGAGCGTCCATGAAGGCATTCCCAAACAGAGTTTGGGAACGAGAAAAAAAAGATGGAGTCCAAAACTTTAGCTTTGGATGCCCAAACCTGAAGGTTTGGACTCCAGCACTAAATCTAAAATATAATCCTTGTCATTTATTTAAAATTCAAAATTCAAAATTTAATTTTATAGGTAGACTTTTTTTAATGGCAGTATTTTGTTAAGTTATTGACTTGAACTTTTAACCACATCCAAGGTTATAAAAATATGCCTCATTACACGACTGAAGATATTCGCAATATTGCCTTAGTCGGACAAACCGATGCTGGCAAAACTACACTGACTGAAGCATTGTTACATCAAGCCGGTGTTGTTAATACCCCAGGTAAAGTTGAGAACGGTAATACCGTTAGTGATTTTGATACGCTTGAAAAGGAACATCAACACTCACTTAGTACTGCCATTGTTAATCTTGAGCAAGATGGCAAGCATATTAATATCCTTGATACACCGGGCTATCCCGATTTTATGGGACATTCGCTCAGTGCGCTTGAAGCCGTAGAAACAATGGCGGTGGTGATTAATGCGGCGGCAGGTATTGAAATGATTACTCGCCGTATGTTAGAGCAAGCCGCTCAACACAAATTGTGTCGGATGATTATTATTAATAAAATTGATGCACCCGAACTCAATTTGCAAAGTTTGGTGGCAGACATTAAAACCATGTTTGGAAATGAATGTTTACCAATTAATTTACCCGCCGAAAATGGTACAAAGGTTATTGATTGTTTTTCCAATAAGACGGGTGAGTCCGATTTTGGTGCAGTCGCCGATGCACATACGCAAATCATTGACCAAGTTGTTGAGGTTGATGAGGCATTAATGGAAATTTATTTGGAACAGGGAGATGAACTCCCGCCAGAACAACTTCATGAGCCATTTGAAAAGGCTTTACGTGATGGACATTTAATACCGATTTGTTTTGTTTCAGCGCGTAATGGGGTTGGGATTTCTGAATTGCTGCAAATAATGGCACGATTAATGCCGAGTCCACTGGAAGGCAATCCGCGTGCCTTTTTAAAAGGGATTGGTGAACAGGCAACTTCTTTTGATGCACTCCCTGATCCTGATAAACATGTCGTTGCACATGTCTTTAAGATAACCGCCGATCCCTTTATTGGCAAATTGAGCGTGTTTCGTATTCATCAAGGCATCATCACCAAAGACACACAATTATACATTGGTGAAACTCGTAAACCTATTAAGTTCAGCCATTTGCTAAAATTGCAAGGCAAACAGCAAACAGAAATTAATAAAGGGATACCAGGCGATATTTGTGCATTGGCTAAAATTGATGCCATTTATTTTGATGGCATTTTGCACGATTCTCATGATGAAGATCATATTCATATTGAACCGCAAGAGTTTCCAACCCCAATGTATGGTTTAGCGATTTCGGCTAATCGGCAAGGCGATGAACAAAAAATCAACCTCACCTTGCAAAAGTTAGATGGTGAAGATCCTTGTTTGCAACTCAAACATGAACCTGCACTCAATCAAACAGTGTTACGTGGATTAGGTGAATTTCATTTGCGCGTCACCTTGGAAAAAATGCAAAAGCAGTACAATGTCGAAGTAGCCACAACTCCCCCCAAAATTCCCTTTCAGGAAACCATCAGCACTCACGCTGAGGGACATCATCGTCACAAAAAACAAACAGGGGGTGCTGGGCAATTTGGTGAAGTGTTTTTGCGTATTGAACCTTTGGAACGTGGAGGTGGTTTTGAATTTGTGAATGCTGTCGTGGGAGGGGCTATCCCAACGGTGTATCTCCCTGCAGTGCAAAAAGGTATCCAACAGGTTTTAGATTCGGGAGGCATTGCAGGTTATCCCATGCAGGATATCAGGGTAACCGTTTATGATGGCAAGCATCATCCAGTAGATTCTAAAGAAATCGCTTTTGTTGCAGCTGGTAAAAAAGCTTTTTTAGAAGCCATCAAAAAAGCTAAACCCTTGATACTGGAACCTATTGTAAAAGCAGAAATCACCATACCTGATGATAGCATGGGTACAATTACAGGCGATTTAGCAGGTAAACGGGGGCATATTCAAGGCAGTGATGTTCTTCAGCAGCAAATGGTATGTGTAAAGGCTGAAGTACCGTTGAGTGAGTTGAGTAATTATCCAACAGAACTGAAATCTGCGACGGGAGGGCAAGGATTTTATTCGATGGAATTTAGTCACTATGATCCAGTGCCTACTAATATTCAGCGAAAAATGGTAACAGCATATAAACCAACAGAAGGGGAAGATTGATTTTTTAGTTTGGCAATTGAAGTCCAAATTTTAATTTGGCAAGCCTAGAAGAAATGGGCAAGATTTGCAATTATGCCCATAATGTTTTAAGGCGTGGCAGACAATATATTACTTTCTGCCACAACACTAACCTTGTTAACCGGCATGATAAAATCTTTATTAGTGAACAAGTTAAATGATTTTGGAATACCTTTATTTGAATTATTGCGAAAAAATTGGTAATCCATTTGAGAAAACGCTTTGCAAAAGTATAAGGTGGACAGTGTGTCCACCCTATTTGACACTGGTTCAGTTCAATTGTAATCCTCATGGCAAGATATGCTTTTATTGCATTGATAAACAAGGCTAATGGCTGATTTTTGAACCCATATATTTAACCTATTGATTTTTATATATTTTACATAGAACTGAACCAGTATTGAGTTGGGGAACTAGAAAAAAACTAATCTGTTGCGGTTGATGGTGTCCCAAACGATGATGGTAAGTCTTCCATTGGCATTGCTTTAAATGGTGAAGGTAAATTCATTGGGGGAGTGAACAATGGTGGTAAATCTGCACTCTCGTCAAAGGGAGATACTTCAGCCGCCAATTCTTCCTCAACCACTGGTTCTTCAATGCTAATCAAGTCATCACGCTTTTTCTCTAAATCATCCACTTTATATTTGGACAATTCATAAGCCCAAGCTCCCAGTTTGGCATTTAACTTTTCAGCACGTGTTTTAGCATCTTCCTTGGGTTCTTCTTTTTTGGAGTCGTCATCTTTCTCCTCTGTTTTTGCAGAATCTTTGCCTTCTTCTTGCTCGGATTTAGCTTCATCCTCAGTTTTAGGAGGTTCAACCCAAACAGCAGATGGATTAAACGCAGCGACAAATTTCGCATAGCGTTTATCATCTTTTCCCACTGTTGTCATTGTTACTTCAAGTCCATCAAAAGTGGTAAATATGGTACTAATTGCGTTACCCTTTTCAAAATCGACATCGCTTGCAACAGTCACATCGTCAAAAGATAACCCAGTTAATGTTGTTGCGATATTCTCAAGTGTGTAAGATTGCTCAATTTTACCATTTTCAGGTAAATCAGCGAGTTGATAATCCTCATCCTTGGGAGTGTCTTTAAACACCAAAAAACTTTCACCATCAGAGTGAGTTACACGCACTTGACGAACATTATCGCTATCAAGATCGACAAGGCTTTTATCTAACCAATCGCTAGGATTCTTTTCTATTGAAAATTGCCCCACAGTCAGCCACGCTTGCTTGTCATTCGATTTACGGACATAAATTTCCCGCTGTGTGGAATCACCTTTAGAAACGCGATCATTACCGATAATCACACTGGCTACCGTCTCACCTTCTTTCTTTTTGAAAGTAACTAAAGTAGATTTAGCACCGTCTTCAGAAACATCTTCCACACCAATTTTAGAATACAGCTTTGGATTACTCGTTTTTGCCTCACGAATCATCAAGTGAACCGCACCAAGTAATAAATCGTTTACTTTAGCTGTTTCTACTGGATAACCCTGTTTTTCCTTAAGCTGCCATTGCCAATCTTCACCTCGATTCATAGTCATGGATTTGTCATTCGTCATGACATTAATTTCCGTCACATCATTAACGACAGACTCCAACTGAGGAAAGAATTTCCCCTTTTCAGTTATCGTGGTCGTTTTTTGCTGAGTGAGCAATACCGCAGCAACGACAACCACTATAGTAATTACAGTCAAAATACTAAAATTTTTCGCGTTCATGAGACTCCTAAGTTTAAGTTATAAATAAATTTAAAATAAAAATAATCTCTCGTTCTTACAGAGAAATTTCTCGTTCCAACGCTCCCGCGTCACTGCCATTGAATTAAGCGATGTAGGCTGGGTAGAGCGATAGCGCAACGAAGTAACAGAACGTTCAACCCAGCATTTTCAAGGGTTCGGTGGGTTTCACTTCGTTCTACCCACCCTACAAATATTCTTAAGTTAATGGCATTGACGCTCCCGCGTTGAAATGCAGTTAATGACGCTCCAGAGCTACGAATTTAATAGGACGTTGGAGCGTCCTTAAAATAAGCTCCAACGCGGAAGCATTGGAACCAGAAATTTGATATAAAGCAGAATTCGGTGCTTTAACCACAATATCTATTTTTCATTCCCTTAATTTCTTATCAATGGCAATAGTTAATTTACGAGTGAAAGCGAACTTATCTTTAATGGACACTTTTAATGTATAAATCAATATCTCCCCCTTTGGCTGCCATATCGACTTTGGAACCAAACAGCTAGACTTGTCCTTCACTATATTTGGTTAATTCAGTTTCAAAAACTTCCAGTAATCCTGTTTTTTCCTGAAGTAAAACATCGAAATTGGGGATATAGGTATTGGAGCGAAACTATACTAGAATTTTTTCTGCCATTCACTATTCACCAAATAATCTCTCATGATGGAAGCGGCTAACTGATTACCAGCAATATTCCAATGACTATCATTAGGTTTATAAAGACGTTTTTCTGCTGAGGCTTGATCGAAAGCATGATTCAAATCAAGATGCTTAATGTTAAGCTCTGACAGTGCCTGCGACAGCCGCTGGTTTGGCAATGAAAAATCAAATGTTTCTGGTTTCATTTTTAAAGCAGTTATCACCTCTAACTGAAGCTGTTGATTGATTTGCAGTTCATCAGGAATGATAACCACCCTCATCTGAAGGTTATTGTTGTCACATATCTTTTTAATTTGTTCCAAGTCAGAAAGCGCACGATTCAATAACACTTCAAATCGTGCATTATTGGTTTGATAAATACGACTTCTTGCAACCTCTATTTCAAGATATTTCTCATCAGAGAATGTCTTTTGATCATCTTGATAAACTGCTTTACCATGAAATATATTACCTTGATAATGAGCGCGAATGTTCCACAAATATTTTAAGACAGCAAAGAGATATGAGTATGAATAGAAAGCACGTCCGCTTTCCAAAAAGTCATTCCCGATAAAAAAAGACACGATCACTTCATTAGGTTCCAAGGCTAATCCTTCCTTAATCAAAACAGAAACATAATCTTTCGGGCCTATTGCTGGAATACCCATATTGAGAATTTCAACCCTATTTTGTTCTTGATTGAGTTGATTTTCCAAAAGGGTTAAATAATTAAATTGATAAGGCACCACGCCGTAAGCAAAAGAATCGCCTATAGCCAATATACGAAACACGTTTTTCTTCTTTGGGCCAAATGCCACATCTTTAAATCCTTTTGAATTTAAAGTGAAATCATAATCATCAGCAAACGGTTTACCCCGGAAACGGTTATAATCATGATGTTCAAAAATAAAGACAGGATTGACTTGATGATATAATCTAAATGTCGTTTCGGTCAAAAGTGTTGTTATTGATAGTATCCATAATATGTTCAAGCCATATTTAAAAAAAGTTTTGTATGATAAGGTCATAGGTTGATTTTTGTGCTGTCATTTCATCTTTTTATTAATCGCATAAGCTGTTGAATCCACAATCACTATATTGTTTGGTATTGTTAATTCTTCGTTAAATAGGGCGTTTTCTTGTGTCCTTACCAATATTGTTTTAACAGCCCCCTTATTTTTGGCTACGTTATTTAACTTTGTTATCGCATCAAAAATGTTTTCATGATCGCGTTGAACTCTAATAGGTACGGGTTTGCCTTGATAATTCGATTTTAATAGTGCGTCAATGCCTCTATTGCGCTGAACAGGAATTATATTTAAACCTGCAATGATACTCAGTGCTTTTTCGTTGGTATTGACATAAGCCTGTCTGCCTTTTTTTCATAGGGATACAAAACACCCATATGACCACTTTTTCCCTCTTGTTTATTAATCCAATTTGTCACCAAATAATTATTATCTGCTCCTTGTCTTTTTCCCCAAATACTACCAAGCTTTGCTATAGTATCTGGAAATTTTCTTGTTCTACTACTGGGGTAATAGTTATTCCATTCTGCATTAGAACCAGATGGTTTTCCAACACGGCTAATTCTCGAAACCGGATCAAAAGTATTTACTTGTTCCACAGAAATACCCATTTCTTCGAGTTCATTACATAACCGTAGACTAGCTGCTCCCCCCCAACTATGCCCATACAAACAGATAGATTGAGATATTTTACCAGTGTCGCGCAAATTTTTTATATGTTTGAATGCATACGAATGCCCTTTAATACCAAAAATCGCTTTAATAAAATTGATTGGAAACATCAGTATTTGTTTCAATATTCCACCATTTCGTGTTGCTTTTCCCCATGTGAACGTTTTATCGTAAGGGGTTTCTAAATTTCCAGTGATTTTTAGTAATGAAGTTCTCGCAGCATATATTGGTGAACGTGAACTTTTTGCATTGTCGAAAGCACCACCGATAAAGAAGTTTGCATTGCCATCCTGCTCAGTTATCATAAAAAGATTTTTCCTCATTCATTCCTAAGCTCAAAATATTTTATTCCCAAATTCTATAGAGTCTCCTTAATAGTCAAAATTTTCCCCCTAACCCCCCGTACACAGGGGGAAGTCCCAAAATAGAAAAATTAAAGCAAAGTGTCGAATGATGTTTGGTTCCACCCGTGTACGGGGGGTTAGGGGGGTGTCCCCAAAATCTGTTACAATCAG
>JAUCGK010000034.1 GCA_030378085.1 Candidatus Parabeggiatoa sp. HSG14
TTTATATCCGTCTAGTTTTTTTTGCATTTTGGTTTTTCCTTTTGTTTATTTTTTCTACACCCATATTTTTATTTTTGACCATTTTAAAACTTATTTTTTGATTTTGCAACTGCGAAATGTAGGATAGAACTGTTCAAAAAAAATAATATAAGCTGTCGTTATTTAAAAGAAAACAGTAGTTTTATCAAAAAGGTATTTTCTGACAAATCAGGAAATTTTGATTTCATTGTCAAAAAATTTGATAATTTATAATTGTTAAACTATAGATGCTCCCCCATTAAAGTAAACCGCCACTCATTATCAAAAGCCCGTTTGTAAACCAAATAGACACTACACATAGAACCCAGGGCAGTTGCGGCTGAAACCATGAGCATGACAACAATTTGATATTTTGCTGCTTCAATGGGATCGGCATTTGCTAAAAGTTGTCCCGTCATCATCCCAGGAATAGAAACCAGCCCAACCGCACTCATTGAATTAATAGTGGGAGTGAGTCCAGCGTTGAGAGCGACACGAATACTGGGTAAAGAAGCTTCCCAAGGTGTGCCACCAAATGCGAGGGCTTGATTGACTTCAGCGGCACGTTTTTTCATGTCATCAAATAATCGTTCCAGTGCTAAAGCAATGCCATTCATTGAATTACCAAGAATCATACCGCCAATAGTCAAGACATAGCGGGGATCATACCAAGGTTCAACCTGTATGATTAATCCCGTCACTGAAAAGGTGACTACAACACCTGATAAAAAAACAGCAATAAATGTACTTAAGTAGAGATTAGGAGGTTTATGGGTGATACGTTTGAGTAATATTTGCGCTGTCATCAGCATCATAAAGAGAAATACGCCCAACACTATCCAAACAGAATGCGCCCGAAATATCCAAGTGAGTGCAAATCCAAGGGCGATGAGTTGCAAATAGGTACGCAAAGTTGCAATAATCAAAGAGCGAAGCAATCCTAATGACATTGCAATAGATACCACACCCGCTCCGACAATAAACAAGGTAGCGAGAAATAATTCCAGCCAACCGATATTGATAGTACCCGTACTCATATCAATTGAAGGGTTCCATAACCATTTAACATAATCCGTGTGCTGTTAATACGTTCTCCATACACATGGCTAGTGAGAATAACAGCCCCTCCTTCTTCACAAAACTGATGCAAGCGGTTGAATACAAGCTTAGCACCTGCGCCATCAACACCTGCCATTGGTTCATCCGCTAAAATCAATTTAGGTTTTGTCAATAATAATCTTATCAAAGCCAATCGCGCTTGTTGCCCACCAGAAAGAGAAACCGCTTCACGTTCCAATGAAATATCTTGGAGTCCAACCACTTCTAATTCTTTTTGTAAATTTTCAGTATTGGGTAATGATTCGTGTCGTTCATTCAAGCGTTTTTTTTGAATATGATAGGTGTGTAATGGATACAATAAATTATCGGCAACCGTTCCCTGTGTGATAACAGGTTTTTGAGGGAGTAAAGCGATTTCAGTTCTCCATCGGGCAACGGTGATTTCTGTGTGATAAGTATCTAAAAACTTGAGTGTGCCAGCAATGAGTGGATGCATACGAGCCAATGTCCACAATAAAGTACTTTTGCCCACACCAGAAGTCCCCGCTAAATAATAAAAGTGACTTGATTTGATGGTAAAAGAACAGTCAGAACTACCATTAAGGATGTGTTTAGCATTTTTACTTTTGCCGCGTTGAATTTTGAGTGATTTGGCAGTAAGAATTGGAGTGTTAATGATTGACATTTATTTCGTCAGTTATTATCCAAAAAATTTTAGTTTTTTAAAGTTGATTTCTGATATAGTGTACACGATAAAATGCAGAAAATGTAATTGTTGTATTTATACAACAAAAGTGGCATTTTTTGCTATAAAGAGTTTATAGTTGTATAATTATAAACCTATTAGTTTTTAAGGTAGTCCTGCACATAGTAGTGGTCAATTTATTAAAATGTTGATTTTATTACAATTTAAAATAATCACCACTACATATTGCAGGACTACCGTTTTTAAATATATGTTGTTTTTTGCGTGATATTTAGGAATAACGATTCCGTATATAAAAAACTTCTATTAAAATGATATGAGTCATTGTTTCCAAATACTTAAGTATTTATTTTCAAAATATCTAATCGTCATTCTTTAAAAATATTCTGAAGTACTGTTTTTGTTAATTTGTCATTAAATTGAAAAGTTTTTGTGCTTATGACTTGTTTGCTTATTAACGAATTGGCAAAAAGTAGTGATTGCAAATAGCAAAAAATATTTTTGTATTATTCGCAATTTGCGATTTAGGTAGAAGAGTACAAAGTTATGTTGCACAAAAAGGTAAGTTGCAAATTGAAGGAGAAAAATTAATGAAGTTAAATGATTTAAAAAATTCTGCGACTGAAAAAAGGGAGGATTCTCATTTTGCTCAACAAATTGATGCTGCTATTTTGTCTGGAAACAATAACTTTATTGTGCAAGCATTACTTTCTGATGACACAAGATTGATGGAAATGACGCATCGAAAGGTACATAGTTTTTGTGATGCTCATTCGTTTTGTTATTCTTAAAATTATTCTTAACCTATAAGGGTTTTGCTTTTTAAGCATGAGGTTAAAACCCTCATGCTTTTTTTTTTTGAGATAAGCCATATCACTTGATAGATATAATATTTCATTAAACATGATTTTGTTTTGGATTTAAAACACGCTAACACATAAAGATAAATTTACAATTATGATAATGAAAAAAATTTCAGGGCCTATTTTTGCTCTTCTTACACCATTTGATGAAGAGGGTAAAATTGATTTTACCGCACTTGGTGATTATATATTGTTTCTTCAAGAAAGAGGGGTAGAAACAATTGTCACAAATGGAACAACAGGAGAATTTTCTTCTTTGTCTCTTGAAGAAAGGATGGTGTTTGTTGAATATTGCCGCAAAAAATTTGATGGGACTATTTTGAATAATGTCAGCTCATGTTGTCTTAGTGATTGCTTAAAGTTAGCCAATCATTCCAAAAATTATGCTGATGCTTTATTAGTGCTTCCTCCTTATTATTATGCCAATGTTTCAGAGAAAGGTATTCTCTCTTATTTCACAGAGGTATTGAATAAATCACCCTTACCCCTCTACCTTTATCATTTCCCCAAACATTCCAAAAATGCCATTACACCTAAAATGGTAGAAATATTGGCGAATAAGCATGAAAATTTAGCAGGTGTCAAGGATTCTGAAGCTAATCTTGATAAATCGAAACAATTCCAAGAAATCAATGAAGGAAATCTTCAAGTTTTTGTGGGTTCTGATAGACTTGCTTTAAAAACGCTAAAAAATGGATTAGATGGTTTTGTGACAGGAGGTGGAAATGCTTTTCCCGAATTTTTAATCGCCATTACGCGTTATTTTCAAGCCGATGATTTAGAAATGGCTAAAACAATGCAACGTTCTTTAGATGTGTGGAACAAGTTTAGAAAACAAAGTTCACAGGGAGAAATTGCTCTTATTAAAATAGCGTTGCAGACTCGTCTTAAGGGTTTTCCTATTTTTGTGAGGCTTCCTTTGCCTGCAATTGAAACAACAGTGCAAAAAAAGATCGAGTTATTTATTGAGAAAAAAGTTTTTTCCTTATTGGAGAAGTAATATTTTGGAGTTCAAAGCATAGCTTTGTTTGAATTTGCACAAAGCAGTACTTTGAACTCCAATACACTGATTATCTTAAAAATTGATGAGATAATGAGAAAAATTATTTTTTTTGCATTTTGACTTAAATTTTCATAGTGATAGCATTTAACCGGATGCTATAGACTTTATCATCAGCAAAAAACAAAACCTAGAGAATACGGGACTTTCTTACTTGATAGTTTTGCTGCTTTATACATGGAACGATTTATCGTTGCCAATTTCAGAAAAATCGAAGTTATCAGACCTGCCAGGTTTTAAAAACCTGGCAGGTCTTAAGGCCAAAATATTTATCTAAAAAGCTATATCATTAAAGGATAAGTCACCATCACATCATTCTTTGTATTGCATTCTTGTCTGTCAAAAAAAGGCATTCAAACAGTGTGTTATAAAGTAATACCTTCGCTAATTCCCTTCATCATTTACTCCCTAGAATAAAAATGATTTTTTGGAAAAGAACTCATCATCTCATTTGCGTAATCTCCAATATTTTCTATACTTACAATAATTCAATATTAAACTGAATCATAAGATATACCTTTTTCTGGATCAATATAACTACAAGGATTACTTATAATAAAGGATTAAAAAAGAGATATTATTAGAGTCGATTCTCTAATATGACATTTTCTATAGAATTACAAGGGAGGATTGTTCAAATAATCAAGTAAAAAACCAAATCGCACCGATAATCCTTTCTTATAAACAATCCCTGTAGTTATATTAAGGATTGCTCAAATAAAGGATAAAAAAACAAATCTCCCTTAAGTTTAATCCTTAATATAAAATGTATTCCTTGTAGTTTTGATCCAAAAAAATTGATCAGGGAATATGCCCTCAAAATCCAATAATCCATCTTGCCTTAAGAAAAGGAAAAACGCTTATGTCAAAAATAGTCAATTCTTTCAGAAAATTCTTTCCTGAGAGAACGTTGTTTTTTTGTCGAATCCCTTTACGTCAATCAAAAAGCACAATGTTTATCATTCTGCTGATGGGATTTATCTTTAATTTTTCATGGATATCCGCAGTACAAGCGAATATATTTATCACCTTCCAAAATTCACCAACTAACAATACTCTGACCAATGAAGTTTCAGAAGATGATGTTATTATTACAGAAGTTGATTTTGGTGAAACACTTGTAGATATTCCTGTCACCAAAACATTTCAAGTTAGGAATTTCACGGACTCTTCTATTTCTCTTTCATCACTAGGCCTTTCCAATTCAACTGCATTTACTACAGTACAACTTTACGATAATACCATTAACGCAGGACAGTCTACTATTTTTAAAGTGATGCTAAATGCCAATACACCAGGCGATATCATTGGCGGCATTTTTTTTGATGGAAGTGATGCTACAAATACTTCTCCTGTCAATATTATGACTAGGGGAATAGTAGAACCAACACCAGAAATCGAGGTATTACAAGACGATACCACTATTCCTGATAACACAGGTTCTGTTCATTTTGATAACCCCTCTGTAAAGATTCATTCGAGTAAAATTTTTACAGTTAAAAACACTGGCACCGCTGATTTAACGCTTACATCTCCTATTAAGATTGAAGGTACAACAGGATTTGTTGTGGAAAAGGATTTTGATATAAATACTCTTGGCGTGGAGGATTCTACCACCTTTAAAATAAAGTTAGATACCAATACTGCTGGTAATTTTATAGGAACAGTTTCTTTTGGTAATAGTGATAATGATGAAAATCCCTACAATTTTTTTCTAACAGGTACTGTTATAGGGCCAGAAATTGAGGTTTTAGAACTAGAAGATGCTCTCAACATTGCCAACGAAACAGGTCATCTGAACTTTGGTAGTACAAAAGTAGGCACTGACATTATCAAAACCTTTGAAGTAAAAAATGTGGGTACTGCTGATTTAGTGCTTACATCACCTACTATTGAGGGAATTGGGTTTGCTATAGAAAATAGTTTTGAGGAAATAAGTCTCGCACCACAGGATTCTATCACTTATAAAATCAAATTAAAGTCTAATACCGCAGGTCATTTTGAGGGAGGTGTTTCATTTAATAATAATGACAACGATGAAACGCCCTTCAGTTTTTCTTTTACTGGCACTGTTATAGGGCCAGAAATTGAGGTTTTAGAATTAGGAAATACTATCAATATTGCCAATGAAATAAGTCACATAGACTTTGGTAATACAGAAATAGGCATTGACATTATCAAAATATTTGAAGTAAAAAATGTTGGCAATGCTAACTTAACCCTTACGTCACCTATTATTGATGGAACCGGATTTACTGTAGAAAACAATTTAGAGGAAATGACTCTTGAGGCAGGAGCTTCTACCACCTTTGAAATAAAATTAAATACCAATACTGCGGGTAATTTTAAGGGAATTGTTTCATTTAACAATAATGACAACGATGAATCACCCTACAGTTTTTCTTTAACAGGTACTGTTTTAGGGCCGGAAATTGAGGTTATTGAGGTTTTAGAATTAGAAGAGACTATCAATATTGCCAATGGAACAAGTCACATAGACTTTGGTAATACAGAGAAAAACACTGACATTATCAAAACCTTTGAAGTAAAAAATGTTGGCAATGCTAACTTAACCCTTACTTCTCCTATTATTGAAGGTACCGGATTTACTGTAGAAAACAGTTTTGAAGAAATGACTCTCGCACCACAAGAGTCTATCACTTATGAAATCAAATTAGAGTCTAGTACTGCGGGTAATTTTAAGGGAGTGATTTCATTTGGTAATAATGACAGTGATGAAAACCCTTACAATTTCTCTTTAAGTGGTAGTGTAATAGCTACAACACCAAACATCACGGATTGTACGACACAAAAAGAAATATCAACCACAGAATGTAACGCATTGATTGATTTTTATAATCAGACAAATGGCTCAAACTGGTTTGATAGCCCCGACAATAACTGGAATCTGACTAATGCACCGTGTAGTTGGACAGGGATTACTTGTACAAAACGGCATGTCACTGCGATTGAACGAAATGAACAAAACTTGGTTGGTGTTCTTCCCAACTGGGATGCACTTACTCATTTACAAAAAATCTCGTTAAACAATAACCAACTCACTGGTTCCATCCCAAATTTAAGTGCTGTCAATAAATTAAAAAAGCTTCATCTCAAAGGTAATCAATTGACAGAAAACATTCCTAAATTAGCAACACTTCAACAATTAGAAGTACTTGATTTACAAAATAATCAACTCACTGGTTTTTCTGGTGACTTGCAATTTAAAAAATCAAATAGTTTGCGTCAACTGAATTTATCTAATAATCAATTGAGTGGTACTCTCCCTGATTTAAGTGCCTTCACTCTTTTGGAAGTACTCAACTTAAGTGCTAACCAATTGAGTGATTCGATAGGTGATTTGAGTGCTTTGAGTAATTTATCAACGCTTAGATTAGACAATAATCAATTAAGTGGTGACATTCCTGCTTCATTCAATCAGCTCATCAATTTGATTGATTTAGATTTAGGATATAACAAATTAACCGCTCAAGATGTAAAAGTCATTAATTTTATTAATTCAAAAGATTCAGATTGGGCGAATACCCAAACAATACCACCCACTGAGGTAAAAGCAACCGCATTACAAGCCACCAAAGTTCTCTTAGAGTGGACACCTGTCCTCTATACTACTGATGGTGGTTATTACCAAGTAAGATATGCAACAAATCAAGAAGAATTCTACATGCCAGCAATGACAATCACAGCTAATAAAAAAGCATCCAGCTTTGAGGTTACTGGCTTATTGCCCAACACAATTTACCACTTTGTAGTAGAAACGCATACACCTGCCCATAAACCCAATCAACAAAATGCATTAGTTAGTAATCACAGTACAAAAGTCTCGGTGACAACACCCCCATTAGCATGTTCATTCCCTCCCGTTTCAGAGAGTTTAGATATCGGTAATAGTGAGCCTGAACAACCTGTCACGGCGATACTTACATTTGAAAACTTGGGCACTGAAACCCGTGAAGTGTTCAGTAGTAAGTTAAGTAATCAAACAGGTAATTTTCGCATCAGTAGTGAAAAAACAGCTTTTTCAATACCCGCAAATAATTCTGCATCTTTAGCAGTGGAGTGTATTCCCACTCAATTTGGAAAACATACTGCAACATTAACTTTGACTACCAATGATTCTTATTGTCCTACACTTACTTATTCATTAAGGTGCATAGGAGAAATTGAGGGGCCTGGTTACGATTCAACACCCGCACCAGGGAGTACTTTAAAAGTACCCAAGGATGAGTTAGGAAATACGACTTCCATTAGTCTAACAGTACTTGAAGTGGGTAATGACATGTTGACGGTTGAAACTGAAATAAGTGGTATACATGCCACCGATTTTAGTCTTAGTAAAGGTGCAGAACGATTTTCAATCGCCGATGGCGATCCGGCACACAAGCTTTTTGTGCGATGTTTTCCCACTAGCGTTGGTGAACGTCGTGCCAATTTAACATTAGCAACCAATGCACTCAATTATTCTACAATTACTTATCCTTTGATTTGCGGTGAAAATAGTGTCGCTACTTTTGAAGGAGAAATTCAGACAAATAAGGAAATAGGCACTAACCTGGTTATAGACGCACCAGAAAAAATTAAATTAATTGGACGTATACAACCTGCAAGTCAACATGTTGGCCAAAAAGCTGATATCATGATGATTTATCATTGGACTCCTGAAAATGGAGGTCAATCACTCACTGGAAAAATAACAGTCACTAAAAAACCACTGTTATTACTAGAAGGTGAAAAGGTAGAAAAAACGTTATTTGAAGGGCGTTTAATTGGGTTAACCGGAGATTTTAACATTGAATTAGGCTATCAACTTGAAACAGGTGAACTTGTCTTTGGTGAGATATTACAACTTAAAGTACTTCCTAATCATGTTCCAATAAAAATTATTCTCAATGGTAATACGGTTAAAGAAAATACTTTACCCAACACGCCTATTGGTACTTTCCAAACAGTTGAATATCTAAAAGGGGACAATGACGATGAGTTTACTTATGGTATTGTTAAATCTTCTGTTGAAACAAATTGTATTGTTGAATCTTTTGTTGAAATGGGAAAAGTAAGCCAGTACTTTACTGAAAATGCCAGCAAATATTTTACAATTGTAAATAATGAATTAAGAACAGGCCAATTTACATTAGATTTTGAAACTGTTCAAGAATATCCCATCATGGTGCGTAGTGTAGATATGAGTGGGGCTTGCGTGGAACAAGCCTTTTCTATTTATGTCACTAATAGGAGTTGTGAACCAGAAGAAATTCGATTAATACCTTTTTTTCCGCAAAAAAAACTTTCTATCCAAGAAAAAAGTCTTAACAATACAATGATTGGTCAAATTATCGCTTATGATCGTAAATCATGTAAATATGTACTTGATAACACTCAAAATCGCTTTTGGCTTGACAGTGATTTACGCCTGCGTGTTGCCGATAGCAAACTGTTAGGCGATTATGAAGAAATGGTACAACCCTATTATAACATCACAATACGTAGTATGAACAGTGAAACGGAAGAGGAAATGGATGACAAAACCTTTACCATAGAACTGACTAATATGGTGGACGCTGTTGTGGCTAACCTCTATAACGCTGAAACTGATGAAACCATTGAATCACCTATCAATGCAACTGATATTAAAGAAATCAAAGTACAACTCATTCCCGATACAACACATCATGGATTAGAAGCAGATATTGTAAGTGCTACTATGTACATACAAAATGGTGAAATCGTTTTTCATAAACTTGATGACAATGGATGGCAACCATGGAATGGCAATATAATGACTTTATCAAGTACCCAAACACTCACACAAATCACTTTGCAAAACAGCCACGACATAGTGCTACCGTTATTACCAGCTCAGTTTACCAATTTTGAAGGCGATGAATTTCAAATTTATGTAGGTTATCGCCTCATAGACACAGGAGAACTTGTTTATGATCATGAACCTATAATCAATATTTTCTCCAATTGATGATAGTTGTTTCGTACAATGAACAAAACAACTAAAACTGTCAACTATAGATGTTCAGAAAAATAACTTCCAAAAACCTGACAGGTTTCTAAAACCTGTCAGGTTTAATGTGTGAAATTATTTATATGAAAGACTATACTTTTAATCTAAGGCTGGATAGTACGGAAATTGATGTTTTCATGCAATGATATTTTAAGAACTGTAATGACTAACGCTTTCTAAAAATATGCCTAAGATTTTGGGTAGTTGATCTAAATAATATTCTTTGTCATCTATCTGAATCATTTTGTCATTCAGTTGTAAGAACTTCCAAACGCTACCCGTTGTCACACATCCATAAATCACAAAAGCCATTAAATCCTCTTGATTTATCGACATCAAATTTGTTACCAGAAAATAAGCTAATTTTGTTATGCGCCATTTTTCTGACTTCAGCCAATATCGGTGCGATAATAAATTCAGAACGTGCCTTTTCTGTTCCTATGGTGGTTCCCAAAGGAATAAATTGTTCGAGCAAATGACGCAACATTTTAGAAGGTTCTATTGGGTTTATTTTTTTAAATAAACCGGGGACATCAACAATGTTGATGTCAAAATCACTTTCAATCTGTTCTACCGAAAAATCTTCATAAGACATGATTATATTCCTTAAAATTTTTTGAATAAGAATTTACAGAATTCTATAATATAAAAATAGTATCTTCTCTAAAATTCTGTGGAAAAAACCTGACAGGCTTCCAAAACCTGTTGGGCGAGTTTACCCACATTTTTTGAGAAGATACTAAAAATACAACTTTCAATTTTCAATTTAGATGAAAAAATCGTATGACTCAATAGTACAATGACACAAAAAGAAAAATTATACCAACGTCTTAAAAAACTGAGTCACTCACAGTTTAAAAGATTACTATTCCTAGTTCCCAAACTCTGTTTTCCTAGTTCCCAAACTCTGTTTGGGAATTTATTCTTGGACGCTCCGCGTCCTGCTACATTTCGTCACTACGTTTCTCAACAAAAACATTTGGAAACAAGAAAAAAATGAACATCGCAAAAACCTTAACCGAAAAATTACCCAATTTTATCAATGAGCTACGCCGTACTGGTTATAACATCAGTACGACACAGTTTATTGCTGTCCAAAATTTTGATACTGGTGTTAGCAAGACAAGGCAAGTTACCCCCTAAGCAGCATAACGACAGCGGTCTTTTTCTGATAGACTATTATAGAAGTCATACATTTTTATTTCAATTTCTGGGGAATATTTATATCTAAAATAGGGGAAAACAACATGACTACAACGACCTTCAATGAAATAATCAAATCGGCAGATGCATTAACATTAGATGAACAGTTACGACTAGCAGCTTATCTCGTTGAGAAAGTTTATCAAAATTCCTCTTGGCAAGTCATTTCTTCTCAGCTCCGAGAAAAAAAAGCACAGACTAAACAAGAGATTGTACCCACTACAAGTCGTTGGCAAGCATTTTTTGAAAGTGCCGAACGTCCCACTGAAGACTTTATGTTAGAACGAGTCGATTTGCCACCACAAACACGAGAAATATTCTAATGCTGGAATTTATGCTGGATACGGACACCTGTAGTTACCTCATTAAACAACGCCCCATAACTGTGCTTGAACGGTTTGAAGCCATTTCTGATGAAAAAATTTGCATTTCTGTGATAACTTTTGCAGAACTCATTTATGGCGTGGAACGTTCAAGTTCAACCAAAATTAATTTGCCTATTGTCAAAAGTTTTGTTAGCTGCCTATCGGTATTGCCTTGGGATAATGAAGCTGCGGAATATTACGGAAAACTTCGCGTTTTTCTTGAGCGAAAAGGTACACCTATTGGAAATATGGATTTAATGATTGCAGCTCATGCACTCAGTAAAAATTTAACTGTTGTGACTAATAACACACGCCATTTTGAAAAAATTCCACAATTGCAAATCGAAAATTGGGTGACAAAATAAAGCCAACCTTTTCTAGTACCCAGTCAATTTTATTTTGTCAGGTGGAGTCCAAAGCTTTAGCTTTGGAATGCCCAAACCTAAAGGTTTGGACTCCAACTTTAACACATTTATAGTGTGTAATATCAGTTACCTAAAATTAAGTCAATGGTTTTAGAAAACATTTTAACCGAAAATTAAATCATGTCACTCCCAAAATTGATTCAAAAAACTGTCAGTGCTGTTTTTAATAGCCCACTACTGCAAGCGTTTGGTATGGGCGATGTCTATGATGTTCTCAACAAGCATTTTGTGTTGAGCGCACAAGAAATCACGCATACTTACCAAAACAGTTATGCTTACGCCCTAAGTGCAATTGCCACTGGTTTGGCTTCTGATGAAAGTTGGCGATGTTTTTGGCAAAAAATTACCGATAGCCAAGTTGAACGTGAATTTTCTAGCCAAATCATGGGCCTTTATTTGGAGCCGTTTGCTGAGATGCAAGGATTACAGGGGAGCGCATTAGACGAGTTTCGCAATCAAGCCATTCAAGATTGTCAAGCCTTGGCAGAGCAGAAAGAGTGGTTATTTCAAATTGCCCAATTTCAATTAACCGAAGCCGAGTTAGCTGCATTAGTCAATGAGTCTGAAATCACCACGTTGTCTGAGTTGATGATAGCGCATCTTGAATCAGTGGCACAAACGCGGGCGTTGTTAAATGAGCCGTTGGCACAATTTTTAGCCTATCACAATTTATTAGGCTATGCGTTGTTATTTTTCTTAAACGAGGAATTACGCGACAATGAACGGTTTAAAGCCACTTTGGATAATCTGCGCCAGCAAGGTTTGTTAGCTGAAATACAAGATTTGCAACAAGCGCAATCCGGATTAAAGACTTTTTTTCACAATAAACTCACAGCGATTGAGCAACAATTAGCCACCCAAAATCAACGTTTACTGCAAGCCACTACGCCGACAGAATTTGCTCAAGTTGGACAACAGTCAAAAACGTTGCTGTTAGATAAACAGTCGATTAATGAAACATTGGCGCAAATACCGCAACGTCTTGAACAAGTTCAAAGCGAGTGGCAAACCACGCAGACGGCTTTTACCGAGTTTTCACAGCAATTTAGCCAATGGGCGGTGTTTGCCAGCACCAAACTGGAAATCATTGTTGCTGCGTTGCCTGATTTACAGTATAGCATTGAACAGATTGATGGTAAGGTAGAAGTGCTATTAGAGGGGCAGGAAAAGTTATCAGAAGGACAACAACGTCTTTTTGATGAACTCCAGAAATTAGCGGCGCGTTTGGAAGTTTCTGTCCAAATCAAACCGCAAGATGAGTTTACACAATATAGTGATGTCACTGAAGTCAAGTTGCGCCAAGCCATTGCCCAGTTTAAACACTTACCCAATTACTTGGCTTATCCTCAAGTCACTCTACAAGTGGGTAGTCTTTCCTCGGTATTAGGTGATTTAAAAACCGCAGAACGCTTGTTTATTGAAATTTATCAACATACCCAAAACAACAATCATAAAGCCAGTGCCTGTATAAATTTGTTTCATCTGTATTTACAGAATGGGCCAAAATTTTATGATAAAGCATTGAAATCCTTACAAGAAGCGATTCGTCTTAATCGGGAAAAGTATGTGTTGCATAATGTTGATTTGTATCCGATTCAACGCATACTTGGGGTTGGGGGCATGGGCTGTGTGTTTCTGTGTCACAATACCATAGAAGAGCAACGTTTAGGAAAGGAATGCTTAGTGGTGGTAAAATGCTTATGGGAAAGTCAACGCGGAGAACCTAACCAGATTTTTGCCGAACCCTTAGCGATGGCGAAAATTGCCGGAGAATTTGTGCCTCAACCGTTGAGCTATGGTTATGTGGAATTTGCTAAACAAGAACGCGCCTATTTTGTGACGGAATTTATCGAAGGCGCAATAGATGGTGAAGCATGGTTGGCTAAACAAGGCAAAATGGATTTAATCACTGGCGTACAAGTGGGCATTCAAGTCGCGCAATGTTTACAAAAAGCGCATGAACATGGCATATTGCATTTAGACTTAAAACCCGCCAATTTGTTATTTAAAACGAACGATTCGGGTTTAACTGTCAAAATCATTGACTTTGGATTAGCCAGAATCGCCACCTCTTTAAGACAACATGCCGCTTTAGCGCGAACACGCTCTGCCCACAGTCAATTAGCGCAAAAAGTGTTTGGCACTTTTGACTACGCACCCCCAGAACAACGAGGCGATCTTCATTATAGCCAAGTGACTGAAAAAAGCGATGTCTTTGCGTTGGGGAAAACTTTATATCGTTTATTCACTGGCAAACGCCCTCAAGATAATATTCGGCAAAAATATTTACCAGATGCCTCCGGATTGCATGAATTGTTGGAAGATTGTGTGGAAAGTGATCCGGTAGATCGTCCTAACATTAATACTGTCTTAACCAGTTTAACAGCCTTGTTACCTAAGAAAACAGCAAAAAGTATAGCAACCGACAGTATAAAAGCCCCTCACAATCCTCAACCTGTCCCTAAATCTCAAGCAGAAGAAAAACAGCCGATAAAGAAGCGACAGACTGAATCAAGGACTAAACATCAAGCAACAGAACAGAAACATACAAAACCAACCAAGAAAAAACCGGAAAATGATTCACAGGTTAAACCAATCGTAATTTCTCTGGTTTTATTGGGTTTGGGGTTTATTTTACCGTTTGCAATTATATTATTAGGGAATGTTTTTAATTACAAGGAACAAGTCATTCGTAACAGCATCATAATTGGCTGTTTATCTTATATTTTATTGGTAGGGCCATATCTTTGGCAACACCGGCAAACTATGCCTTATCTTGCTATGCTGTTTGGGTTGATTGGGGTAGGTTGTGCAATACCACTCATATCAATAGTTATTTTTGATTTACTAAAAATAAGTGTTGTAGGTGGTGCGGGATATAATCTCACAGATTTTTTTAGAAGCGGTTTAATTGTAGGGCTTTTGTTGTCTATTTTGTTGGTTGGGCAATATCTTTTGCGATATCGAAAAATCATGCCTTATCTTGCCATGACATTTGGGCTGATTGGGTTGAGTTGTGGGATATTTTTCATACTTACAGCTATTTTTAATTCGCTAAGTAGCGTCATTGTGGGCCTTTTGCTATCTGCTTTGCTAATTGGGCAATATCTTTGGCGACACCGTCAAACCATGCCTCTTGCTTCTAAGATAACAGGGCTTGTTAGTATTGGGATTGCTATGTTTTTCATATTAGCAGTGTTTCTAAGTGTCTGGATTAACAGAATTGAAGAATTAACAGGATGAAAATGATTGACTGACATAATAATTCTGTAAATTCTTAAATTCTGTAAATTCTGATTCAGACATAGGATTCATCTCAATCATAGTTCCATCTAGTACAACGAATTTAAAAAGAAACAACGAATTTCTACTATTCGTTGTTGTTTTTTCAAATTCGTTGTACTCAGCCAGACAAAACATATCCCCCTATCATAACCTTATTATTTCTATGCTCAAAAAAACATGATAAATCACATCAGCATAAGTAGCCGATGAAGGTGGGATAGTTTTTTCGCTATATAACTACAAGGATTACTTATAATAAAGGATAAACTTTTTGCAAGTTGTTAGGGCATTAAATATCAATTGATAATTTAAGTTTGTACTTCACTTTCAAAATGTCTCTTATACTCTGAACGTTCAAGTTTTCAGATTTAAAACCTGACAGGTTTTTAAAACCTGTCAGGTTTGGCAAGCGTTTTTAGTATATTCTCATAATCCGAAAACTTGAACGTTTGAAGTATATCAATAATAGAAATCCCTAAAATATTCTACCATCACAATATTAATCCTTTATTATAAGTAATCCTTGTAGTTATATTAACAGAAAAGAGGAACGTTCCGGCTCGTGAAGGTGAGATAGTTTTTTCGCTTTCAATCTGTTGTACTAAATTCGATAAAAACAAAAGGCATATCAACATGATAAATAAACAATATTCAATTACCCAAGCCCCTAATTATTGGGCTGATATCATGAAACGGGTTGAACAAGGTTATTCGATTAAATTGACTCGTCATAGTGAAGTGGTTGCCATGTTAGTCCCAACTCACCATGAAAAGCCACAACAGAACTTTTGGCAAGCCCTACAAATATTTCACCAACAAGCTGATATTGCTGACCTTTATGACGAAGATATTTTCAGTAATGTGCGTGATTGCAGCCCAATGAGATAGAGTAAATAGAATGACAGTAAAATCTACCACAACTTGCTTAACCATAAGGAATTAAATCAAAATGCCCGCTAGAGATATGTACCATAACGTGGTCAAAAATTCTTTAATCAAAGAAGGTTGGAAAATTACTGATGATCCTTTAGTCCTTCAATTTGGTGAAACTAATTTGTATGCTGATTTAGGTGCTGAACAAATGATTGGTGCCAAAAAAAACGGCAAAACTATCTGTGTTGAAATTAAAAGTTTTCTTCAAGAATCCTTCATGTCCGAATTTCATACCGCAGTGGGACAATTCATCCATTATCGCTTAATCTTAAAGGAGAAAGATCCTGAACGTATTGTATATTTAGCTGTTCCGTCTGAAGTACACAATACTTTTTTCAGGCTACAACTGACTCAAGCCTCCCTCAAAGCGAATCGGATAAAATATTTTGTTTATGATATTAACAAAGAGGAAATTGTGAAATGGAAAAAATAGAACAATATCGCACCTACATTGAACAAATTATAAAAGATTACGGCAGCGTTAAGCCCTCTTATGGCAATGTTGATGTACAAATCCTTTTTGATCATGAACATGATCACTACCAATTAAGCAGTATTGGATGGGACGATGATCAACGGATATATGGTTGTTTATTACATCTCGATATCAAAGATGGCAAAATCTGGATACAGCACGATGGCACAGAAATCGGAATCGCCAAGGAATTAGTGGCATTAAGCGTACCCAAGGAAGATATCGTGTTGGCTTATCATCCGCCCTATAAGAGGCCACATACCGGATATTCTGTTGGTTAAACAAGGGATTAGCTTTTATCCTGGTTCCCAAACCTATTAGATTAGTTAAAGAATGTAGAGAAAATTATGTCAAAAGGTGGGAAAGTTTTTTTGATAAATACAACAAATAGCGAATGTATAAGAGAGTACAACGAATTTAAAAAGAAACAACGAATTTCTCTCACTTTGTTGTAAGATTCGTTGTTGTTTTTTCAAATTCGTTGTACTCATTCCCTTGTTCAGTTTGGTTGCTAAAAAATGGAATTGAACTTGAAGTTCCGTTGGAAGAACTTAACGCAGGTGATATTATTGTCATTAATGCAGGAGAAATTATACCGAATGTTATACAATGTCATGCCAACATAAAATTAATTGACAATACGACGAGGTAATAAAAAAGTTAATGTAAACAATAAACTCGCTGCGACAACTACCGAAGGGCCCGTTGGTGTATCCCAGTGCCAAGACATATATAAACCCAAAGCGACAGCAATACCACCTATTACACTTGCCAATATTGCCATTTGTTCTGGAGTATGAGCGAAACTACGTGCAGTGGCAGGCGGAATGATTAATAGGGAAGTAATCAGTAAAATTCCTACAATTTTCATGGCGATAGCAATGACTAAAGCAATCATCAGCATAAAAAGTAAACGTGTCCAAACGATAGGTACACCTTCAACCTGTGCTAATTCTTCGTGGATAGTGATTGATAATAAAGAGTGCCAAATAAAAACGAGGCACAATAAAATTAAACTGCCTCCCCCATAAATCCAATATAAATCGGTGCGAGTGATTGCTAACAAATCGCCAAATAAATATGCATATAAATCAATCCGTAACCCTTTACTTTGCTGTAAAAAGGCAAGTGCTATTAATCCCATAGACAAGGCACTATGCGCCAAAATGCCTAGTAATGTGTCAGTGGCAAGGCGTTTTTGTTGTTGCAAAATCACTAATAATAAAGCAATTGCAATGCACACGCTGATAGTACTTATATTAGTACTCAAATTCAGTAAAAAACCCAGCGCAATGCCTAGTAATGCGGAATGTGCGAGCGTATCGCCAAAATAGGCCATGCGTCGCCATACAATAAAACAACCCAAGGGGCCCGCCACGAGAGCGACTCCCAATCCACCCAATAAAGCCCGCCACAAAAAATCATCTATGTAAAACATTTCCATAATTTATTTTATACTCTAAATGTTCAAGTTTTCGGATTAAAGACCTGCCAGGTTTTTAAAACCTGGCAGGTCTGGCTTTGGACTCCGAAAACTCATTCTTTATTTTTTATTATCTGATGATGGTGGGTATAAATAGCTAAATCTTGTGCTGCTCTTGCACCGAATAATTCTAAGTAAGCGGGATGTTTAGTTACTGCTTCTGGATGTCCAGAGCAACTGACTTTTTGATTTAAACAAACGACCAAATCTGTTGCTGCCATCACCAAATGTAAATCGTGTGATACCATTAAGATACCACATCCTCGCTGTTTGCGAATTTTGGCAATTAGTTCATATAATTCATATTGTCCTGTAATATCAACACCTTGTATTGGTTCATCCAATACCAATAAATCAGGTTCACGTAATAAAGCGCGTGCCAATAAAACTCGCCGCATTTCACCACCAGAAATATTTTGTAGTGGGCGTTTAAAAACATGAGTAGCTCCCACCTCCCCAAGTATATGTTGAATAGCTGTCTTTTTTTTAACGCCACTTAAGGTAAGAAATCGTTCAACTGTCAATGGTAACACCGGATCAATATTTAAATGTTGTGGCATATAACTTAAACATAAACCAGATTGTTGAAATACGCGACCTGATTGAGGTTTTAATAAACCTAAAACGACTCGTACTAACGTTGATTTACCTGCCCCATTGGGCCCAATCAAGGTAATAATTTCACCACGCCGTACATCCAATGATATATTTTGTAAGGCAGTATATTGTTGAAATTGTACATAGACATCGCGGATTTGTATTAAAATATTATCTGAAATCATTTTTCTATAGTTAAAACGTAGAGTGGGTAGAACTTTGTTACACTCACTATTTTCGAGGAATAAAGAGGAATTTCTAAAATGTTGAAGTATTTTATCTTAGGACTCAGTATGTTGACTTTCACAGTTTCAGCTTATGATGCGCCACCACAAGTCATGGTAACAATCAAGCCTATTCATGCGTTAGTGAGTGGTGTGATGGCTGGAGTGGATAAACCTTTGATGTTGTTACGGGGAGGCGAATCTCCACATAATTATAGTTTGCGGCCTTCTCAAGTCAGGCAATTACACGCTGCTAATCTCGTCATTTGGGTAAGTCCTAATGTTGAGACATTTTTGGAAAAAATCATTTCTACACTCAGCAGTAAAACTCAAATTTTGCGTTTAGTGGATGTGCCAGATTTAATGTTATTGAAAATAAGGGAGGGTGGTATTTGGAAAACACATCGTCATAGCGATTTTCATCATACACAAGATACACAAGACCCACATATTTGGCTTGATCCTCGCAATGCTAAAGTAATCGTGCAAGCAGTGGCACATTCTTTAAGTCAGATTGATAGAAAAAATGCGTCTCACTATATGGCTAATGCCACTCGTCTGATTAAACAACTTGAACAACTTGATCAAGAACTGCAATACCAATTGATGCCTATCAAGCATATACCTTTTTTAGTGTTCCATGATGCTTTTCAATATTTTGAGCATCGTTATGAATTGAATGCAGTCGGTTCCATTAGCCTTTCTCCAGAAACACGCTTGAGTGTTAAACGTTTGTATCAATTACGTCATCATCTGAAAAAGCAACAAGTGCGTTGTGTGTTCAGTGAACCACAATTGGAATCGACTTTGATAACGACTCTCATAGAAAATACTTCGGTACAGCGTGGAATATTGGATCCATTAGGCATGGAATTAACCCCAGGTAAGGAAGCTTATTTTACGTTGTTACGCAATTTAGTGAAATCTATCACTCAATGTTTGATGACTAACTGATGTTACGCACTGTACTTCAAATAATTTTAGGGACACCCCCCTAACCCCCCGTACACGGGTGGAACCAAACATCATTCGACACTTTGCTTTAATTTTTCTATTTTGGGACTTCCCCCTGTGTACGGGGGGTTGTGTACAGGGGGTTAGGGGGTGTCCCCAAAATTTGTTATAATCAGGAATTTTGCATTCCAATTGGCAAAATAAATTTTGCACTCCAGTTTGGAAGCTATCTGCGTAACATCAGTGACTAAAAAATAAATCTCGTGGTTTTTTAAAATATACGAGGTTTTTTTGACTCATTGATGTTACGCACAAAGTTTCCCCAAGCCTCTCATCGTTATACACAAAGCTTTGAAATAATAAATCCCAAGGCTAAGAAATTCAGTGCGTAACATCAGTTAATTGATTTACTAAATAAATGAGTAACATATAAACAAAAATCCATCCGATTAATAAAATCCATTGTGCGTAAATAGGTAAATAAAGGATAAACAAAGCAGAAATACTGCATGCTGCCATCAAGACATATTCCCATAATACAGTGCGTTTATGTCCCCAACCTAATTGGACTAATTGCTGATAATAATGAGATTTATGTGCTAACCAAATTTTTTCACCTCGTACTAAGCGTCGTAACAATGTTACAGTTGCATCGACAATAAATGGGGAAAACGCAAGTAATGCTATCCACAGTGGGAAAATTCTTTCATGATTGCCCCATAAACTAAAAGCGGCTGCTAAAAATCCTAAGCTAGATGCACCAGTGTCACCCATAAAAATTCGAGCAGGTGGAAAGTTAAATACTAAAAAACCACCAGCCGCACAAGCAACAATGAGATTTATTACCATAAATAATTGATGATTTGCTAATCCGCCTAATATTGCCAATGTAGTAAAACCAAACACAGTCATGCCACCTGCAAAACCATCCATACCATCCATAAAATTATAGAGATTAATCATCCATACGATAAATAAGAAAGATACACTGATTTGTAAAAATAATGGTAATTCCCAAAGCATCCCCGGTAAAACTAAATAAGTGAGCCTAAATTCACCTTGCCATAATAAAAGATAAGCTACAAAAAAATGTATTATCAAACGATATAAGATAGAAACATGATGACAATCATCAATAAAAGAAATAATTGCAACCAATAATCCACTGAGACATATTAAAAAAAAACTTTGAGTGGGAACAATATACCAACAAGCGAGGGTAGCAGCTATCGTAAATCCTATGCATATTGCTATCCCACCACTGACAGGGATAGGGCGAGTATGCAAAGAACGTGCATTCGGCTCATCAAGAATACAAAAAACAGTTTCAGGGCGGCTAAAATGCCATGTCAATAATACCGACACTAAGAAAGCGATTGCCATTAAAGTAGGAATCATATTGTTTTTTACCTGGTTATGCGAATTAATATTTATAATATTTATTTAAATCAATGAATTAGTTATGCTCAGAAAAAATAATTTTCTCTAACATATTTATCTTTGCATTTAATAATTAATAATTCGCATTAGGATATCAAAATCCCATATCGGTATCACTGAATGTTCTCGGTTGATATCCAAAATCATGGTATGCCATTGTATAGTCAAAACATAAATCCTGATTCATTCGCGCTATCATAGCCGCTGATAAATGGGCATAAGTAGGCAACCCACTAAGACAACGAGTGGTAAATTTAAAAAGAGGTAAAGGAATAGACATGATACGTGGTTTTTTACCTAAATGGTGAAAAATAGCCTTAACCATATCATAATAAGTTAATGTTTGTCCGCCACTTAAATTATATGCTTTATTTATTGCTTTTGGAGAAAGGCAGGCTTGTACACAAGCAATTGCTAAATCGTCGGCATGTACTGGTTGGCGTAAGCCTTTTCCTTGTCCTACTAATGGGAAAAAACCAAAACGGCGAATAAATCGGGCAATAAAAGTCACATTTTTATCAATACCACATCCATAAATTAAAGTAGGGCGAAACAGAGTCCATGCAATGTCACGCGCCTGGCAAATAGTTATTAATGCAGTTTCAGCTTCAGTTAATTGTGTTGCTATTCTTCTTTCTTTTGGATCAGGAGAATTAGCTTTAGTAAAACAACTGGTTGAACTAAAAGCAATAATTTTTTTTAAGGGCGCGTTATTAGGTAAATGAGTCAATAATGGAGGTAATAAAGGTAAAGGCGCGACATGGAATAAGAGACTAGACTGGCTAATGGATAAAGGTGAAATTTGCAAATTCGACTGTTGCCAAACAATGTAAGCAGTATTTGATTGTGGTTGCCGACTAATGGCTGTCATCGTAATACCTGCGGCTTGCAAATGTGGTAGTAAGCATTGTCCAATTTGGCTTGTTGCGCCTGTTACTAATACCTCTGCTTGATTCAAATCTGTTAACATATTTTTTATTTCAATAGTCATTTAACTGATGTTACGCAAAGAACTTCCAAACGGGAGTGCAAAATTCATTTTGCCAAGGGTACTCACAAAATAAATTTGAAACGAAAGTAGAGACACACGGCCGTGTGTCTCTACTCGCTACCAAAAATGTCAGGAAAATTATGAGCAGGAAAATAGCAGTGTACTCAGAATCCAGGTTATTTATTGTAACTTTTCTTTACCTAAGAAAACGGCTTTATCCACTTTAGAGAAGAATTTTTGATAAAATCCAGAATCATCCATCTGTTTAATTTTCATGGCAACGCCTTTGTTATCCAATATTTTGTATTGGAAGTTAATCCTAACGCGCGTTTTTTCGCCAAATTCACTGATATTAGCAGAAGCTTCAGTAACAGCATTATTTTGAAAACGCGCATCCTGCGAGAAAGCTCTCTGAAAAGTGTTAGAAAAAGGACTTTTATTTAAATCCACATCCTTTTGGGCGGTTAGCAAACCTAATTCAACATTAGCTTGTTTAATCATAAAGTTATCATCTTGTAAAGCATGCATAACAGCTTTCATCACCATTTTTGCCTCTTTAGTCTCATAAGAGCGCGTTTGCATGGACCGGACTTCCAATTGAGTTTTTTGAGGTTTTGGTGGTGTCACACAAGCACCAAGTATCAATAACACTAAGGCCAGAAACAAGGTTTTTTTCACGACATTCTCCTAAAATTTGCTGCTGTGGTAACTGAAGTTATTTACAACGCCTTCGTTGAATTTGATAATAACCGTTAAGGTTTTTTGAGTTTGAGCTGAGGCTCCAGCTTGTCGACTTCCGCCTATAATGATCCCAAGGATTCCTGTGTTCATTTCACCTCTGGAGTAGGAAACTTCGCTGGCGATCTTGTCATATATCCATGTTTCAAGACCCTCTTTGTCTCTTGAGACAATATTTGGTGAACCAAGTGCCACAGCAACTTCTGCTTGAGACATGCCTTTCCTAATTTCTTTTTGCACAATTCCAACTGTCATTTCACGATCAGCTTCAGAACCTAATTGTCTAGCATGATCAGCCGCTGTCATACATCCATTAAGACTCATTGATAGAATGCTAACATAAAGGATTCCCTGTAAGGGTAAAGGTATTTTTGTAGTCATATTTAAGATTTCCAGATATTGTTTGAAATCAGAATGAATAAAATAGCAATCACTGTAGAATTTTAGAAAAGGTACCTGACAGGTTTTAAAAACCTGTCAGGTTTTCAGGCCAAAATATTTATCTAAAAAGCTATAGGATATTTTTTATAAGCAATCCCTATCGTAATTACTAGCGATTAAGGTATTAAACCTGACAGGTTTTAAAAACCTGTCAGGTTTTCAGGCCAAAATATTTATCTAAAAAGCTATAGGATATTTTTTATAAGCAATCCCTATCGTAATTACTAGCAATTACTGTAAATTTTCTTTGCCTAAAAACACAGATTTATCAACTTTTGAGAAAAAATCTTGATAGAATTTTGCATGGTCTATTTGTTTTACTTCCGCTGTGGCACCCTGATTATCCAATACTTTGAGTTGAAAACTCATACGAACTTGAGTCTGCTCCCCAAAATCGCTTATATTGGCAGAAGCTTCAGTAATGGCACTTTTCTTAAAACTGGGGGAAGTGTTGTTTTTATCAAAATCTAATCCCGAACCATGCGATCTATGTGATTCATTTGAACCACCGCTTTTACCAAGAATTGCTATTGCAGCCCCAATTACAACAGCCACAACACCAATTGCAATTGCCGTCTCTTTCCAAGAAAAGTCTGTTGGTTTTTCGATTAAATCGACTTCTTTTTGTGCGGTTAGTAAACCTAACTCGACATTAGCTTGTTGAATAATGAAGTTATCATCTTGCAATGCATGCATAACCGCTTTCATAACCATCTTGACATCTTTAGTGTCATAAGAACGCGTCTGAAGTTGACGAATTTCTAATTGTGTTTTTTGGGGTTTGGTTTCTTGCACATTCACACATGCACCTAACATTAATATAATGAAAGGGAGTAAAATTAACCAAGTTTTTTTCATAATAATTCCCAATGTTGCCAACATCTCAAGGATTTGTTATAAAATCTAAGAAATACCGTGTTTGTAGGGACTTAAATTTAGTGTTTACCTCATAGCTAAGAGCTATTATCAGTTAAAATTAACTAAAAATCAATTTTTTCAACCAAAATAAATTTTGGACTCCAATAATCGCGTATTACAGAGTTCAAAATTTATTTGGATGTTACAATTCTTGGAGTTCAAAATTTATTTTGGATGTTACAATTCATGGAGTCCAAAATTTATTTTGGATATTACAATGGATTAATGATACGCTTGCTTCTTATTGCAAAAATTTTTCCTGATAATTTCTAAGACTGAGTAAATGTGACAAAACAGATTGCCATGAGTTTGCTTCTAGCTCTAAAAATGCTTCCGCATATTCTCCCGATTGTTTTAAATAAAGACCTCTATATTGCATAAGTCCCGTGATAATTGCTTTATAATCGCAATATTGTAAGGGTAATTTATAACATTGTATCGCTTGTTGTTTAAGAGTAAAAGTGGTGCTGATATCAACTATCCAAGTGGTTGGCACGGGTGCCCATGTTTCATATAAAAATACCCGTTCTTTACAACCGCGTTGTTGCCACAATGGGAGTAGCGTTAAACTAACGGATATATGATCACGGTGATAATCTAACGCTGTGGGCAAAAATATCCAGTCTGCAACAAAGTTGGCCAGTATTGTGGTGAGTTGTTCTGCAATCAAAGGGGTATATTGAAAATAACCATCAGGTTCGGTTAAAAATAGAATATCATCAACGCCCAATAGGTTAAGGGCAGCAATTGATTCCTGTTGACGAGTTTTTACCACATCTATATCACTCTCGCCGAGCGGTTCCCCTTTGCTCCCGCTATCCGTTACAACAACGACTTTAACATGACAACCGTTTTGCTGTAATAAAGCCAATGTGCCGCCACAGCCTAAAGTTTCATCGTCAGAATGGGGAGCGATGACAAGGATTTTTGCTTGTTTTGGTAAATCTAACACACCTGGCAAAGGGCATTTTTGCCATTGATTTACTTGTTGATGCCACTCGAATAACGGAATATTTGGAAACGCAAATTGTTGAGTAGAATCGGGGAGGGGATTGTCTTGATATATTGCCAATAAAGCATCCGCAATTGTACTGCTATCAGGCCAATTATCAGCCCATTGACGTGCTTGTTGTGCCCAATAGTAGCGAATATTTGCATCGTCTAATAATGTTTGTAATGCTTGAACAAGTGCTGAATTATCTTGTGCAGGTATTAAACGCGCCCCACTGCCTAATACTTCTGGCACACCGCCCACTGCCGTACACACAGAAGGTAAACCCATCACTAAAGCTTCTAAATTAGCCATACCAAAAGATTCTGTTAATGAAGTACTCACATAAATATCCGCAGCCGAATAATATAAACCAATATCATCAGTGACAGAAAACGCTAAACGTTCAGCAATACCTAAGTCAATCGCCAAATTTTGCAAAGGTATTCTATCGCCTTCGCCTATTAAGACTAATTTCCAATGTGGATGTTGTAAATGGGCAGCAGCTCGTATTAAAGCAGGAAATTGTTTTAATTCGGCAAAACGTCCCACTGCAATAATATAAATGTCTTGTGCAGCCCATTCTAACTGTTGCCGCGCTTCACTTTTAGTATAAGTATTTAAAATTGGACGTGGATGATAAACGGCGTGCCAAGTGCTAGGAATGGGATAAATTGATAAATCACGCCCTAATTGTGCTAAGCCATTTCGTGTAGGAGTAGTTACCCAATGTGCTTTTAAAAGTATTTTAGTTTCCCAACGCCGCAACCATCGCATGACTTTTGTACTTAAACGAACTCCATCTTCATGAAATGCTTGTGTATAACAACCAAAACCATGTTCTGTCAAACCCCATCGTGCTGTATGGCATTGGCGCAAACACGCAAACCACTGCACCCGCGCATACGCTCTATAACCTGCAGCAATAATAAAATCATGGCAATGTACATGGGTATACTGTTCTCTTGCCATTACTTTTACAGCTAATCGCCCCATATTTAGACGTTCTAAAATCCCCCATAATAGAGGTGATAATTCAGTTTTGGTAAAAAAACGCCCAAATATTTTGACTAACCAACCATGTAAAGAACGCAAAAAAGTAATACCTTTTTCACCCGCATCAGTTTGACTTAAATAACCAACTTCTATACCCCGCTGTATTAATTCATTAACGACAGGTGCTAAACTTTTATTTAAGCCATAACGTTTATCGGAACCATAATTAACATCAGGATGGTTTTCTCGTGTCACCATGAGTATTTTCATAATTTTTTTCCATTAAATAAATTTGGTAGTCCTAAATTGGAGTTCAAAGTGAAGCTTTGTATATTTATAGTTTTTCACATAAATAATTTCACACACCAAACCTGACAGGTTTTAGAAACCTGTCAGGTTTTTTGAAGTTATTTTTCTGAATGTCTATAGAACTACCAAACTTTTTAATTTGCTATTGACCATTCAAAAAAATATCTTCGTCATTCAATGAGATACCTTTTTCAGCTAACAAAGCTTGTAGACGGGCAAGTTTTGTTTCAGCCATTTCAGCTCGTTTAGCTTCTATATCTGCACGTTGTTTTTCAATTTGACGAGCTTTGGCTTCAGTGTTAGCTCGTTGTTTTTCGATTTGATGAGCTTTGGCTTCAGTATCAGCCCGTTGTTTTTCTATTAAAGCACGATTAGCTGCTTCTGAAGCACGGTTAGATTCTTCGGTATGAGTGGTAAAAGGGCTATCATCTGGATGATAAAGATACAATTCTTTATCTATCAATTCAAAGCGTATTCCTAATCGTTTACTTTTCCAGCCATGCATCGAGACTATCGGATGTAATTGGCCTCCACCACAGAGCCAACCTTTTAATTGCCCTTTAACTAGATCATACAAATAATATTCTTCAACTTGATAATTTTGATAAAATTGGAATTTTTCTTCCATTTCAGTGTTGGCAGGGGAAAGAATTTCAAAGACCACTTGTGGGGCAATATCATTTTCCAACCATTGCCGATATGAACCACGATGTCCCCGAGGTCGTCCAAATGCAACCATTGCATCGGGAGCGTGACGATTTTTATTATCGCTTTCAACTGGATACCAAAGTAAATCTCCGGCAATAAACACATTAGGGTTATTTCGGAATTGAGTGCGTAAGTTATAGACAATATGCGTTATCCAATCAAATTGTTTGGTATTATCAGCCATTGGTTTTCCATCACTTTCAGGGTAAATGATTTCATCTTCAATTTCAATTAATTGGTTTTGACTCATTAGGTAGCTCCTTATAATTCTTACCATTTCGACTTAATGTATAAGGGAGTTTGAAAAAAATAAATCTTTTTAACCGCCCTTTTTCAAAGGGGAGATTCAAGGAAAATGTGCATTTAATTTTTGCTTAGGAATACGGATTTAATAATTTGCAAAATTTTGGTGCTAAACCTGACAGGTTTTAAAAACCTGTCAGGTTTCAACTTTCGTATTTTATTGAATCCTCATTCCTTAGACACTTAATATAAGGATGAACATGCCAACGTCAGCAAAAAATGTTTACCCGTTTCATATTTTACTATACTTATGTATACATTTTAATGTCGCTTGTCGTTCTAAATTATAAAAATGAACAGCATTTAATTTATTAGTATTGGATGAGTGAAATTTAAAAAATTAATAACTGATGTTACGCACAGTATTTCTACGAAACTTAATGTTCAAGTTTCTAAAAAATAATGATTTGCCATAAATCATTCGTAACTACCCAGCCTCACGTTCCAACGCTCAAGCGTTGGAATGCATTTC
>JAUCGK010000265.1 GCA_030378085.1 Candidatus Parabeggiatoa sp. HSG14
AGCAATGAAATGCAGACATATAAATGTTTAGTACTTCTTTCAACAGAACCTTTTCTATTTTGATGGAAGATAAATATATGTTTTGCAATCAATTAGTTACAAACCACGCAAATTACCAGAGAGCCGAGATGATTCAAGAATATATTGGGCAGCATTTTGAACCTAATCCATCTGACAATTTTAAAATGGATTCTGAAGGGGCACCCTAACGGGGCTATTCGCCCCGTATCCCGGCTTTCAGCCGCCAAGCTCTCTAACCCACCCGTCTTTAGCGGGTGGTTGTTGAGTAAACAAATAATTGGGGTCAGAATAAAATTAAAATTAAGAGGAAACTGTCGTAATTAATGTGACTCTGACCCCAATTATTTTTATTGTTGGCAAAATAGTTGATAACCTGATAGGGTTTTGCTCTTTTACGGTTTTAACCTTGCGCTTCCTTTACAAACGCACCTCAATTCCACGCGCTGCCATCACTTGCTTAGCTTCAGCAATCGTATGTTCTCCAAAATGAAAAATACTTGCTGCCAGCACCGCATTTGCCTTACCTTCAAGAACACCTTCTGCAAGATGTTCTAATGTACCCACGCCACCAGAAGCAATCACAGGTACACTCACTGTTTCACTAACGGTACGAGTCAAGGCTAAATCAAAACCATTGCGTGTACCATCTCTATCCATGCTAGTGAGTAGTATTTCACCTGCACCAAAATGGACCATTTTTTTAGCCCATTCTACAGCATCAATGCCTGTCGATTTACGTCCGCCATGCGTAAAGACTTCCCAACGTAGAGGTTCATCACTCACTTGTTTAGCATCAATGGCAACAACGATACATTGTGAGCCAAAATGCTCACTCGCTTCTCTGACAAATTCAGGATTGAAAACAGCAGCCGTATTAATGGCTATTTTATCCGCCCCTGCATTGAGCATACGCCTAATATCAGCTATTTGACGAATGCCTCCCCCAACGGTTAAGGGAATAAAAACTTGGCTAGCAACCTCTTCAACAACATGTACCATCGTATCACGCGCATCCGAACTTGCCGTAATATCTAAAAAAGTAAGTTCATCCGCACCCTGTTGATCATAGCGTTCAGCAATTTCTACTGGATTCCCAGCATCGCGGATATTGACAAACTTAACACCTTTAACAACCCGTCCAGCATCAACATCAAGACAGGGAATAATTCGTTTTGCGAGTCCCATTAGCTATTCCATTTTAGATTTTATTAGTTTAAAGAGAAGTTCCTCTCTTATCATTAAGCGAAAAAATAAAATACCCATTATAGCGTTTCCCGATTGCGTCAGGTACAAGTCCCCTCCTTAATTAAGGCTAATCTTTATCCACAAGTCCCCTAAAATTATTTTATCGTATAAATAGTAAGGTTATATAACATCGTAAGGCGGTTGCGACTAAATAAAATACCCTTGTTCTGGTTCCCAAATTCCATTTGGGAACCCATGTTTGGACGCTCCGTGCTGGGTATATTTTTTTCCCGCTATCGCCTAACACCCATGAAATCCAAGCATTACGAGAGGACAAATTTTTGCCAGTTTCCTTTTAGAGTGATATCTCCCTATAACAAAAACCTATTGATTTCAATAAGTTTACCTACTTGTGGGTAAAGATTAGTTAATTAAGGAGGGGACTTGTACCAGACGCAATCGGGAAATGCTATAGTTGGATAATTTGGATTTTTCGCTGAGTTCTTTCGGTCTATTTTTTTTGGCAACTTTTTGTTTTTTTAGCCGTTTACCTTCTTTATACCAAGCTATTTTTTCAGGTCTGGCATATAAAACATAAATCCAACGGACAATGTCACTAACTCCGTTACCAAGAGTAGTAATACGATTTTTTGGCCATTTACCTAACCACCACTTGATTTATCTTTCAATTTAGTTGTTTTTTGTTGTTGTTTTTGGAATGAAGTACGATTTTTTGTTGTTTCGGGAATGAGGTACGATTTCCCGAAACTTTGATAATTATTATCTATTGATCGCAGTTGTTTAGTCTTTACTTATCCATTTGTTTCAAGCCATTGTTGAATAATTTGTATTTGGCATTTTTCCATTAAAGGAGGCGTATGTCCTACGTCAGGGAAAGTAACAACTTGCATCTCAGGGTGACTGACTTGCATTTTCGTAATCGTTTCTTTGAGAAGTATTTCAGAATTTTTACCGTGTAACAGCAAAACTGGACAGGCAATTACTACCCATTTCGACCATAAATTTAGATTAGCTGTCGCCATTTTTTTTGATAAGTGGGCAAACTTAGGAACATACGCTAAACGGTAATATCCATCTTGATTCAATCGGATGCTGTGTTTTGTCAAGTGATGCCATTGTGCTTCAGTTAAGTGTCCCAATTGTTTTTTGTAAGCGAGATGCATAAATTGTTCAGCTTCAAACAAATTTTCAAAACGTGGTTGTGGCTTATTCAAATTATCGGCAACCTTTGTTAAACTGACTTTAGAGATAAATGGACCTATATCATTGAGAATTAAACGTTTAATAAAAGAATTAGACTGCGATGCTAATCCGATACCAATCAATCCTCCCATTGATGAGCCTAACCAATCGACTGTTTTGAGATTCAAATGCGCCAACAAAGCCAACATATCCTCTATAAATAAAGCATACGTATAATCTTCTTTATGGCTTAACCTATCGCTGTCACCATGTCCAATAATATCTGGACAAATGACGCGGTAGTCTGAAGCAAGGGCTGCTGCTACAAAATCAAAATCACGACTGTTACGTGCCAAACCATGTAAACAGATAATTACCTGGGGATTATTAGGTTTTCCCCACTGTGTGTAAGCAATCCGATGAGTTCCCCGTGGATTGGCACAAGAAAAACGGTGATGAGTCATGGTGGTATGAGAGAGGTTCACGACTGTTTTTCAAGCAATGCTTTGAGTTGATAAACCACTTCTAAAGCCTGTCTCGGTGTCATGTCTTCTGGAGATAGGCTTTTAAGTTTGTCAATAACAGGATGGGAGGTGATTGGCGGTGGTGTTGGCGGTGATGATTGTAATGATAATTCTGTTTGTTGTGTTGTCGTCTGTAATTTTTGGCTTTCCAGTTGTTTGAGGCGAAAACGAGCTCGATTAACAACTTCTTTAGGTACACCTGCCAACAATGCAACTTGCAAACCATAGCTTTTGTTAGCAGGCCCATTTTTAACCGTGTGCAAAAAAATGAGCTTTTCTTCTTGTTCCACTGCTTCTAAATGCACATTGTCAATATTGTGAAACATTTCTGGTAAGCGGGTTAATTCAAAATAGTGAGTGGCAAAAAGCGTATAAGCACCTATTTTATCCGCTAAATATTCCACACAAGCCCATGCCAGTGATAAGCCATCAAAGGTACTCGTACCACGCCCAATTTCATCCATCAATACAAGACTATTACGGGTGGCATTGTGTAAAATATTTGCCGTTTCAGTCATTTCTACCATAAACGTTGAACGTCCACCCGCTAAATCATCACTGGCACCAATGCGAGTAAAAATACCATCAATGGGTCCCATGATAGCTTTTTGGGCTGGCACAAAACAACCAATATGAGCAAGTAATACAATTAAAGCAGTTTGACGCATATAAGTGGAATTGTGACTCACAAAACCATTAGCAATATAGGCATGTGTCTCAGGCACACTTAAATCCGCAACTTCAGTATCTCCCGTTGTTACACTGATAATGCGATCATAAAAATAAGGTCGCTTTCGTGCTTCTTCCAGTTCAGAGCAATCTATCCCATTGATATGGCAATATTCGATGAGTGCATCTAATTTGCTATAAGAAATATTTCGTTTAAGGCGTAAATAAATACTAAAAATGGAACGTATTTTGGAGGCTTGTCCCAGTGTTACTTTTTTCTTAGGTGTTTTAAGAATACGTTTATGAACTTTTCTGAGTATTTCTTCTAAATAGGGAATTCCCGTATTTGGTACACGTTTACCAGTTGCCAGTTCTGCACGTTCTCTTTTGCGGGATAAACGAAAACCTATTTTCTTATGAAAAGTAACTGCATCAGCACCACCTATATTTACCATATAACCTGTATTTTTAAGCGTTTTTTTTGTTTTTACTGAACTGAGTATCCCTAAATTTAATAGGCACATTTGTACTTCTTGTGCTAAACGGTGTGACGCAGTAGATAATCTAATATTACCATATTGTTTTTCAGCATAACCATCTGTATCGAATAAACCTTGCAAGAAAGCAATCATAAACTGACGAGGTGCTTGCAAAATGCTTTCAGGAACATGTTTGTCATAAACAGTATGATAACTGAGTCCTAAAATTTCTAAAAACACCCGTATTTGGAGACTTGAAACCCGGTAGCACGTTTTTCTAGCTGCACTTTGTGTAACGATATAGCCAAAAAAATCTTCAATGATACAACGAAATGATTCTGCAATCTCAAAGTCTGCTGTTGTCAGGACAAAATTGTTTCGATAGCTGACTGTTCCATCACCAATTAATAACCCTAGCAAATAAGCTAAGTTTGTTGTCATTTGGGTAGGTAAAGGATAATGTCTTTTGAGATTTGATAAATTGAGTGCTTTTGTTGTATCAATTTCTACACGATTTCCCCATACTTCTATTTTGTCATCAATAGCACAAGCTTCATCACCCGTTAAATCTTTGAGACAACGCCAACCATCACTACCATCGGGACAACGTATCCATAAACGATGTTCAGGCGTACCTTCCAAAAGAAAACCACGCTTTGTTTCAACTCTAATGGTTTTTTGTCTACCACCATAAAAAAAATGACTTGCTTCGGTTATACCTTCTAAAGATTTTACTTGGATAGGTTCTTTGAATGGTTCAAAATGATTTCTTATGGCCGATAGTGGCATGATATCTTTTAAGGGAAGTATACCTTCAGAAGTAAATACTAGACTATTGAGACTAAGACATTTTCCGCCCATATTTGGTGAAGTAAGAATTAACATTCGACGTTGCCTATTTAATTGCAAATCATTAGGTATAAATGGTTCATCTTGTACAGCCTCCACTACAAGATGTCGTCCTTCAATAATTTTAATGCATTCCTTGTCCGTAAATTCGGGTGGATAAAATTTTAAAGTATCTGCTCGTTCTGCAAAATTATTTAACACATCCAATTCTGCTAAAGCAGCACTACTCGTTTGTAAATCAGAAAGTGATTCTAGTAATTTGTCTAGTAATAAATCATATAAATATTTTTCCCGATTCAACGCACGTTCTTTCGCGCTCAGTGCTTTATCTTCAAAGCTTTTCAATTCACCTGTAATATAACGTTCTACTGCTTTGAGCGTTTGGCGACGCATATAGTCAGCGGGGACTTTATCAGCATGAATTCGACTCAGTTCAATATAATACCCATGTACTTTGTTAAAACCGACTTTTAAATTAGCGATTCCAGTACGTTCACGTTCGCGGGTTTCTAAATCCAATAAATATTGCCCCGCATTTTCGCTTAAACTACGTAATTCATCCAATTCAGCATCATAATGCGGTGCAATAACCCCACCATCACGCAGTAATAGGGGCGGCTTTTCTACAATAGCAGCACGTAATAATGTTTGTAATTCTGGAAAAACACCGATTTTCTTTGTTAAGTCTCTTATAAGAGGAGCATCAAGCGGTTTTAATTGTTGTTGCAAATCTGGCAATGCGCTGAGTGCGGTTCGTAATTGCGTTAAATCACGAGGACGCGCTGACTTCAAAGCAATCCGTGCTAAAATTCGTTCAATATCACCCACAGCTCGTAATTGTTGGTAGAAAATATCAACACATTGTTGCTCAAGTAATACACCAATCGTTTGGTGACGTGCCCGTAATATTTGGATATCACGCAAAGGACGATGTAACCAACGACGTAACAAACGGCCTCCCATAGGAGTTGCACATTCATCCATGATGTTAATTAATGTATGTTCACGTCGTCCAATTAAACGGCTATCCAATTCTAAATTGCGCCGACTGGCGGCATCTAAAAAAATACTCTCTTCACGTCGTTCCCAATGCAAGCTTTGAATATGGGGCAATTGGGTACGTTGCGTTTCTCGCACATATTGTAACAAACAGCCAGCAGCTCTTAGCGCGATAGTGAGGTGATCGCAACCAAAGCCAGATAAATCACGAGTACCAAATTGTTGTGTGAGTAATCGTTGTGCCGTATCCAACTCAAAATACCAAGGAGGTTGTTTGCGTAGTGTGATAGTTGGTAAACTAAGACGACTGTCTTCGCTGATTAATAATTCAGCAGGACACAACCGCTCCATTTCGCTATTGAGTAAAGTTTGCCCTTGTACTTCAATCAAGGCAAATCGTCCACTGGCTAAGTCCAATGTCGCAATTCCGATTAACTCTTCAATGATATGCACCGCTGCTAAAAGACTTTCTTGACGTTCATCTAATAATGCTTCATCAGTCAAAGTACCTGGGGTAATAATACGGCTGACTTTACGTTCGACAGGTCCTTTACTTGTGGCTGGATCGCCTACTTGTTCACAGATAACGGCAGATTCACCTTGACGTACTAATTTGGCAAGATAAGTTTCTATGGCATGAAATGGAATCCCCGCCATTGGAATAGATTGTCCGCTACTTTTACCGCGAGCCGTCAAAGTAATATCTAAAAGACGGGCTGCCCTGCCGGCATCTTCAAAAAATAATTCATAAAAATCTCCCATCCGGTAAAACAACAACATATCAGGGTATTCCGCTTTAATACGGAGATATTGTTGCATCACAGGTGTATGGTCAGAAATATTTTGTTGGTTACTTTTTGACATAAAAAATTATAAAAATTATTACAAGATAGCTATGATTGGCTGATTTGAAAAAGGGTGTGGAATAAAAATAGTGGATAAGAAAAATTTAGGAAAGCACAAATGTAAATGAATGCAAATGATGGAAAAGTATTTTGAGTATAGAAAAATAAATTTATAAAGTTTTAGTGAATGAAACTGAAGTCAAAATAATAAATAAAAACAGTGTTTAACAAGTGAAAAACTATTTTAACCATCACATAAAAATTTTAAATAT
>JAUCGK010000266.1 GCA_030378085.1 Candidatus Parabeggiatoa sp. HSG14
TTCTATTTTGATGGAAGATAAATATATGTTTTGCAATCAATTAGTTACAAACCACGCAAATTACCAGAGAGCCAAATTATTTGGTAATTTTTTTAAAATATTTAAGTATCAATAGATAATAGATTGGTGGTGGGTTGAACGTTCCGTTACTTCGTTGCGCTCTCAAGCAAGACATTTTTTGCCAGTCATTAAGGAGAGGATTAAAACCTTAATAAGGATTGATTTTATAGAGGAAATTTATGCAAAGCAGCCATTTTGAAAAAATAAGAGATTAGTCAATAGGCTGCTAAGCAAGATGTTATATTAGCAATAAGTATGCAATAAAATATAACTTAATCAAATATTTAATAAAAGCAAAATAATAACAATAGTAACCACTAACAAACTACTTAGAATATTGATGATAACATCATATTTCTTTTCTTCTCCTAATTTTTCTTTCAATATTTGTAGTGTTAGATAATTGATAATTTTAGCAGGTTGATTAACTAATTTTAAAAAGTCTGTCTGAATCGGTAGTAAATTTTCAAAAAGTGTCAGTTTTTCAAGGTTAGACAAATAAAATTCCAGGGGCAGGGCGGTTAATTGATTATTGCTCAAGTAAAGTTGTTTTAGATGAGATAGTTTGGAAATTTCTGGGGGCAAAATCGTTAACTGATTATTATCAATATTTAATATTTCTAAGTGAGATAATTTACCGATCTCCCTCGGCAATGTTGTCAATTGATTGTCATTAAGCATTAATAGACAAAGATTGAATAATTTTGAAATGTTATAGTGCAGTACTGTCAGTTGATTGCCATTGAGATAAAGTGCTTTAAGATGAGAGAGTTTGAAAATTTTGAAAGGTAATGCTGTTAATTGATTGTTGCTGAGATAGAGCAACTTCAAATGAGACAGTTGACAAATTTCTGAGGGCAATTCGGTTAATTGATTATTACTTAAATATAAGACTTTGAGTTTAGAGAGTTTAGCAATGTCGGGCGGTAAAGTGGTTAGCTGATTACCACTGAGTCCTAATTCTTCAAGATGGGATAGCTCAAAAAGTTCAGGGGGTAAGTTTGTTAATCTCTTATTAAACAGGTGAAGAATTTTTGTCTTGTTTTTTGCCGCTTGTTTAATAATTTCAAGTAATTCTTGATTGTTCATATTAAAATTTCCTTTATATTACCAAACTAAAGTTTGGACTCCAACATAAGGAGTCCAAATTTCAATTTGGGCTTTTTTACGCAGACTGTTGTTTACGTAGTAAATAATTTAATATTGGTGGTGTTAATAGTGTGGTCAAAATCACCATGATGATAATGACTGAAAACACTTCTTCAGATACAACACCCAATTGTTTGCCTATCATGGCAAAAATTAATCCGACTTCGCCGCGGGGAGCCATTCCCCAACCAACAATCCATTTATTCACAGAACCTGCCGCTAAGCCTGAAACCAGTTTACCAATAAATGCAACTATTGTAATCACCAAAGCAATACCCAATATTTTCAAGTCAAATAAGGTTTCTAAATTGACTTGTAGTCCTGTCATAATGAAAAACAGTGGGACTAAAAAATGTCCTAGTGGTTCAACTAAGCGATCTACGTGATGATCATTAAAACGATCTAAAATACCTTTTACCTCTTTTTGTGTTTTGGTGTCCGCATTTTTCACGGCAGTTTCTATTTCAGTCGTAATGGCTGGATTATCAAATGCTTTAAAATGAACAGGCACTAGCATTAAACCGGCTGCAAAAGCACCTACAATAGGGGCAAGGTGTACTAAGTAAGCGAGATAAGCGAAAATAAGACAAAAGCTAATGGCAATAGTAAATTTCATGCCAACGCCAGTGTGGATGAGAGAAAAAAATCGGCTAATATAGGGAGCTAATAATTGTCCCAAGAAAAGTGCGCCCACGAGAAATATGAAGGCTTTTGCTGTTATCGTACCAATCTCCATCGTACTTACAGCCCCTGTTTTGACAATCGCAATAACGACTGCCAAAATAATCAAACCCATCACATCATCAATCACGGCTGCACCTAAGACAATTTGTGCTTCTCGTGTTTGTAGTTTACCTAAATCACGAAATACACGGCCCGTAATACCGACAGAAGTTGCTGTTAAGGTGGCTCCTAAAAATAGATAAGCATTAGTATCCAATCCTGGCATTAGCCACATACCGACATAATAGCCCAGTACGAAAGGTGTTACGACACCCAAAATGGCTACCCAAAAAGCGCGTAATCCTACTTTACGCATTTCTTGGATATTAGATTCCAAACCAATTTGAAATAATAGAACAACTACTCCAAGTTCAGCGAGAAAGAAAAGAATGGGATCATGCTTTACTGACTCAAACCAGCCTATCCCAAAAAGTACGAGGTTGCCCAGTATAACCCCCATGACTAATTCGCCAAGTACTGCCGGTTGACCCCATTTTTCAATTAAACTGGACGCTTTTGCCAGCAGTAAAAAAACAGCGATCCATAAAAAACCCATTGCTATACTATCGTTGCCCCCGCTTGCATAGGCTTGTGGTATCAAAAAAACAATAAGGGCTGATATCCCGATCCATTGAAAACGGTTGAGAAAAGAATTGCGTTTTTTTAACATTATTTTAAATAACTCCTTTGGTTCATTTCCAAAATAAATTTTGGACTCCATAAATTTTGGATTCCTTATAAATTTTGGAATAATGTGACATTGTCAAAATAATATCTGATCAATAATATCGCACAAACAATGAATAACTAATAAATGAACTTCTTGAATACGTGCTGTCGATTGGGTTGGCACACGAATCTCTACATCATTTTTCTTGAGTAAAGTTGTTATGTTGCCACCATCGCGCCCACTGAGTAAAACAACAAACATGTTTTGGTTGTGAGCGACTTCAATCGCTTTAAATACATTGGGCGAGTGACCACTGGTACTGAGTGCTAACAAAATATCATTGCTTTGTCCTAATGCCTCGACTTGCCTGGAAAAAATTTTTTCAAAAACATAATCGTTGGCAATTGAAGTCAGGGCAGAAGAATCGGTGGTTAAAGCAATAGCAGGTAAACCTCGCCGTTCCTTTTCAAAACGGTTGAGTAATTCAGAAGAAAAATGTTGAGATTGTGCTGCTGAACCACCATTGCCACAAACCAAAATTTTATGCTGTTGTTGCAAACAAGTTGCCATCATTTCTCCCGCTTGAACAATAGCGGGAGATAAACTGGGTATGGTTTGAGTTGTCAGTTCGATATTGGCAGAAAAGTGCTTGTTGACGCGATTAAATAAATCCATGTTAGTTTTCAAAGTCACTCAAGACTTAAGAAATGAGGATTTAATAGCTTCCAAAACCTTTATGCCAAACCTGACAGGTTTTGAAAACCTGTCAGGTTTAGTTTTGGGTATTATTTAATTCTCATTCCTTATTTTTCATTTTTAATTCATATTGCCAGGCATGGGCAATGATGGTAGCTAAGTCTGCATATTGAGGTTGCCAGCCTAATACAGTCTGTGCTTGTTTTGAATCGGCAACTAAGCGAGCCGGATCACCAGCACGACGTTTTCCCATAATTACTGAAATGGGTTGCTTTGTCACTTTTTTAGCCACATCAATCACTTGTTTTACAGAAAAACCTGCTCCATTGCCAAGATTATATGCAGTACTCTTACTACCTGCTAAGAGTTTTTCTAACGCTAACAAATGGGCTTGACATAAATCATTGATATGGATGTAATCACGAATACAAGTACCATCAGGTGTATCGTAATCCTGCCCAAACACAGTTATAGATTCACGTTGCCCTGAAGCGGCTTGTAAAACTAAGGGAATAAGATGAGTTTCTGGCAAATGGCGTTCACCAAGTAGCCCATCAGGATCAGCACCAGCCGCATTAAAATAACGTAAGCAAATGGATTTTAATCCGTAAGCATGATCATAATCAGCTAAAATTTGCTCAATCATCCATTTGGATAAACCATAAGGATTAATTGGTTGTTTTGGATGTTGTTCATTAAGAGGGACATGTTGGGGTTCGCCAAAAATGGCTGCTGAGGAGGAAAAGATACAGGCATTGACTTTATGCGCTACCATTGCATCTAATAAATTTAAAGTAGCAGCAACATTGTTTTGATAATACTTACCTGGATTGCGTACCGACTCTCCCACTTCAATAAACGAGGCAAAGTGCATCACCCCATCAAACGCATAGCCAGCAAATAGGCGATCTAATCCTTTACTATCAGCAATATCGCCAAATACAAAGTCACCCCCTAAAACAGCCTCTCGATATCCGCCTGACAGATTATCTAATGTAACAACACGATAACCACTATCCAGCAGCATTTTAACCATGTGGGAGCCAATATAGCCAGCACCGCCGACAACAAGGATGGTTTTCATAAGATTTGGTAATTTAATAATTTAAGAAAAATATTTGGCAAATTTAATTAAGTGACTTCCAAGATTTATCTTGGACTCCAAAACTGAGCAGTAAGGAATGTGCATGAAATAATTTACCCATAGGGGCAAACCTGACAGGTTTTTAAAACCTATCAGGTTTAGTTGTCGAAGTTATTTTGTGCATGTTCCTAATGTAAAACTGCTTAATTTGTCGGATCAACAACATATTGATGAACGAGTTGTAAATATTCTCTTTTCCCTTTTGATCTTTTCTTTGCCACAAAAAGAATAGCCCCAATAATCTTCGTGAGGTTTTCATCAGACAAATCCGATAATTTCTCGTTAATGGCATCAACAACTTGTTGAAATCCCTGCAATAACAATTCATCTTTTGAATCAACATCACTGTCTTTGAAGTGATACTTGTTTAATAATAATTCAAGTACTCTAATAACTGTAGTGTCTCTGAGTTGGCTACCATTAGTATCATCAAAAGCGCACAATGCTGATTCAATAACTAAACCTTGTTCTTGGATTTCTGTATCTTCCGCCATCACTTCTAGTGTATGAAATGGAACCGTGTTATAGCGTCGCCTTGATTCGGGTGTTTGATAATGTGAACATCCTTCACAGGTTTCAAGCTTTCTAGTATCACCACAACATGCACTACAAATAATTGTTTCTGTAACAAGGCATTTTCTTTTACCTTTTCGAGTATTACATACGGGACATTTTGCCAAAACTTTTTTGCCTCAATTTTTTTATGCGAAATGTTAGATTAACCTGAAAATATAAGCGGTTTCAAGTTTAAATTTTGGGTAATTTTAAATTAGTAATTGAAATTAGGAATTTATAAAATGAAATTGACTATCCCTCCCCCTTTAAGTCTTTATATTCATATTCCCTGGTGTGTACGCAAATGTCCTTATTGTGATTTTAACTCCCATCAAATACGTAATGATTTTTCGGAAAATGATTATGTAGCAGCTTTACTTGCTGATTTAGAGCAAGATTTACCTCGTGTTTGGGGGCGTACTGTCCATAGCATTTTTATTGGGGGTGGCACTCCCAGTGTATTGTCACCTGAGGCAATTGATACCTTATTGTCTGGTGTACGTTCGCGATTGCCTATCATAGCGAATGCTGAAATTACATTAGAAGCCAATCCTGGTACAGTCGATAGTGTCCGTTTTCAAGAATTTTATGAAATAGGTATTAATCGTCTATCGTTAGGCATACAAAGTTTTAATGAGAGTACCCTACAACGTTTAGGGCGTATTCATGGACACATTGAAGCAATACGAGCTATCGAACTTGCAATACAAGCGGGATTTAATAATTTTAATTTAGATTTAATGTTTGGTTTACCAATACAAACTGTTGACATGGCATTAGAAGATTTACACACTGCTCTCACATTTAATCCCTCACACCTGTCTTGGTATCAGTTAACTATTGAACCTAATACTTTATTTTATAAACATCCCCCCCTTTTACCAGACGATGATTTAATATGGGAAATACAAAAAGCAGGACAACAATATTTAGCTGAGCAAAATTATTTCCAATACGAAATTTCTGCCTACGCAAAATCAGGACACCAATGTCAACATAATTTGAATTATTGGAAATTTGGTGATTATTTAGGAATAGGTGCAGGCGCACACGCTAAAATCACTGATGTCGCGCAAGGTACAACTACCCGCTACCATAAACAACGTCACCCTGACATTTATTTACAGTCTGCTAATAATCCGATTACTAGCTGTACAATACTGACGGCTGAAGATATTGCGCTTGAATTTATGATGAACGCTTTGCGCTTATTTGAGGGATTTACGACTCAAGAATTTACAGAAAGTACCAGCTTAAATTTGGAATGTATAGAAAAACCGTTACAAAAAGCGTATGCACAAGGATGGTTAATTTCAAATCTTGAACATTTAAAAAACGCTCAAGAAAAAAGCTTACAGGAAATACAACGTATAAAGACTACAGATAATGGAATGCGTTTTTTAAATGATGTACTAGAATTATTTGTACCATAAAAATAATTTTTTTTGGAAATTGGATGGAGTCCAAAGCTTCAGCTTTGGCTGATTCAGATTAAATTCAAAGACTTCCAAACCTAAAGGTTTGGACTCCAAGGCTTAAATTCAATGGCATTGACGCTTTCGTTGTGAAACGAGAAGTGAGTTAAAAATTAATTCAATTTTCAACTTCCAATCCTCTCAAAAAAAAATACAAAAAAAACTTGCTTTTTTTATTAAACATGATTATAATGTTTTCACTTTATCGGGGTCGTTAGCTCAGTCGGTAGAGCATCGGACTTTTAATCCGGTGGTCGTGCGTTCGATTCGCACACGACCCACTCTTTTATATTTATATTTACTTTCCCCTCTTAAATACCTTTCATTTTTCCCCTCATCTCAATCTTCAATTCCAACTAATTACCTAACCTAAACATTTTCCTAATACCTACAATTTTTTGGTGTTGGAATTTTTCGTTATTTTTGTAAATTTTAAAAATCGGATTTTTTGGAAAAATTGTTTTACTACCACTTGCCATCATTTTATGCTCACGCAATGCAGGATTTATTTAACTAACTGATTTTCATTGACTTGTATTTTTCCTTACGCTATTACTT
>JAUCGK010000475.1 GCA_030378085.1 Candidatus Parabeggiatoa sp. HSG14
TTTTTAGGTTTTTAACACCACTATCGGAATTGCAAGTGGATATTATGGACCGGTTAGGTCTTGACATCTCTCTCTCTCTAAATTTGGAAATTATAGAAAGTTGAAATTTATTAACCGAACGGTAAGACATTAGGAAAATTAAAATGTTTATTGATTATAGGAATTCCTCGGTCAAGTTTATACGATGGAAAAATTAAATTACCATTAAACCACAAAGACATGACAATTTTGCATATGGAAGTATTGGAACAGTCAACAGGAGAAGTGATTGCTGAAATTCTGAAAGGATTAAGCGAACGAGTTGGACCATTATATCAAATTATTTCTGATCATGGAAGCGATATCAAAAAAGGTCAGGTGTTCCCGCTAAAAAGGATTATATTAGTTGACAAAAAGGCAAAAAACCATAAGACGAACGAATACCTGGCATAAATTACCCCTTTTTTTAAAATTGAGATTGACTAAATTTGAAGATAACACACTGACAAAACCAAGACCGATTCAAATTGAAACATAACCAACTCATAAAAGGTTATGAAGTATCAAATACAGGTAATTCGACAACTGGCAATAAACAAATAGCTTGGTACAATGTTACCCAATCAGGCAATTTAAAAGTCAAAAAATAAGCTCTAAAACGTTCCCAAAAACGAACGTAGCTGCCCATTTTCGTTTTAGCTTGCTGAAATAGCTTGCAGCAAAGTCCTTGAAGTTGGTCAACTAGATTCGCAACCAACATCAAGTGTGCAAAAACACTAGATAAATGCTGCGATCCATGACCGAAGTTATGTTCAAAATGATAGCCTTGGTTTTTCAGTGTGTTAAAAGTTTTGTTTCGAGGTTAAAGTTTTTGCCTCGGCAAAAACTTTAGACACCCTTCATTTTCCAGTTTACAGTCTTGACTAAAAAATTTCATTATGGTCAAATGTCAAATTAAATTCCACTTAATTAAAGAAATAAATAAAAATGAAATTCATCAGACGAAAAGATTTAGATACTGAAACAAGGTTAAACATAATTAAGGCCGGTTTTTCTTGTATGGGAACTTACGGCAGTATGACAAATTTAGCTTTAAAATATAATATATCAAGGACATTTCTTTACCAATTAATGGCAGCCAGTTTGATATACTTAAGTGAAATGTTTCGTGTTGAATCTCGCAACATTTCAAACTATCAAATGGATATTGAACCATTTATTATCCTTTTAAGGTTAGAAGGTAAATGCTCTATTTCTAGTATTTCTGAAATACTCAAAGTATTGAATTATAATAAAAATTCTACAGGGATGATAAGCGAACTCCTCACAAAATATGGAAAAATATTACCAGATACGTTGTCCTCATCTGAGGAAAACCACATTGTTTATTTGAGCGATGAGATTTTCGCACTAGATTGTCCCATTTTAATTACAATAGAACCAAGAAGTACGGCTATTTTAAAAATTGAATTAGCACCAGACCGTTCATCTAAAAGCTGGCAAAATCACTATAAAGAGCTTAAACTCAATCAATTCATTGCAAAAGCATTAGCGAGCGATAGAGGTAAAGGGATCACGAGTGGTATTGATGTAGTATACCCACAATTACCTTGGTATTCGGACCATTTTCACGAGTTCAGAGGGTTGTTTAGACTTCTTTCGAGGTTAAAGTTTTTGCGCGCAAAAACTTTAACCTCGAAGACAAATTTGAAAAAAAAGCTTATGCGGCTATTTTCTACGAACACGACCGTTTGTGCAAATTTTATAATGCACGGTCAGAGTCTCATTTAGAAAAACGCCTCAAACAGTATGAACAAGCCGCTCAAGAATGCTCTGAACGTATTGATTTATAACAGAACTTTAAAGAATCATTGTCCATGCTAATCCCCTCATTATATTTCTTCAACAGCGAAGGACGACCTAACGAGAAACAAACAGTTAAAAGTGATATATTGACAATCATTTCATTTTTAGAGGAATTACAAAACCAAAAAATCATTGAGCAAACTTTTACTATCAAAAAACATATTGATGATATAATCTTGTGTTATCAACAAGTTTCCGATATTTACCAAAATCTATCAACCAAGCTCGCAACGAAACCTTTAAATTATCTTTGTCTGGCTTGGCAACACCAACATCTTGGTAATCAAACTAAGGGAGCATCAAAACGTTATCACCAAGACGAGCTTAATTTCTGGGTAAATTATGCGGAATCTTTATTAGATAGTCCAGTTGATATAATTGTTAAACAAGTATTTGATTCACTAGACGAAATGGTACGATCTTCTTCATTAATTGAAATGGTGAACTCTCTCATACGACCTTATTTAAACAGTTGTAAAGGACAAATAACTCAAGAAACACTTAATTTAATTATGTTTTTTCATAACAATAGACCTTATAAAACGGGCAAAAGAAAAGGTCTAGCTCCTATTGAAATACTTACTCAAACTAAGTTAAATAAGCATTGGACTGAATCCTTGCTCGATGCTATTCCCCTAGCAACTACCTGATTTTCCTTTTTTTAATTATTTGATTTTTTATTTTTAGCAGAGATAATATGCTTTTTTACCTCTGTCGCTATGTCACGTCTGATATTTTTTTTCCTCAAACTGTTCACTACTTTTGTAGGAATATGAAGGGTGTCTTATTTACCATAGAACTTATTAATAAAGGAATTTAAACTTTCCAAAATAAATTTTGGACTCCTGTGTTGACGAGATTTTTGGGTAGATTATTTTTCCCCACCTTATGTTTGACATTGAGTCCAAGAGTCATCATCCATTTTATGACTATCCGTCTCAGCTACAACAACCAAATCCCATTGTTCGTTAATTGAAATATATTCCTTTTCATTAATTTTCAAAGTGTTTGTATGATTGCCTTTACAAAAAGGACATACTTCTTTTGGCTTATGGCAAAGAGTATATGTAGGCAATATACCAACATATTTCTGTTCCCACCTCACACTAAAAATAAGATTACAATCTATGCATTCGGTTTTGTAGTAAATTGGTTGTTGCTTTGCGCGTCTAGGTTTATAGAAAGATTTTAATTTTTCTAAATTTAACTGTTGACTTTTATTATAAAATTTATTCATATTTTTCTCGGTTTTTATACTTAATGAACTCAGTCATTCCTATTAAAATAAATCAAATTATATTCTATAAAACCAATTATTTACAAATATTATGAAAATGTAATTTTTCTTAAAAAAATATATAAAATTTAAGTGATTATTTTTAATAGATAGAAAAATAGGATTTTATGGAGTCCAAAGCTTTAGCTTTGGAAAGCCCAAACCTAAAGGTTTGGACTCCAATTTACTTAAAAAAGCTTAACGGTTTGAGACTCCAAAATTTATGATATTAACTGTTGTTGCGCCTCCCTGTATTTGGCTGCTGTTTTGTTGATAATATCAGAGGGTAGTTTGGGAGCGGGAGGTTTTTTATTCCAATCTAAGGTTTCTAGATAATCGCGTACAAATTGTTTATCAAAACTGGGGGGGCTGATGCCCTTGCGATATTGATCAATAGGCCAAAAACGTGAAGAGTCGGGAGTTAATACCTCGTCAATTAAAACTAATTGATCGTTAGCATCAATACCAAATTCAAATTTGGTATCAGCAATAATGAGACCACGAGTAGCCGCATAATCACGGGCAAGCGTATAAATTTCGAGACTGATTTCACGTACTTGCTTTGCTAAATCGTCACCAACTAATGCACAAGTCTTAGAAAAATCAATATTTTCATCGTGTTGACCAATGTCTGCTTTGCTGGAGGGTGTGTAGATAGGAGTGGGTAATTGTTCGGCAAGTTGTAAACCTTGTGGTAAAGTAATACCACATAAAGCTCCTGTATTTTGATAATCCTTCCATCCTGATCCTGCTAAATAACCACGAACAACAGCCTCGATGGGTAATGGTTTGAGTTTTTTAACAATCACAGCCCGTTTTTGGACTTGCTGATATTCGCCCTCATCTGATAATACATCTTCTAAAGCGATATCAGTGAGATGATTAGATATTGTTGATGCGGTAAAATTAAACCAAAAGTTTGATAAGGCTGTTAATACGGCCCCTTTTTCGGGAATCGGTGTTGATAAAATTACGTCAAAAGCCGATATTCTATCGGTTGCCACAATCAATAAATGTTGATCATCAACCTCGTAAATATCACGCACTTTACCACGCTGGATTAATAAAAGACTTTGTAATTGAGATTTGAATAAAGGTGTAGACATAATTGTTAATTAATCATTATCGAAGAAATACCAAGCCATTCTTTTCTAAAAATTTTATGCAATCCATTGAAAATGAGTAACATATTTTATTTTTATAATTTTGAAGTACACTCAGTATATCAGTTATTTAATATAATTAGGATGGGTGTGCAAATCATCCAAAATAAATTTTGGACTCCACCAGAATAAATTTTGGATTCCGCTAGACTGTTGGTTTGGAGTCCAAAATTTATTTTGGATTTTGCTAGAAAGCTTGCGAGGCTTTGCTATTTATCACGAAAAATACAATTAAGGATATATAACCATTGTGCGATACCGTCAAACGACTTTCATCTTGTTATTGATTTTGAGTAACCCTTTTGTTACAGCTGCCGATAAATCTAAATCTGTGGATGAATTTGCCTTATGTAAACCATTTATTGAAATAACGCAACCCCGCCCAGTGTTACCACCACTAGCAAATGATTCTATTCGATTATTTGCTGATAGTACCGTTGTTCAAGAAAAACTGGGGACATCTACTTGTAGCGGTAATGTTTTGGTACAAAGAGATGATCGGATATTGAATGCCTCATTAGTCATTTATGACATTAAAAAAAATGCAATTAATGTCGATGATGAATTTGTTTTTTGGGATAAAAACTTTGTTATTAGTGGCGACAAAATTCAGTTGGATTCTGAAAATCATGGCGAAATGAATAACGCCAAATATTGGTTTTTAAATCAACGAATACGGGGATTTGCTAATAAGCTGCTTAAACAATCTGATGACATCATTAATCTGGAACAAGCCCATTTAACAACTTGTGATCCTGAAGATGAAGTCTGGCGTTTGGATGCCCGTTCTCTGACACTTGATAATACCACAGAAGAAGGTACAGCCCGTGATGTAACGATACGTCTTTTAGACACACCTGTATTTTATACGCCCTATTTATCATTTCCTCTTGGAGAGCGTAAATCTGGTCTTTTAGCACCTAATTTAGGGACATCTGATAAAACGGGGGTTGAATTTAGTATTCCTTATTTTTTTAACTTGGCTCCCAATTATGACTGGACGATTACTCCCCGTGTTATGTCACGACGAGGTTTTTTAGTACAAAACGAATTTCGTTATTTAACGCAATCCTCAGATGGTAACCTGAAACTTGAATATATGCCTTATGATAGTGTCTTAGAAAAGAGTCTTACTTCACTCACTTTTAGACATAATGGCAAAATCACAGAACGATTGTTTACCGATATTAATATTAACGACGTTTCTGATGGGCGTTATTTTGAAGAATTAGGCAATAATATCAGCACAGCAAGCTTGACACACCTAGAGCGGCGTGGTGATTTGTATTATTATGGTAACAATTGGTTAGGTATAGGGCGTTTACAAATGTTTCAAACGTTGGCTGCTGAAGCTTCAGCTCGCCCTTATCAACGTTTACCCCAATTCTTATTCAAAACTGCTTTACCCGAAAAAAATGGTCAATTCAATTGGGCATTAGAAGCAGAATTGGTACGCTTTGACCGTAATAGTAATATTACGACAGGACCCACTGGTAATCGCATAGACATGAAACCCATTTTCAGTTTTCCTTGGCGCACACCAGGCACTTTTGTGATACCGCAATTATCGTTACGTTACACCCACTACAATTTAAACAATGTAAATCCAGGCGAAGATACAGCACCCAATCGTTTTTTATTTACTTTTAGTACTGATAGTGGCTTGTTTTTAGAACGCGATATTAATTTGTTAAACACAGAATTAGTACAAACTTTAGAGCCACGCTTATTTTATCGCCATACGCCATACAAAGATCAAAACGATATTCCTATTTTTGACACTGGCATTTATGACTTATCCTTTGGACAACTCTTTCGTGACAACAATTTCAGTAGTGCGGATCGGGTTGACGATGCCCATCAAATCAGCTTAGGAATGAGTTCACGCTTACTAGGGAGTGATACTGGCATAGAATATTTACGTGCCAGTGCTGGACAAGCTTTTTATTTTCGGGATAGGCGCGTTGCTTTATTACCTCAACTAGAAACAGAAACGACTTCATCTTCCCTCATTGTGACAGAACTCTCATCAGAACTGATTAAAAATTGGCGAGTGTCATCAACTTTTCGATGGGATCCACATATCAACAATACTGAACATACTGTATTGCGTATGCGTTATCGTCCTGATGAAGAACGTATTTTCAACCTGTCTTACCGTTTACGTGATGAACCATTTGGACAAAAAAAATTAGGCTTAGAACAAACAGATCTTTCTTTTCATTGGTCATTAACACCACGTTGGAATATCTTAGGACGTTGGAATTTTTCCTTACCTGACCAAAAAACAATGGAAGTATTTAGTGGTTTAGAATACAGCAGTTGCTGTTGGGCAGTACGCTTTATCGCACGACATTATTTAGAGAGTAACCACAATAAGCATGATGGTAACAATAATAACAACACCATCAATAATAACACCATTAGTGATAATGATTTTGATTATTCCACTGGTGTTTTTCTACAATTTCAACTAAAAGGTTTAGGCGGGGTTGGTAGAAAAGCAGACTCATTTTTAGAAGAACGTATTCCAGGCTACTACGATCAATTTTAGGCTTGTCAGTACAAAGCACAAAAAAAGCACAAAAGTAGCTAAGGAATTTGGATAAAGTACAACCTCCCCTAAATCCCCTCCTTAATTAACTAACCTTTACCCACAAGTAGGTAAACCTATTGAAATCAATAGGTTTTTGTTATAGGGAGATATCACTAATGAAATTGGCAAAAATTTGTCCTCG
>JAUCGK010000267.1 GCA_030378085.1 Candidatus Parabeggiatoa sp. HSG14
AAGTTAGTGTATGATGTCATATTTTTGGTTTTTATAAGCTGAAAATCAATGATTTACGATTAAAGGCTCTATTTATTGGCCGTAACATTTTGTTTTGTAAGTAAATTATATTTTTATCAGCCTAGGGGTGTCCCCAAAATTCGTTATAATCAGAAATTATTGAAGACGGCCGTGTGTCTCCCTCGCAAAATAAATTTTGCACTCCTGTAGAGACAGACAGCCTCCCTCGCAAAATAAATTTTGCACTCCTGTAGAGACACATAGCCGTGTGTCTCTACTCTTCTAATAAATCCCGCAGTTTATTGCGTACCGCTGAATCACCATAATTTTTTTCTATATACGCCTTTCCTTGGTGAGAGAGTTTTTCCCACAATAGAGAATCTTCGTATAAACGACACACTGCTTCTGCAAAACTATCTGGTTGATCTGCAATCAAAGCGGTTTCCCCTTCTTTAAGTCCCATACCTTCAGCACCAATTGTGGTGGTGACAATAGGTAGCCCGACAGATAATGCTTGACCCAGTTTTCCTTTCATTCCTGCCCCATAACGCAAATAAGATACAAATACACGCCGTTTAGCAAATTCGGGTTCTACGTGATCTACCCAACCTATCACTTTAACGTGCTCATTTGCTAACGCTTTCATTTTGTCTTTCATATTGCTCCCAATCAAATAAAGACAAACATCAGGGAGACGGGCATGAATTTTTGGCAAGACTTCTTCAATAAAAGAATACATGGCATCTTCATTAGGCAGGTGGTTGTAGTTGCCAATGAAAACAAGGCCATCTCGTTGTTCAAAACCAGTATCAGGCAATGGTTGCTGTTGATGAATATTTGGTAGCACTGAGAATGTGAGATTGGGTAATTCTTTTTGTAAGTGATAACCATCATCTTCGGTGACTGTAATCACCCGATTTGCCAGAATACAATTGGATAATTCTTTGCGTTTCGTGGTTTGTGCGTGTTCAGCAAGTTTTGGATTGTTTTCTATCTCTGCTTGACGCTGTTCACGAATGTAGTGAATATCCACCGTGTCATAAAAAATGATCGTATTGGGTGACAATAAACGCACATGAGGTATATAACGATGTCCGATATCTACCCGACAGATAAACGCAAAATCAAATTGCCGATAAGCCATGACATCTTGAATACCATAATCACTGTGAAATACTTCAATACCTAAAGCTTCAAGGGCATGACGATATTGAAATTGACTATCAAGATTATCTGGGAAGAAAGTAATTCGATAACCTAATGATACCCATATCTTCAACAAAGTATAAAGGCGCAATGAACCAGAATCTTCGTCATACGTAGGTAAGGTGGCATCAATGATTAAGACAGTAGGTTGTCCAAGTGGATTAAGCAGATCACCTAGATGCGTAAAGGGAGCGACATGTGTTGGTAGTTTGTTATTCCAACGTTGATAAAAGTAGTGATTGTCATGGTTATAATCCTGTTCAGTAAATTCAGGATAAGGTTTGTCGTGTTCATAACAGAGTGCTGCTTCATAGAGTGTTTCGTATTGCTGCGCCTTTAACTGCCAAATAAGTTCACTCACTTGATACATGGCTGTACGATAAACACTTATCTCGTCCATATCCAGAGAAGGTAAACACGCTGTTTTGATAATCATTAATAAACTGCTTGCTGCCTCAATTGTACGCCGATAACCATAATAAGGATGATCAGCAGGTGCACCTGCTGCAGTAGTCTGCAAAAAACCGTCTCGCATTAATGAGGCATAGCCTGCTCGAATTGTACCATCTACGTGTTTTTCCATTGGTATCAGCAAACTGGCTTTAGCATTGCTTGCAAACATTTCTATCACTCGTTCAACAATATCTATTTGTGGCATTGCCTCTAATTCACAACACCATAAGTATTCTGTTTGTTGTTCTTGAATTTTGTGCCAATTTGAAAGTATAGCTGTCAATTCAAGATGGTTTTTGGTGTCATCTAAAATCGTCAATTGATGTTGTTGGCAGTATTGCCGAAGCTCACGATTCACTTGCCCACACACTATCACTTGCCCACTTGTTTCAGCTTGTTTCAAAGCATGACTTAATCGTCCTAAAAATACATGCACATTCAAAAAAGAAGTGGATTCAGTAATACCATATACCATAAAAGTGTGAATGGCTGGTTTTACGGACAATTGAGCTGACAAAGGAAAATCTAATAAGCTTTGTTGTACCCAATGAGGTAACATTTGGGGTGAACGTTGTACTTCTGCTTCTGTCCATTGTTGGGAATAATGACTTTGTGGTTTTTTAGGATGACACCAAACAGCAACCGCCGATTGTGGACTCGCATCAGGAGAATCAATTTCAATCTGATAAGTTTTACCCGCTGAATCAATCAACGGCTCAAAACCAAACGGATGAAAGTGATTATCAAAGATTTCTAATGCTTCCGTATAAAAAACACGCAATGGCGTTTTAGTATTAAAATCACGAATGATAACGCGCACTTGACAGGTATTAATACGTAAACAAGTTCCCAACAAAATATCGACTCGGAAAAAATCATTCAAAGTACAATAAACCGTAAACACCAATACTGCGCCAGGCCCTAACATAAAAGGCATTGTACCGGCTTCATTGACTTCTTCCATAAAGGATGGATTTTCTGTATTGCCAGCGATACTCATAAACGTAGGATAAACATCTGACAAAGACTGGGGAGACGGTATTTCGTTTTGTTCGCCGTGATCTTCTCTCTTTTTTACTGCACTTAAATCCAAATCAGCATTATTCGCTTTATCTCGAATCCAATTGACAAGTCGATAATAATCATCAATAACACCACCAGTTGAGATTGCTAAAGCATAAGCAGTTGGTCGTGATTGTAACGTTTTTCCTATGTTTTCTGTTGTCATGCCAACAGCTATTTGCTTGCTCAATTCATGCAAGGTATTATGTAATGATTGATACTGCTGGTATTCTTGCTTAGCGGCTGTTTGCAGTTTTTTATACTGCTTTTCTTGTTTTGTAATTGTTTTTAGCATTTCAGCTTGTTGTTGCTTGAAATGTTTTTCTTGTTGCGTATAAGCCGATTGTGATTGTGAAATTTGTTGAGCCGTTTCCGATTGCAATTGTTGATATTTGGTTATCCAATCAGATTGTAATCGCGCATAATCGGATTGTAATTGCTGATACTTGGTTATCCAATCAGATTGTAATTGGCTGCTTTGAGTTTCAGTGTTGGCTATTTGATGTTGCAACTGTTCTAACTTTTGTGAATTTTGAGTAAGTTCCAACTGTAGGGCTTGTTTTTCCTGAGTAGTGTCTTGCACAGTGTTGCGCCGTTCTTGGCTAAGTCGCCAATATTCAGCTAAATATTGAAGTTGTTCAGACACAGGCAAAGGTATCAGATGTTTTTCAAAAAATTGCTGATAGGCTTCCCGCCAATGTGCTTGATCTGTTCTTTGGGTGCTTTGAGTAGCTCCCCAAACAGCATATTCAGTGGTAATGCGATTGACGTGATAAAAAGAAGTGTGTGTAGACAAACGTAGTAAAACATCCCAATCTTCAAAAATATCAAAAGACTCGTCAAATCCTCCCACTTCTAACCATAAAGCACGGTCAATTAACAAATTAATCAAGGGAATATAGTTTTCATAATGGAGACGAATTGCATCGTAAGAATCATTAAATTGACCTATCGCCTTTTCTTGAAGGATAACTTCGTCTCCTAACATATCTCGTTTGTGCAAACGACACCCTGAATAAGCTACTTTAGCATCAAAATGTAGCATGGATTTTTCTAAACGTTGTAAATGATCAGACAAAAACCGATCATCATCATCCAAAAAGCCAATCACATCGCTTTTAGCAGTTTGCACACCTTGATTACCAGCTCGCGCCCGTCCTTGATTGTCTTTGTTGTGAATCAATTGGATATTCAGATCAGCAAAATTGTTTACCACTTCATCAATGGTAACACCCCCATCATTAACCACAATGACTTCATTGGGTATTCTTTTTTGCTCTGCTAAACTTTGTAAACAACGCGTGAGTAAATGAGGACGATCTTTAGTGCGAACAATAATTGCAATACTTTGCGCTGTTGGAGAAATTTCATGAGAAGATTTTTGTTGCATATTATTAAAGTGAAAAGTGAAAAGTGAAAAATCAAACGGGATGGAAAACGTTTTTCAACCCCAACGGGGTTAAATGTGAATAGCCACCGGTGGAACCGGTGGTCTAACGTATTGGAAAACGTTTTTCAACCCCAACGGGGTTAAATGTGAATAGCCACCGGTGGAACCGGTGGAATCTAAAGAATGAGGACTTAATAACTTCTAAAACTTGAATGTCCAAACCTGCCAGGTTTTTAAAACCTGGCAGGTTTAATGATCGAGAAGCATAATTCTTAAACGAACATAATCCTGGCAGATTAACACTCTGGAATCGTTAACACCTTATTACTAAATGTAATCGGGCAACTCCCGTCTCCTGCTATTTTTGGCATACGCTTTCCTGTGCTTGCTGTTGGAACAGTAGGAATGACTTGGCTTTTAGGTAAATTAACATCATTTTTTAAGTGATCGTACATACTATCTAAAGCTTTACTCAGATAATAATGCAAGGGAATTTGGCTACCTACATTATTCTGTTGATTCAAACCGTCAAAGTGATTGGCATTTTTAACTTCAATATAGGCCAATTTGCTATTACTTTTGGTACTTTTGTTTAAACCATAGTAGGCACGCGCACTAAAATTAACATGAGCCAGCGCATCATCTCGTCCCTGTACAATTATCGCTGGTTTTCCCTGCAAATTACCACTGGCTAACGTTTTTTTAATTCCTTCTTGAACACGTTGATAATGGGCTGATGCTATTCCTGTTAAGGGAGTACCACTCCCTGTAGTGATTCCTGTTCTACCCGTTGCTAATTGTCGCAGGCATAACGCGCCTTCTAAATAGCCATCTTGTATACCGTTAGCATTAATGCTATGACGAAAGTTAATGCCCTCTCCGTTATTACCATTATTGTTAATGAGATGGGTATCGCTACTGGGAGGGATTCCATTACCCATTTGAAAATCATCAGCTAAATCAGAAAGATTTTTGGCAATCGGCGATGCTTCACGACTACTGTCTGTGTCTGTGTCTGTGCCTGCATAGCTATAGCCACATAAATTATCAACAACACTAAAGCCACCATAAGCATTGGCATATAAATTAGAAAAACTGGCATAAACAAAAGCAGCTTCGTAATTATGAGCAATGGCATTAGTTGTTTCCAATGTGCCATACTTATTCAGCAGATTTTGTGCTTCAATAATTTGTTGATCTAAATTAAAGTCACTCAATAATCCCTTCCTGTACAAAGCAGTACAACGTTCAGGTAATCCCGTCGTTGTGGCACTGGCACAAGGTTGATAGATGTTATAATAAGTAATGACATCAAACACTGGTTTTCTATCGCGTTGATAACTAAAAGTTTTATTACCTTGCTGGATAGTGATTCCTTCATCACTCTGCAAATCAATCGTAATTATCGGTGCAGCAACAACAACTCCATCAATCAAACCTTGAGTATCTTGTTCCACCGCTCGTAAAGAAGCCGATCCCCCTGTTGAAGTGCCAGATGCAATGACTATCGTGTTCGCTGATGTAATAGCCGATTTTATGGTCATTTTTTCTTCACCATCGCTTGAAGTTGTTGTGGGTTTACCAAAATTATCTTCAAGATTAAGGACATAAAACGCAAATGTAACCGCATCCAGAACATTTTTCCCCCAATCTGCTTCAGGATTTTGTTGTGAATGGGCATGTTTTTGAGCAATACGGGAAGGATATGTTGAATTATAGGCGGCTAAATCCATCTCTGGTGTTCCTTGCGCCCTAAAATTGGCTTGATTGCCAACATCATCAGCATATCCGCGTTTCCCATCAATTAAATTAACGGTATCCGTGAATAAATCATGGACACCATTACCAGTCCCTTTATCGGTATAAGCCACTGCACACCGATTTTTTAAACCCCATTCTCCCACTGTTGCAATCGCTCCATATACGCCCCGTGAACCTGGTGAAGGTGCAGCGACAATACAAGAATTCTTGGGATTAAAATTATCTGGTACTTGTACCATCATGGTGACATTTTTTTGTCCACTGCCATCGTCATCATAAGCAAGGTATTCTTTGCCAGCAACTTTGCCCTCAAAACGAGTTGCAACAGAAGGCCCATATAAACTGCCATAACCTGACTCAGTCCGCATATCTTGCAATGCTTGATGTTGATTAATGATAGTGGCTTTGCGAATTTCGGCAGCCGTAGGATTACCAGCATCAGTTGCTCTGAATACCGTTGTTGGTAAATTTTGTCCAAAACCAGCAGTTAAAAGGTCATCACTGTTGCCATCATATTTCTTCGATTTTATTGTAAAATGTGGTTGGGCGGTTTCGGAAGTGTCTTCTGATGACGTACCGTTTTCATCCGATGCATCGGTTCCAACATCTTTCAATTCGTTATGAAGGGCGGCTGCGGCACCTGCTGCGGCAATCGCCAATATAACTCCCGTGCCATCCTCCTCCTCCTCACATCCGTTAAGCATGATGGCAAATAAGAAAATACCGATAAATTTTAGGGCTTTTATCATATATTGTTCCATTTTATTTAAAAGTGTTTGATGAGACATTTTGATATATATGTTCCATTTTTTGTTATTGCCTTGTATTATTTTCCAAAATAAATTTTGGACTCCGTTTTCCAAAATAAATTTTGGACTCCGCTAAAAAAAGTGACTACTCAGGGCAACCACAAGGGATTGCCCCTACCTTTTATTGAATATTGTAGGGGCAATCCTTTATGGTTGCCCTCTTAAAAAATAATGAATCAGGCTGAGTAGTTACTAAAAAAATACTGATTATAACGAATTTTGGGGACACCCCCCTAACCCCCCGTACACAGGGGGAAGTCCCAAAATAGAAAAAGCAAAGTGTCGAATGATGTTTGGTTCCACCCGTGTACGGGGGGTTAGGGGGGTGTC
>JAUCGK010000268.1 GCA_030378085.1 Candidatus Parabeggiatoa sp. HSG14
TCGAGAAACACCAAAAGAATCGCTCAATCTCAGAAAACTTCAATGAAACAACCTTGTCGAAGCAAAGCTTCTGGGCAGTGCGTTCCCAAATAAAATTTGGGAACGATAAAAATCCCGAACACCTATGGTCACAAATAATCTTAAAGCACGATTTAAAGGAGACTCTTTTTTTTCTTGCCCAACACACTTTTTTATATGACTAATATCATTGTCATTTTTCATAAATCCTCCGAATTTTTAGGGTAATGACTGAATCATGTAGAGTGAGCAACGTGTTTTTTTGCCCACCACTGTTTAAACTAACGCGATGACTGACTAGAATCTGTTTTAGGCTTGGACTCCTGTGAAGCTGCGGGGGTATTGCGTCGAATAGCGTTGATTAATTGTTCCCTGAGTTTTCTCTCATCTTCGGGAGTAATCTCAGGAGGGGGAGTACCGCCAGCACCCCTTGTAATATCATTGCTAGACAATGGGGTCATAATAGCCAATTGTGTATTCAGAATGTGAGGGCGATCTTGATACCAAGCAGCAATCGCATTTGAGATTGGCTCAATGGCTTTGGGTAAAGTTTCGCCCAGTTGCTTGAGGTCAACTTTGTCTTGACTTGATAACAGAGAACTCTGCGCCTCTAATAATTGGATAAAGGCTTGAATATTTTGGTGATTAAATGACATAAATAAACTCCTATTGACCAATGGCACAAAAAGCTGCCCAATAAAAAGGGGAGCTAAAGGGCCTTTCTGGCATTGTGTTAAATAAAACCATGAATTGCATACGTTGCGCGGGACTCAAGGATAATTGATTAGCCCATTCTTGTAATTCTTGTTTAGTCGCATCCCGTAACCAACACTGTGCCTTTTGTAAGGCAGGCGCAATTGATGCTTGTGTTCCTTGTTCTTGCCAAAGCGTGGTGACATTTTGATAGAACTTCGTCATTAACAGGGCCGTTGACATATCGCTGACAGACCATAATGAAGCCACCACCCCAGCGACACCCGCTTGTAATAGCCCAGCTGGTAAATTGACGACTTCATCCGGTAATTCTATTCCCGGTATACCCGTTTCACAAGCCGACAGCGTTGCCAGCCGCACGCCGTTTAAGCGTAAATCTAAGAAATCTTTGACGGTGAGAGATTCGTTATTAGCCATGATTAAAGCACTTTCTAACGGTTTCTCTAAATTTGCAGAACCATGACAAGAAAAGTGTAATACCGTGCAATTGGCTAAAGCGTCCAATATCGCTTGGCGAGTGGCGGCTTCATGTTTGAAAATTTGAGGCTGTGCAAAATTTGCAACCACAGTTTGTACTTCGTATTCAGAACTCGGCAAGGGCAATGCTTCCCCTTTGTCATTGGTAACGGGTTTGGGTTCATCGACAGCTAACATACGGTCAGCCGTCACCCTGTGCGCGACTTTTCTGGCTTCGGTTAAAGAACGTGCATTTGGGGCATAACTTATTGTTAATTCATCTAAAGCATAACGTTTTCCGGTGGGCGTATTATTGTCCTCTGTCCAAGCGGCATGAAGGGGGAGTAAACCTAACAATCCAATTGGAATGAGAGTTACTTTGGTTTTTTTAGGTATAATTTGAATTAAGGGTTCCATAACCACTTCCCATAGCCATGCCGTTGTTTCTTCTAAAGCATTAAACCATTGGGTACAGGCAGTAGTATCTTTTGGGTTTTCACGCCAATCAAAATATGCGCCTAAATAGCCACTGGGTGGTTCTGCTAATCCGTCCAAAGTATAACCTAAATCAACAGCCGTCAAATCAGCAAGTTCTACTTGATTAACTTTTCCCTTCTCATTGACAATCAAAGCTTTGCCGCCCCTCCGTGTCGTCACAATGTAAATTAAAAGGGTACTCTGAGTAGCAGCGACAATTTCATCAAACTCAAATTCATATTTGCCTAGAGAATCTATATAATTTTCAACATGACGAAGAGCTAGACTTAACAATTGAGCCGAACCACGTTCTAAAGCTACAACGGCTTTTTTAAGTCGATTTTCTTGTGCAAAGGCATACCCTGCTTGAGCAGCATAGCCCTGCATCTTTCTTAACCACGATTCTTGATGTTTGCGTATTGATTGGTTTTGTAGCAAGCGTGTTCCGGCTTTATGCAGATAATCATAGGGTTGTGCAATTCCAGCCCATTCTTGACGATCAAAAATCCAATCTAGCCACCCACAGGAGCTATTTAGTGCTGATTCAAGATCATACTGTAATCCCATCTGTGCAGACTTTTTAAAAGCATTTAGGCTTCCTTGCAGATCAGAAACCTTTTTTGTTAAAGAATAGCGATGTTTTAAACTAATCGCAAGAATCCATAATAGGCGCGGTTTTTCAGATGACTTATCAGGTATCAGTTCTGTAGATTTTTGTAAATAACTAATGCTTTGTCCTAAAGATTCGGGTTTTTTTGTTATATCGTAATGTTGCAATAAACTTTCCCCCAAGTTGGCTAAGCGTGTTGGAAAAGTAGGCCAAGATTCTGGAGTTAATTCAACTAACTTTTGCCAAATATCAATACTGTTTTCTAAATCACTGACGTTTTGTGTTTCTCTGTAGCGAGCGGAAACAGCAGCACCTAAATTGTTCAAAATACGTGATTTTTCAAGTGAATGTTCAGGCAATATACTAGCTGCTTTTTGAAGATGCTCAATACCATTTTCCAAATCGCTAAAGTTTTCACTGACTTCGTAACGTCTTATTAAACCAGCACCTAACGCACCAAGATACCTTGGTAAATCAGACGGGTGGTTATGCACTTGTTTGATTGTCGCTTTCCACAACAACAAAGCATGATCTAAATCGTTCAATATACCTGTTGTGTTGAAACGTATTTGATAAATACTACCTGTTACCCAAAGTACCCAGCAGCGAAATTTTTCGTCAGCAATAAGAAATTCAGGATGATTTAAAATTTGCTCCCATATAGCTATTGCTTTTTCTAAATCTTTTAACGATTCTTCTTTTCTAATTCCTGCATAATAATAACCAAGTGGGTTAATAGCAGAAATTATATCAGAACGAAATTGTGATGGTATAGAATTTACGGGGATACCTGCCGTCATTAATTGAGGATTTTTTTGAAGAGAAGGTAATATTCTACGAAAATAATTAAGAGCCTCTCTTTCATCTTTATTAAGTTGTTTAAAAATGTCATTATGAAGGTCATCATCACTCATCAATTCAGTAAGATATTGTATTCCAGCAGATATACCATCAATACTGAACAATTCGGGATTATTTGAAAAAATTTTCCCTTGTTTTTCTGGTGTTTCAGCATCAGAAAAATCAGCCCACAGTTTTTCAAAATCAATTTTTTCTGTACTCATAAATGTCCTCGTTTCTAATTGTTTTGAACAGGATTTAACGGATTAAGGGATTGACAGGATTATTTTTTGTCAGAATCAGAATTTCCAGAATTTTGCTTGATTTCTATCATTTTATTCGTTAATTCTTAAATCCTGCAAATTTTGATTCTGACAATTGCGTTTAATCCGTTTATTCCGCTAATCCGTTGTATTCATACTTAACTAATTGACTTTTCAGAGATACGTTCTTGCAAACGTTTAATCACATCAGGACTTAATTCGGCTTTGGGTTCAACCATTTCTCTTTCGGCGAGAACAGTGGATATTTCATCAGAAGATGCGTGGCCTAAATTTTGGCAGAGTGCATTAAATGAAGTCCGTTGCTGAACGATATTATTTTCGGACAAGGGTTGACTCGTGTAAGCGAAGGTCGCTTGACGAGTGAGGGCATAGAGAATATAATCACCCAAAGAAATGCCTTCGCCATTGGCTAAAACAGTCAATTGATGGTAAAGCGTATTGGGTAAACTGATTGATAGTTGATTCATTTTTTACTCCTCATCTATTTAATTCGTTATTTCTCGCTTAACTGTGTGACTAATTCCACTGGTGTCATTACTCGTAAACCTAACGCGCTCTTCGCACGCTTAAAATCTTTTATATTCAAAGTTACGAGGGTTGCATTGGCATTCATGGCACAATCAATAACATGGTCATCACCAGGATCAGGTGAGGTTGGTCGCCATGAATAACTGATGTTACGCACTGTACTTCAAATAATTTTAGGGACACCCCCCTAACCCCCCGTACACGGGTGGAACCAAACATCATTCGACACTTTGCTTTAATTTTTCTATTTTGGGACTTCCCCCTGTGTACGGGGGGTTGTGTACGGGGGGTTGTGTACGGGGGGGTCCCCAAAATTTGTTATAATCAGGAATTTTGCATTCCAATTGGCAAAATAAATTTTGCACTCCAGTTTGGAAGCTATCTGCGTAACATCAGTGAACAATAAATGTTGATGAATTGTGCTTTAGACAATAAAGTTCCCAAAACAGGTTGGATGCGTTGCCAACGATCATCTGTCATAATAGGCGCGACAAACAATTTCCTTTCACGATCTGCTGCAAAAGCTAAACAAGCTCTAATATCGTCTTGTGTCAATTCAGGGAAATCTTCTAGAATTTCTTCTATTGTCATCCCATACGCCAAGTATTCAAGTACGTCATAAACAGTGATTCGCAAACCATGAATACAAGGTTTTCCACTTTCTGTCGCATGACGGCATGCAGATTTTAGCTGTTGTTGTTTTTGGACTAAAAATTCAGAAAAATGGAGTTGTTGTTGTAGCAGTGCAAGTTGCTGAAATTGATTCGGCAAATTTTGTTGCAGAGTCGCATTTTCTAACATGTTAATTTCTTTTTTTTATTTGTCAATTAAACGAATGTAAAGAACATTCTATGTATCACTCATAATAAATAGGTATTTTTTCTTGAGCAATGCCTTCTCGAACACTTTTAAGTATTTCACGATGTTGGTTAAACAATTGAACCACTACCTCATTGCCTTGCTCACGCGAATGATGAATTAATTTATCCAACATCATATCCGCCTCTTCACTCAATAACTCTGGATGTTGTTGTAAAACGGTAATGCTTTCTAATGGAGTAGTTGCTTCAAACAGTTTTTGAAACGTTGCCTGTAATGTGTTTAGTTGTTCTTGGTTCATAATAATTTTCCTGTCTGTTTAACTTAAATGGTGTTTATTCACCAATAGAAGTTAATATTCTTTTTATCAATTGCGTGTCGACAAATAAACCTGAGGCAATAAGCTTATCAAAAGCAGGTTTTGCAAATTCAAGTAAACCTTCTTTTTTTGCCTTGACGACTAAACCGAGAGAACCTATCAAAGGAAGATTTGAAACAATTGCACATTTACGAGCCTGTAAATCATCTAAGACAATCCCATATCCAGAATTTTCCATTGCTAAAGTGATAGCTTCACTTTCACCATCACCAAGATTCCAATTAGCTACTAAGGGATTAATAACCATACCTTGGCGTTTAACTTTAGCATTTTCAGACAATTGGGCTAATAACGGTTCAATAGCAGATTTTTGAGATATTTCTTCTATCACACATTCAGGAATAAGGCAAGAGGTTGCTAAAGGACTTATTGTTGTTAAAAGATCGGCTTTTTCTAACACAATGAGGGGAGATGTATCAAATACCCACTTCAGTTGTTCCATATCCAGCCTCCCTAAGTACTTCTTCTGCTGAATATTGAAAGGGAGATATACCAAATTGTCCTAATGCTATAATAAAATCTTCTCGACAAAGTCCTGCTATTTCGGATGCTTTTGCTTGAGAAACTACCCCTTTTTCATACCATTTTACGGCAGCCGCAATTCGTAAATTTTGGGCAAACTCATCAGGTGTTTGTTTTAAAGCAGAGAATACGCCGATAGGTATTTCTAATTTTACAATTTTACTTGTTTGGATTTCCATTTTTATACATCCTTTTATTAACTGATGTTACTTTCACAGATGAATTTAATTAATTTGGAAACACAGTGCGTAATATTTAGTTATTATTATCCTGATTGTAACAGATTTTGGGGACACCCCCCTAACCCCCCGTACATGGGTGGAACCAAACATCATTCGACACTTTGCTTTAATTTTTCTATTTTGGGACTTCCCCCTGTGTACGGGGGGTTAGGGGGGTAAAAAGATAGGTGTCCCCAAAATTCGTTATAATCAGTTATTATCTGACTGAATCTTACGCAGAAAACTTCAAAAGTGAATATTGGAGTGCAAAATAAATTTAAAACGAAAGTTGGCAAAATGAATTTGAAACGAAAGTTTGGAAGCTATCTGCGTAACATCAGTTAATAATAATACAACAATATCAACTTGATTTTGGTAATTAATTATTAATGAATTTTTTATGCTAACATACCATGTTTGTTAAAGAAAATAGTTATTTCTTCGTAAAAAAAGATTTCAAATTACCTAATTATCTACTCCCAAATTATGACTTGGAAAGACAATTTTTCAAAGCAAGCTGACATTTATGCGAAATATCGTCCACAATATCCGCTAGAATTATATACTTTTTTAGTTAATTTGGTTAAAAATCATCAATTTACTTGGGATTGTGGGACTGGCAATGGACAAGTCGCTACAAAACTTGCTCCCTTTTTTGATAATGTGATTGCCACCGATGCCAGCCAATCTCAACTTGCTCACGCAAAACAGCTCCCCAACATTGAATACCGTGTGGCAAAAGCGGAAATCTCTGGCTTATTCTCAAATTCTGTTGATTTGATAACAGTTGCCCAAGCCATACATTGGTTTGATTTTGATAATTTTTTTGCCGAAGTGCATCGCGTAGCACGTAATGATAGCATGATTGCGGTTTGGGGTTATGGTTTGCTTAAAATTTCACCAGAACTGGATGCGGTTTTACAATTTTTATATGCTGACGTTTTAGGTGATTATTGGGATATCGAAAGAAAACATCTTGATGTTGCTTACCAAACAATCCCTTTTCCTTTTAAAACGATTGAAACTCCTCAATTCAATATGCGACTTCAATGGAATTTAACCCAATTGATAGGCTATTTAAAAACATGGTCAAGTGTGCAAAAATTTATTGCAGCCAAAGACTATAATCCGTTGAAA
>JAUCGK010000269.1 GCA_030378085.1 Candidatus Parabeggiatoa sp. HSG14
TGGGAACACAATGCATCAGAAGCTTTGCTTCGAGTTTTGCCAAGCAAAGCTTGGCAAACAGTGCGTTCCCAAATAAAATTTGGGAACGATATTGAATTAACTCTATTTTTACATCGAACTCAGGTTATTAGCATTCTTCCATTTTATCCTGGCTTTCAACTTTAAACGGGGTAAATGTAAATGTAGTAGCTGTTGTAAATATGCAACAGCAATATTTACCTGATACATTAAGTCTTTGGTAATTAAAGTAGTGTCCCGTCTTAAGTTGGTAACCGAATATTACTAAGCTATTAGCTTTGTGAATAAATGCAAAACCAACACTTGAACTTCATGGAAGCAATAAATAATTTGGAAGTATACCAAAAGCTTACGCTTTGGAGTCTAAAACATTCGATAATTTGTGCTTCTGTTTAAAGTAGTATCGCTACCACAAAAAGTACTAACCATTGTTACTTAACTGATGTTACGCAGATAGCTTTCAAACTGGAGTGCAAAATTGAGGACACCCCCCTAACCCCCCGTACACAGGGGGAAGTCCCAAAATAGAAAAATTAAAGCAAAGTGTCAAATGATGTTTGGTTCCACCCGTGTACGGGGGGTTAGGGGAGTATCCCCAAAATCTGTTACAATCAGCAAAATTTCATTTTGCACTACTCTGGTATTCACTTTTGAAGTACAGTGCGTAACATCAGTTACTTAAATGCAGAGTGATTTATCTCCCTCAATTTAAGATAATAAAGAAGTAATATAAGTAAGGTTATTATATGTGCATAAAATAGCCTTAATTAAGGAGGGGATTTAGGGGAGGTTGTACTTTATCCAATTGGGAAACGCTATAATTGAAGATAAAATAGATCATATTAGTCAATACCTTCGCCAATTATCCTACTATCGTTATCGCGGGCATAGGAGGAACTAATTATTGAATTTAATTTGTGGTTATTATAGAATACATTTTTCTTCAGTAAAGTAAATAATTCGGTAAGTAAAGTATTTATGAACGACAAAGTATTTAGAAAAAAGGGAAAACCACTTTCTCTTGATGAAAAGTGGATGGTTATTCAAGTTTTTCGATAATCCACTCAAACCAATCTGGTTTTTTTTCGGGGTAATTAAATTTTTTTAAAACAGTAAGTTATAGGCTAGTACTCATTTAGCCAGAACCTATTTTTTTAAATATTATGTAAAATCATTAACTTAATAAGCACTTCAAAACTAAGGCTAATTGCTAATTGGGCGCATTCCCATTTTTCGGGTCAAGCAGGTAAAGCCAAAAGAGCCATTTTTTTTAGGATATTCCATCGTCCAGCCTTGTAATAAGGAACGTAACATTAACATTTTATCAGCATTTTCCCGATGCCAAAATATGCAAGGTACTTTCAAGCGTGAGTTAATTACTCGGTGAATTGCATTTTCTATAGCACCACTACCCAATGGCAGTTTCAAAGCCTTTAAAGTTTGGTATTCCATCCGGTGCAAATTTCAAATAAAATAATTACGTTCAGTAGTAATAGCCTAGACAGATCGTCCCTGATAGATAGTTTATACTCCGACAGGCTGCTAGAGGTATTGGGTCAGATTTTGTTGTATAAACACCGTCTTTGGTGATTTTGTTATCAGTTTTTTGGCAATGGGAACATTCAGGAAGTGGACAAAAAAGTCCCAAACCAAATCTGTATTAACTTCATTACACATAAATTCACCTATAATTATTGTGTATTAATAGTGTTGGAAAATGGGATTTTAACACAATTGCATCGGTTTGCAAGGACTATCGAAAAATGGAACAAGAAATGGAACAAGAAATGGACAAACAAAAATTAGAACCAGTAGGGAAGTTAAAGTCCGAATTACGTGTGGCACTTCAAGAAAGTAGTAAACCCCTTAAGTTATTATTAAAAGAACTAGAAGGAAATGAACATGATGATGCACGAGTAATACGTCCTACTTTGATTGCATTAAAGGAGGAGTTGGAAGAACTCGAAAACAGAGCCAATTTTCTTGATCTCCCAAACCAAGCGCGTTGTAGTATATTGGCAAAAAGATTGGGAGCTACAGGAACAGCTACTGATGATTCTAATATTTTTACATTGCGTTTTGATGAAAATTTTCCGATTGGCTTAAATCGATGTCTGTTGTATTTTTCACCAACCAATTGGGCAATACCAGATGTTATCGCACATTTACAAAATAATGACGAAATGGCTTTTGAGATCATTATTGTTATTAGTTTAGATTTAACCCAACAAAAAGCTTTGTATCCTTACAGAAAATATACAACAACGCTATGGGTGATACCTACACTTAGTGAATTGACTACCTTATTACTGTCATCAAATTCAATACCTACTTTCGTAGAATTATTGACAACACAACTTAAAATCACCCAAATTTCTCCCTATCAAACTGCAGGTGCTGTGCAAAAAGACACAATATTTTTTGGGCGCACTCAGATTCTAGCACATATTCTAAACCGTGCGCCCACCAATTACTTAATTATTGGGGGACGACAATTAGGTAAATCTAGTTTACTCAAATACATAGAACGGCGTTATCAAAATAATCCCAAGGTAGAATGTCATTACCTAGTTTTGTTTGATCACCTTTTACAGCCTTCATTAACTAAAGCATTGAAATTGCCTAAAGATACCGATTTGACAACGTTGTTGGACAATTTAGCCAATGTATCTGAGGGACAACGCCGTTTGTTTTTAATTGATGAATCGGACTTATTTATCCGCGACGAAATGACAAAAGGTTATCCAATATTAAGTCAATTCCGCAGCTTAAGTGAAGAAGGACGTTGCCATTTTATCTTTGCTGGGTTTTGGTATTTGTATGAAGCGACTGTGTTAGATTATCATTCACCCATTAAAAACTTTGGCGAAGCGGTATTTGTGGGAGAATTGGAAGAAGAAGCGTGTCGAGAATTGGCGACAAAACCTATGGAAATGTTAGGTATCAATTACGCTTTTGAAGAATTAGTCGAACACATTTTAGAACAAACAGGACAACAAGCGAATTTGATTGCCATTGTTTGTCATACCTTGTTAAAAAAATTAGAAAAAGAAGAGTTCACATTAGAGCAAGAAAATGTGACAAATGCCCTGCACAGTCGAGCAGTGGAAGAAACTTTAGGTGCTTGGGCAAGATTAACAGGAGATGAGCAGGCGAGCCTTTTAGATCGTCTGATTGTCTATATTACTGTAGAAAAAGGCATTTTTACCTTAAACGAAATCATGGATCAACTGGATGAGTATTTGTATGATTATACAGGTGATCAATTAAAACAATCTCTCAACCGCCTTAGACTCGCCTTTATTATTCGACAAGAAGAAAAATTTTATCGTTATTGTGTGCCATTATTTCGGCAAATGTTAATGAAGCAAGATTTAACGGCATTGTTAAGGGCGGAAGGTGTTAAAAAAAGGTAAGGAATAGTCACGAAATAACGTCCTGTTTTGTCTTTTTGCCTAGTTTCCACCGGTTTCACCGGTGGAATTAGAGATATAGGGAAATTATTTTATAACCATTTCTAACATAATTAATTTTTGTCCTAAATTATTAACTGATGTTACGCACTGTACTTCAAAAGTGAATACCAGAGTAGTGCAAAATGAAATTTTGCTGATTGTAACAGATTTTGGGGATACCCCCCTAACCCCCCGTACACGGGTGGAACCAAACATCATTTGACACTTTGCTTTAATTTTTCTATTTTGGGACTTCCCCCTGTGTACGGGGGGTTAGGGGGTGTCCTCAATTTTGCACTCCAGTTTGAAAGCTATCTGCGTAACATCAGTTATTAAATAAAGCTGAATCACTTAGTAATACACGAAAATATTTAATTAACCAAAAGGTTACTTGTCGCTTGGAATAATTCGTTATACCTTCCTCCCTTGTTTTATTTTAACCAACTTACCATTCTTATCAAGACTAAACACATCCAAATCATTTGCTAAAAAAAGATTTCCATTATAATAATCCATTGCTTCACGTTTTATATCCTCAATGGAAGCTCCATTATTATATACACCTTGGTATCGTGGACTAAAATGAGTCAATACTAAATTAGCAATAGAGCTATCCATTGCAAACTGAGCAACTATTTTTGCAGAACTATGTTGTGGTTCTTTCCCCACCCTATCAGCGACTTCTTTTGTATATGTTGCCTCGTGTATTAATACATTTGTTTGCTTTGCACAATCTGCAAGTAAGCTTGGATTATCATTATCTCCAGAGACTATAATTTTTCTTGGTTTTCTTTTTTCTAATAAGTAATCCCTGCTCTTCAATTTTTTCCCATTTGGAAGCAAAACGTCCTTTTCATCTTGCAAATCTCCCCAAACAGGTCCAGCTTGAATACCCTCTTTTTTCAGTTTACCAATATTAAGCTTACATTTGATATTCTTTTCAATAAAGGCATAAGCAAATGATAAAACCCTGTGTGACAACTCAACGACTTCAATATCAAATTCTTTGACATCAATTAACTCAGAAATGGTCTCAATATCTATGAAATTTATTTCATAAGAAAGTTTCATCTGAGTCGTTTTTTGTGTGCTTTCTACAAATTCCTTAATAGCACTTGGACCAATAATAGTTAAAGAATCTGTTCGGCCTGACATTGTTGCACTAGCAAGTAAACCAGGAAGGCCATAACAATGATCTCCATGTACATGCGTAATAAAAATAACTTGTAAATTATTGAGGGATAAATTAGTTAATAATATCTGATGTTGTGTACCTTCGCCACAATCGACAAGAAACCACGATTTTGAACTGGCCTTTTTAACGGCAACCCCAGATACATTTCTTTTTTTTGTAGGCGTTCCTGATGAAGTACCCAAAAATATAAATTCCATATCTCTCTGTAAATTTGATAATTGTTAAAAAGCATTATTGTAAGTAAACATCCTAAAAAAGGTCTTATATGACAGTATTTTTAGAACATCACGTCAGTAAGAGAATCACGTTTCCATAAATTATTAACCGGAAAGCGTGTTCTATACTTTAATTAACGGATACATTCCACTATTTCATCGGGAGAAATAAAACTTTAAAACCGAAAAATCCTATCAATCCTTTAATTCTGAAAATCTTGATTCAGACGTTTTGTCAATCAAACTGATAATTCGCTGTATCTTAGTCATAAACGCAAACAGGTTAAATGCCAGTTTTTCGTTTGGAAAGGCAGCAAATGTATTAAGACGGTTTACGTTATCGTCTTCTAAAATATCTTGATATGGATTGAGTTTCAACGTGAGTTCTTTATCGAATTTCTCATAAGCGGCGGTATGTAGCAAACAGATAAAATCAATCAACGTTTGTCGATGTGTGGTATTGGAATCAATGATTCTCCCTAAAATGCGTGTTTGCAAGGTGGTATCTTTATAAATGTTATCCAAAGTGGCATAAGACATGACATTGTTGAAGAAATTTTTCTCAGCTTCCTTACCCTTGACTTTGATACCATTGGCAATATTCAGAAAAGTCACAATTTGGCTTTCGCTATCACGATCCATTTGGACGTTTTTTTGGATAGAAGGCACGTCATCAATATAAATCGCATTCAATTTAGTACCGCCAAACATTTTGGCTGGATACTTGCCATAAAATACAGGGTAAATATTCAAATCATCCCGCTCTTGCATCATGTCCTGTAAAACTGTTTCTGACATAAAAAACAGTTCCTTTTGTGGATCCTTTTGCGTCAAATTTAAGTTGCTGGTAAATGGGGCTTTGGCAACATACAAAATATCGCGTATTCCATGTTCATCATATAAATGGTGAACTGTGTCTATCAGAAATTTAGGGTGCGTGTGAATATCACGCTTGTAGAGATTATCCGCAAACGTCAGAAAATTGCGGTTCAATTGGATAGTCTGTTTACCCACGCGCTCAAGCATTATTACTCGCCCAAACAAGTTGACGAGGCTATAATTATCGTCTTGATGCCGATGTTTACTGGCAACGCGCTGGGTGACGATTACAATAGCCAATTTGTCAAATGCAGGGGCAAAACCGATGGCAGTAAAGGTTTTGGGCAAAAAGGCGTAAAGGGAACTTTTGGCATTGGTTATTTTGTACCGAAGTGAGCTTTGTTTATTTCTATCAAGATTAAGCAATTGAATGCCTTGCATCCCTGCTGTGTATTTTTCATTCAGCAAAAATGTGACAGCCGCACAGACAGACTTTAAATATTCTTCAATGGGATCAGCATCCGCACTCTTATGCACTCTTACCATAGGAATCGCCAAATTTCCTTGAACTGAGAGTTTTTGACATAAAGCAGATATACCCAATAGAAAAATCACGGCTGCCGTCACTTTATAGACAAAAAACTCGAAAGTATTTGACTTACCTGGCTTAATGTCAGGCATGATTTGTACCATTAGCCCTGCCATTCTAGTGAGTGGTTTATGGTAAATATCTTGTTTTGGTGCTTCAATAATTTGTGGTTGCACCAATACAGGCAAAAATTGCCAGGTTTGTGGTTGCGTATGTACACTGATAGGACGCTTTTTTTGTCTATCAGCATAAAAAAAGGTGTCATAAAAAGAAAACTCGAAAGACATAGAATGTAAAAAATCTTGCGGACAAATTGTTGCGTTTTCCTTGTCTTGTGGAGAATTTGTATCTTCCTTGACAATGCGAACATAGCGCAAACATTTTTTTAACGTATTTTTTTCTTGATGCGCTGATTTTTGCAATTCTCTAATAAAAATATCACCTTCGGCAGCCTCAAAAATGTCATTGTTAACCATAAGTTTGTCTAATAAAATGAGATACTTTCTACTGCCTTTAAAGCAGTCAGTCGTTTTATTTTCCAGAACGGTTTTCAATATGTTAACGGCAGGTGTGATGATATTATTGCTAATCTGTGTTTCCACTGCCAGCATAGTGTTAGCTAACGCTAACAGTTTATCCAAAGCATCATTTTCACGTTTGTGGAGCCTAACCGCAATGTCTTCCCATACCTTCAGCTTGTCGTTACGCCCTG
>JAUCGK010000270.1 GCA_030378085.1 Candidatus Parabeggiatoa sp. HSG14
GATGCGTATGCCCCCCTAACCCCCCGTACACGGGTGGAACCAAACATCATTCGACACTTTGCTTTTTCTATTTTGGGACTTCCCCCTGTGTACGGGGGGTTGGGGGGGTCGGGTGTCCCCAATTGGCAAAATAAATTTTGCACTCCAGTTCTGACATCAGGTTGAAGTTTCGTTCATTGCACAGAGCAGATTTCCCAAAACCTCTGCGTGAGAACAAGAAAATTTAGAGATTAAACCACTTATCTACTAAATTTGGTAGCCACAACGTAATTTGTGGGAAAACTGTCAATAATATTAATCCGATTACTTGTAAAATTACAAAAGGTATAATACCCCGATAAATGACTCCAATACGCATAGTGGGTGGTGCAACGGCTTTGAGGTAAAACAGTGAAAAGCCAAATGGGGGAGTTAGAAAAGAGGTTTGTAAGTTGACGGCTATTAAAATGGCAAACCAAAGTAAATCTATCTGAAAATGCACGGCAATCGGTGTTAATATAGGTACGACAATAAAACAGATTTCTAGGAAATCTAGAAAAAACCCAAGTATGAAGACTAATAGGAGACTAACAAGGAGAAATCCCCATTTTTCTCCAGGCAATTGCGTGAGAATTTCATACACTAAATGATCGCCTTGCATACCCCGAAAAACTAAACCAAATGCTGTTGCCCCAATCAAAATTAAGAAAACCATGCTCGTCAATCGGGTGGTATGCTGCATGGCATCACGCAAATTTTGCAGGGTTAAACGTTTATGCAAAATGGCTAATAATAATGCGCCTATTGCTCCAAATGCTGCTGATTCAGTGGGTGTGGCTATGCCAAAAAAAATGGTGCCTAGTACCATAAAAATTAATAAGAGTACTGGCAATACACTTTTGATGACACGCATGAGAAATTTTATGTCCCAAGCATGAGTATCGTCAGCCAATGCGGGTGCGCTGTCTGGATCGCGCCATGCTTGAAACACAATGTAGAAAATATAGAGAAAAATTAATAATGTGCCAGGTACCACTGCGGCAAGAAATAAACGTCCTATCGGAACGCCTATCATATCTCCCAACAAAATTAAGATGATACTTGGTGGAATAATTTGTCCCAATGTACCAGCGGTGGCAATGATGCCAGTAGCGAACGCGGGAGAATAACCATTTTTGAGCATGGAGGGTAGCGCGATAATGCCCATTGTCACTACCGTTGCTCCCACCACACCTGTTGTTGCTGCTAACAAGCCGCCCACCAAAACGATGGATAATGCTAACCCTCCCCGTAATGTGCCAAAGAGTAAACCCATCGTTTCTAGCAAGTCTTCGGCAAGTCCCGATTTTTCTAGTATTACACCCATGAAGATAAATAATGGCACGGCGAGTAGGGTGTAATTTATCATCACGCCCCAAATTCGCATTGGTAGTAAATTAAGAAAGGACAAATCCAGAAAAATGAGACCAAATAACAGTGAGACAGCACCCAAGGTAAATGCGACGGGATATCCTAGAAATAATGTCACCATGAGTACGGCAAACATGATTAATGCCCACACTTCCATACTGAATAATTCCATTATGTGCGTCCCTCTTTAATACCAAGCAAAAATAATAAGTTGGTTAAACTGTTAGCAATGCCTTGTAACATTAATAAAATAAATCCAATGGGAATTGCGGCCTTGAGTAAAAATCGATAGGGTAAACCACCTGGATCGGGAGAACCTTCTGCATAAAGCAATACCACCGATATAAATGGCCATGAAGTGCTTGTTGTGACTTGATAGGTAACGGCAGCCGAGACAAATGACCATGAAGTAATTATTATGAGTACACAAAACGGTACTAAAAATAACAAGCCACCTAAAAAATCGATCCAGGCACGTCCTCTATCACTGATCCAATGGCTTTGATAAATGATATCGACACGCACATGATCATCATGTTTTAAAGTATACGCTGCGCCGAGTAGGAAAATTAAGGCAAATAAATGCCATTGCAATTCTTGCAAAGAGACTGAACCGATAGCAAATAACGCAACCATGCTCGTCTGATAAATAATGATAAGTACTATAAGTAGTATCAACCACGCAATTAAACGGCCTGTCCATTCATTAATGGCATTAATAAAACGAATAAGAGATTTAATAAAAGTGATGAGTTGAGAAGGCATATTTTTTTGATGGGGAGTGTTTTAAAAGCAGGGAAAATTCGCTGCCAGGTTTTAAAAACCTGGCATGGACATCAAGTAAGTTAAGGAAAATTTGTTGGAGTCCAAAAAAACTGCCAAACCTGAAGGTTTGGACTCCAAGGCTTAACTTAAAAAATTTGTGTCAGTATTTATCTTATAAACTACGCCAACGGATAATTACATCTTTCAAACTGATTACAAATTCATGCAATTCACCACGGGCAGCTTCTTGACGGGCAACAATCCGACAAATACTACTCACTTCTCGTTTTAAAGAATCACCGCATAATCCTGCAAATTTTCTTTTGGCAATATTAGCTTGTGTATCAACGGCTGCTTCAAAGAATTTATCTAAGTGCTGCATTTCTTGTTGCAAATCAGTTTCTTGAATTTTAAAAAGCTTCGCATATTCGCTTACGTTGGCTTCAATTTTTTGCCATGCCCATGTCTCCAAAATGGCTGCTTTGACTAAAGAAAGAATTTGAGGTGTTTGCCCAAACTTTTCTACCTTTTTTGCAATATCAGATTCTATTTCAGTGGATGCATCCCCTTTTAACACAAAGATAAAATTGTTAATCAAGTGAAATTGGGCAAGTGTTTTTGCATAGTTAGGAAATTCTTCTCTCCCAATATCACAAGCCATTTCAACTTCACCTAATCGTAATTCAAGCTCTGTATTTAAGTAATCAAAAACACCTAAGACAATTCCTTCCACAGTGGTGTTTTCACATAATATAGAGAGCTTATCTTGTGTTTTACCATATAGGGATTTTTGGATAATATCTCGGTAAGGAGGACAACGCTCTACATTACTTTCAGTGCGTTCAAGAAAAATTCTTCCCTCTACGGGTACAGTATCTAATACAACAGGGCTATGTGTTGTCACAACAATTTGTAGTTGATTACGTAACGCTAAATGTTGCAATTCCAACATTAATTTCTGTTGGGTATAAGGATGTAAGTCTGCTTCTATTCCATCAATCAATATTAACGCATTTTTTAAGCGAGAAATATCTTTGGACAAGTGCAAAATAGCGCGTTCTCCCACAGACATGTGAAATTCAGAATAACCATATTGATTATCTGTATTTTCGTGATATGCAAATAATATATCTTTTTCGCTTTTACCTGCTGATACACTTTGTAAGTTTTGGTAACGAAACGGTAAAATACGATAGGCAAAAGCCAACAGAGCAGAATCTATTTCTACATAATTATCGGCTTTAAGATATCTTTGTAAAACACTCCGCACTTCTGAAGGATCATTTAATATAGGTAAATGATGCAAATATACTTCACGTTGGGGCTGTTTTGCTTTTTGTTCACCAAAGAAAGTGCGATTCCAACTTTTTGTTTGTCGCCGCCAACGCATCCGACGACGCTTGTTACGTTCTAAATAGGAATAAACAATTTCTACTATATTACGTTCATCACAAGGAAAATGGCTATCAGCAGATTCATTTGATTTATCTGATTCGTTTAATTCAGCAGATTCTTTTGATTTATTCAATTCATTCGCTTCATTTGCTTCATTCGCTTTGTCTGATTCGTCAGATTTATCAGATTTAATCGGTTGTGCTATAAAATGAGGAAATGCTAATGAAGGTGATACAACAGAGCGATCTGTCTCTGGGTTTTTATAAGCACAAGCTAATGTAGAGAGTATTGTCGATTTGCCACAGGCATTTTGCCCTGCAATCACGGAAACAGGATAATCAAAAGGGATCCGTAAATCGGAAATACCGTGTATGCCCTTGATATGTACTTCATCAAGAAAAGTATCCCAAGTCGGTTTTTGACTTCGTAATTGTTCCCAAATTTCTTTAAGTTCACGTTTAATCATAATGCACTCCTCGCACTGACTAATTCTTGCACCCAACTGGTGTTTCGTTCTCTGTCTAAAATTTCACAACGCGCCCGCATGAGTACTACCATCATATAAAACAATTTAAAGGCCACCGCCATCAGTAGTAAAGCTATTAACATACTATAATGAATAGAAATTCCAGAGGCTTTAATACTGGGAGGTTGATGTAAAGTATTCCACCATAGTACTGAATAATGAATAATAGGGATGTTGACAACGCCGACTAATGCTAATACCGCACTGGCACGCGAGGCAATACGTTTATCTTCAATTGCAGAATTAAGCGCAATCACGCCTAAATATAGAAATAACAAAATCAATTCTGAGGTTAAGCGAGCATCCCATACCCACCAAGTACCCCACATCGGTTTACCCCATAATGAACCCGTTGCTAATGCTAAAAAAGTAAACGATGCACCAATGGGCGCGGAACTGGCTGCTATCACTTCGGCGATTTTCATTCGCCAAATCAGTCCAATACCTCCCGTAATCGCCATTACCATGTAGACAAACATGGACATCCAAGCAGACGGAACATGTATATACATAATCCGTACACTCTCTTTTTGTTGATAGTCGGGTGGTGCTTCAATTAAGCTGTAGTAAAGTCCTACTGCAAAAAGAGCGAGACAAGCCCAACCAAACCAAGGGATTAAACGCCCTGAGAAATTATAAAAATATTTAGGAGAAGCAAGTTTTTGAAAAAATAACCACATATAATTTTAGTGAAAAGTGAAAAGTGAAAAGTAAAATTGGAGTTCAAAGCGAAGCTTTGGGAGAAAGCACAAAGCTGAAGCTTTGTACTCCACTGAACAACATAAACATCGACTGTGTATTAGGATTTTTAACTCAAACTAATCCGTAAGGCAGCCGCTGTTGCAAAGGGCGCAAGTGTCAGTGATAAAGTGAGTAGTGCTGCCAAGAAGTATAATTGCCCTGCTACTGGAAATCCTCTCGCTGCTTCATTGACTGCGCCGGCTGCAAAAATCAATACTGGAATATACAAAGGTAAGACGAGTAAAGATAATAACACGCCTCCGCGTCGTAATCCCACTGTTAAAGCAACCCCAATTGCACCGACTAAACTTAAAATGGGTGTACCCAGTGCTAAAGTGGCTATCAAGGTTAGCATGGCTTGTTCTGGTAAAAATAGCAATATACCTAAAAAGGGTGCTAATAATATTAACGGTAAGCCGGTGACTAACCAATGTGCTAACACTTTTGCCAGCACGAGCAATGATAGAGAATGGGCAGATAATGCGATTTGTTCTAACGTACCATCTTCAAAATCAGAGCGAAACAGATTATCTAGTGATAACATTGCCGCTAACAAGGCAGCCACCCAAATCACTCCTGGTGCAATCCCTTGTAAATCTTTAGATTCTGGTGAAATTCCCAGTGGAAAGAGACTTATCACAATCACAAAAAATAATAAAGGATTCGCTAATTCTGAGCGATGGCGATAGGCTAAAGTCAGATCGCGTTTTAATAAAAGATAAAATGGGGATAAATTAAAAATCATAAAATTATGTGATGTCACAAAATAAATTTTGGACTCCGTAATTAAGGTTACAAAATAAATTTTGAACTCTGTAATAGCGCGATTCTTGGAGTCCAAAATTTATTTTGGATGTAATTTATAAATCTTCAAAAAATCAAAATCCCCCGTAACAACCATTTTTCAAAGAAAGAATTTTCCATTTTTTTTTGAAGGGAGTTAGGGGGGATTTTGCAACACTATATCTCAAAAAAGGTTGCTATGGTAGCTCTCTTAAAATAATTTGCAAGGTAAAGTATAGATTAATAAAATTTAATTGATTAATAATCTATTTTTGATTTGTGAGTTTAACAGTTCTTTAGCTTTTAAATACAATGTTTTGTAAGTATAACAAATTAGAGGATTGAATGGATTAATATTAAATATCACTTTATTTAGATTCATTTTCATTCTGACGCTTCATGCTAAAAACACTCAGTTATCATCTTGAAACTTTGCTCCGTAGCGAATAAAACGTGAGATAAAATTTAAAGGTGACAAATTAAAACTCAATAACTTAGGGTTTATAGATGTAAGGCTTTTTTTACAGTTTGATATGATGAAGCAGGATTGTGGTTACGTACACTAATATGCAATAGCTTTGCTTTGTTGTTAAAAACATTGCGAAAATATAGTTATCCAATTGAATAATTCAACTGTTTCCTAATTTCAACTTTTAATCAAAAAGATTATCAAAAAATGTTTGCTATTTTTTTTGATTGTGTTGTAATTTGTCAAACGCTATGGAGTTGGGATTAGGAAATTTTAAGATTAATTTTTGTAAAATCATTCTTTAATACAAAATAACCCTATAATATAAAGTATATTTTACTTATTTTCATTTAAAATCAACAAGTTGGCTAGATTTGAGTCCCTCAAAAATGGGTATCTTGTTGCAAAAGCTAACTTTATAACTTACTGATTTTAAAAGAAAAATGCTTAAGCAAAAACTATGCCTATTTGTCTAACTTTTACATGCTAATTTCGTGCCAAAAAGTACTTTGTAACTTGTTGAATGTAAAGGAGAAAATTTTTGCTTAGGGTTGCAGGGATGCATGGCGACTCAGCCAATTGAAACACATCTATTTCGGCATTTGCATTTGCAATTTGGCGTTGCAGGGATGCATGGCGACTCAGCCAATTGAAACAAGCTAGTGATACCACTTTGTAGCTTCTGGCGTAAAGTTGCAGGGATGCATGGCGACTCAGCCAATTGAGTACAACGAAACTCAGTGGCGGAACGCCCATTTGAAAAAAACACAACGAATATAAGCTGATGGATAATTCGTTGTACTTGTTTACTCCCTTCTCCCGTTGGGCTTAACAACCTTTAACTACAAGGATTGTATATAATAAAGGATTAAAACATCAGGTTATTGAAGTTCAATACTCTTTAGCGAGCGTAGGGTGGGTAGAGCG
>JAUCGK010000271.1 GCA_030378085.1 Candidatus Parabeggiatoa sp. HSG14
AATGCTTAACTTCAAAACTGTAAACAATTTTTAAAATATCCAGAAGTATATTGGATACTATGTAAATATTACCATAGCTTTTATTACCAGTAAAAAACTAAACTGAATTTATAACATAGTACGATTTATCACTGCTTTATCACTCGTAAAATGCAAAACTTAGAGGAAACGGAGACTTGTTATTTTATAGCTTTATTTTTTATGGTTTTTATCAAAAGTCAAAAATAAGGTAATTGATGATTTTTGTTTTGAGAGTTATTAAATCGTTTTTGGTAATTTATTAGAAGATATCTTGGGCAATTTAAACTGATTTAACCATGCAGCTTTGATAAACCGTTTCTTGTTATAAAGCAGCAAACTGTCAAGGAATAAAGTCCTGTATTTTCTAATTTTTGTCTTTTGCTGATGATAAAAATCTATAAATGCGAATTAAGGGTTGAGTAAGTCATTGAAAAATAACGTGATTAAAATTGATGATTTGATATATCTTTTTCAGTTAATTTTCTAACATGCTGTTTTTATTAGATATAAAAATTTTAACCCTTAATTCGCATTATAACACTCGACTATCAAGTTTTTATTGTGACAGTGAAATCCAAGAGTTAGACGCAAGCATCAGAGACGCGAGCATCGCGTCTCTACATATAGATGGAATTTGGCAGAGACGCAATGCTTGCGTTTCTCGCTTAATAATCATCAATCTTTTAAAAACTTGAAGGTCTAGCAGAAATATTTAGGTTGCACCATATTATAGGCAATAGGCATGATTTTTGTTTTTAGTTGTTACACTTCTTCTCAATTTTAGTAGTTAACAACTATGTATAATCAAACCATTAAACCTCAAGTATTAAAAAACAACGCTATGACATTACGAACTAAAACATTATGGGTGGTAGGTAGTGCGTTGCTAGGACTTTTAGTATTATTGCTCAGTATTTCATCAACTATTTTGTTAAAAGGTTTTATTGAATTAGATAATCAACATATTGAAAAAGATATGGATAGGTTAGTGAATGTGTTATCTGAGGAATTAAATAATTTATTTGTAGAAGCAGGAGATTATGCCGCTTGGGACGATACATATAGTTATATGAATACACGCAACGAAGCGTATATAGTTTCTAACTTTGTAGAAAGTACCTTTGAATCTCTGAATCTCAATGTATTGATATTGCTAGACACGAGTGGTAAAACTATATTTAGTCAAGGCTATGACACAACATATCGTCAATTTGTGCCAATTCCACAGAGTTTGCTTAGACATCTTAGAGTACAAAATTTATTTCGATATCGTTCTAAAACAAAAGATAAAATGACTGGACTTTTGTTGCTACCAAAACAAGTAATGTTGATAGCAACTTATCCTATTTTAACCAGTGAAGATGAGGGTAATAGTCGTGGTACTTTGATAATGGGACGTTTATTGAATAAAGAAAAAATACAACAGTTTGCACAATTGACTCATTTATCAGTAAATATGCAACGAATTAATAATAAGCAGTTGCCTGATGATTTTACTAAAGCATTCCATGAATTATTAAAATCATCAAAATCATTAAAGTCATCAAAATCACCACTCGTTGTTACGCAAATTTTGTCTCAACATAAAATCGCAAGCTATATGATTATTAAGGATGTTTATCAACAACCTGCCATATTGTTACGTGTATTAATGCCTAGAGAAATTTATCAACAAGGATTAAGTAGTTTACGATATTTTGGAGGATTTATTTTGGTGTTTGCGTTGATGTTTGCGGGTTTAATTTTGTGGTTGTTTGAACGTTTAGTATTGACACGATTGGCTGTTTTAAGCAACGAAGTGACGCAATGCCGAGCAACTGACACTTTATCATCAGTAACAGTGGAAGGAAATGACGAATTAGCTCATTTAGCAACTGCAATTAATACAATGCTCACTGCATTAGATGCTTCTCACACTAGACTTAGACAAAGCGAAGCCAGTCTTGCTGAAGCACAACGTATTGCATATTTAGGTAATTGGAATTGGGATATTACCAATAATCATTTTTACTGTTCCGATGAAATCTATCGAATATTTGGCCTTCAACCGCAATCAGTCATACCCAATTATGCGTTATTTTTAAGTTATGTTCATCCTAATGATCGTTGCAAAGTTTCTAGTATGATTCATAAAACCATAAGAGAGGATAAATCATACAATATTGAATGCCGCATTGTGCAAAAAAACGGTCTTGTATGTTTTATTCACATTCAAGGCAAAATATTGAAAGATAATACTGGTAACGTTGTGCATGTTATAGGTACATTGCAAAATATTACAACACTTAAGCTTGCACAGGCAGAAACTGAACGTTTGTTGGAAGATAATCGTTTTCTCATTAGTCGTTCTATGGTCATTCAAGAAGAAGAACGCAGAGAGTTGTCGAGAGAACTACATGATGAATTAGGACAATGTATTACGGCAATTCAAGCGGATGCTGAACTCATTACTGAAGTCGCTCAAAAGAAAACTCAGGACTATCACTTGGAAAAAATTGCTCTCAGTGCTAGTGCTATTTTGGGTGTATCGGCTCATATCTATGACGTGGTACATTCTTTGATGCGGCAATTACGTCCAAGTAGTTTAGATGAATTGGGTTTAATGGAAACGTTGCAAGATTTGGTAACCACTTGGCAAACACGCTTTCCAGAAACACGCTGTGTACTGACAACAACAGAAGAATTGTATCACTTAGGTGATACTATCAATATTTCAATTTATCGTGTTGTACAAGAATGTTTAACCAATGTGAAAAAATATGCCCAAGCATCCCAAATATCCATTACATTGAATATTGATCCTGTAGCAGAAACTTTGACGCTTTGTGTTCAAGACAATGGACGAGGCATGAACCCCATCCAACATAAACGGGGCTTAGGGTTAATAGGTGTGCGTGAACGCGCTCAAGCTTTAGAAGGGCATCTGCAATTAGAAAGCGCACCTGGACAAGGTGTCAAAATCACTTTTACGATTCCTATTGCAGATGAATATCTACAAAAACAAAGGAAATGGGAAAAATGAGTAACATTCAAGTTTTATTAGTTGATGATCACGAAGTTGTAAGAGCAGGTTACCGTCGTTTGTTGGAAAATACCATTGGTATTAAAGTCATTGCAGAAGCTAAAAGTGGTGAAGAAGCTTACTTTGGTTATATGAAACATAAACCAGATGTTGTGATTATGGATTTATCTATGCCAGGGATGAGCGGTTTAGAAGCAACGAGAAAAATTCGACATTATGATGATACCGCAAGAATTTTAGTTTTCAGTGTCCATGAAAATGAGAGTTTTTTACTTCGTGCTTTAGATGAAGGCATCTTAGGATATATCACTAAACGTAGTGCTGCTAAGGTAATGGTTGAAGCTGTGCGACAAGTTGCTCAAAATAAGGAATTTATTGGACAAGAATTGCATTCTTTTTTAGCTAAAAATAGAGCTTCTGGTCATAATCCCTTGTTTGACAGAATTTCGTCACGTGAATTTGAAGTATTTTTATTATTAGCTGAAGGTAAAACAGTTAATGAAATTGCTGAAATACTTACGCTTAGTTCAAAAACTGTTGGTCATCACTATACTCACCTTAAAAATAAACTCAAAGTTTCCAATATGGCAGAATTGGCTAGACTTGCCATTCGTGAGGGAGTTTTAGAGCCTTAACCAATCTATAACATATTATAACTATTATAAAAACAAACTTTATTTTACCAAGGCTTATGATTTTTTAGCTCACTTAATTATGGTAGATCGACTTATGACCTGATGTTACGCACAACGCTTATTCAGTGCTTGGGGCAAGGCGGGGTTTGCAATCCTGCTGTCACGTTTTAAAGCTAATCCTTAAAAAAATTGGTAATTCGATAGATTTGTAGAGACGCGATACTTGTCTCTCTACTTTCATAGCAGCTTGAAAGCTGCAGAATTTCGATTCAATCATGGTCCATCATCCGAAATGTATAAGTGTTCAGATAAATAATTTCACTAAAAAACCTCTGAGGTTTTGGAAACCTCTGAGGTTTGATTTCAAACATTTTTCTAATGCGTTGATAAATTTTTCATATCCTAGATATTTGGCACTTGACTCATCACTTTATTAGGGGCGAAATAAAAAAGCTTGTAAAAAATTAGCAATGATGCTATAATTTGAAGGTTTTTGCAAAAAATATTGGCAATACAATTATTAACGTTTTCTTATTTATTTCGGAGAAATAAATGATTTCAGACACTTTTCAACTTGTGTTTAACAAAGATGAACGTCAGATGAAAGCTTTAACTGGATTTAGTTCCGATTCATTTTCTAAATTATCTGAATCATTTGAAGAAATACTTGCTCAATCCCAAGAATCCAAAAAAACAAAGCAAAAACGTGCGTCTCTGGCAAAAAGAAGGGGCATATGCACAAAAACATCATTATATCAGATGCTGTCCAACGAGTACAGGTGGATAACATCTTTTCTGAAAAATAACAGCGTTTACTTGCCCAAAGTTTATACAGTTCTTGGCAAAAATCAGGACAAAATAAGCCTTTTTTAACTTTGGCTAATGTTGGTTTATTTTATACCCCCTAAAAAAACCACCTATTGTACCTAATGTCTTAGTCAGTTTAGATGTTAAAAAATTACAAACTCATCCAACTAATATCATCAAATTTAATTTGTCTTATACTGGGTGGGTACTTCTTTGACTTGTCGCCAAAGATTAGCTCTAATACATCTTAAAATATTGTAATCATACATTCCTTCAAAGATATCAAAAACTGATTTTAAAGTATGTTGCTCTTCTTGGGGCCTATTTAATAATTCTTCTTCAATATTATGAAGTTCTGCATCGGTAATTTTAATTACTTGATGTAATTCTAAATGCCCACGTTCGATAGCTTCAGACAAATGACCATAAATGGTTGAAGATTTTAGTTGACGTTGTTCTGCTATTTGCTCAAGTGATTGCCCTTGATTAAAGGCTTGAAGTGTGGTTTCTACGGTATCTGAAAAATCAATATTTTCAGGAGTGGGGACAGAATTTGTTGCTTTTTTAGGCACAGTTTCACCATATTGCAATGCATGAGCATCTAACACATCAATAAAAATTTGGCCGTAATGTTCTAATTTAATACCACCTACCCCGGATAATCGTGCAAATTCATTCAAAGTACGAGGATGTTGTAATATCATATCTTCTAATGTACTGTCATGAAAAATCCTATAAGGTACGACATCTTGTGCCAATGCTAATTCCATCCGTTTAGCACGTAAAGTTTCCATTAGAATTTTATCATTACCTACAAATGACTGACGTGAAGATCGACCATAGCTTTTTTCCGGTTTTTTCTGAGATTTGAGGATATCTTTACGTAAGTCAACACGTTCTTCACCACGTAACAGAGGACGAGAATTTTCATTGAGTTGTAAACTTCCATATCCTTCAATATCTACTGTCAAAAAACCTTTTGCAATCAGTTGTCGAAAAACAGAATACCACTCTCCTTGACTCAATTCTTTACCAATGCCAAAAGTACTCACACGATCATGTCCACGTCTTTCTACGCGTTCATCTGTTTTTTTACCTAATAACACATCAATCAAATAGTTAACACCAAACCGTTGCCCAGTACGATAAACACAAGATAGTGCTTTTTGAGCAGCTTCTGTGCCATCCCAAGTTGCCACTGGCTCTAAACAAGTATCACAATTACCACAAGGTTCTGGTAAATAGTCATCAAAATAAGCTAACAGGGCTTGGCGACGACAAGTTGTCATTTCACAATAAGCCCATATAGATTGTAATTTATGCCAATCTATTCGTTTATGTTGTTCATCAGCCTCGGATTTGTTTAATAACTTTGATAACATCACCACATCTTGTAAACCATAAGCCATCCACGCATTTGCGGGGAGTCCATCACGTCCTGCCCGTCCTGTTTCTTGGTAGTAAGCCTCCAGACTTTTTGGCAAATCTAAATGGGCAACAAAGCGGACATTTGGTTTATCAATGCCCATACCAAAAGCGATAGTCGCCACAACAATTAAACCTTCTTCACGCAAAAATCGCATTTGATTCTGTTGACGCACGGACTTATCTAAGCCAGCATGGTATGGTAAAGCTTGCCAGCCCTGTTTGGTAAACCATACGGCTGTTTTATCGACTTCTTTTTTTGATAGACAATAAATAATCCCAGCATCGCCATAATGTCCTTCATCAGAAAGAAAGGTTAAAAGTTGATTGCGAGCATTTTGTTTTTGCACAACACGATAACGGATATTTGGTCGATTAAAACCGGCAATATAAGTTTTAGCATTGTGTAGTCCTAAATGCGTAATAATATCTCGCTGTGTAGGACCATCAGCGGTAGCCGTGAGCGCGATACGTGGAATTTCTGGAAAACGTTGCTGTAAAATAGACAAACCAGTATATTCAGGACGAAAATCATGTCCCCATTGGGAGACACAATGTGCTTCATCTATCGCAAATAAAGCAATTTTGGCAGTACCAAGAAATTCTAAAAAGCGCGTGGTCATCAATTTTTCGGGAGCGACATAAAGTAAATCTAATTCACCCCTGCGTAATTGTGTTGAAACCTGACATGCTCTTTCATAAGTTAAACTGGAGTTGAGACAATCAGCGCGAACCCCAAATTGTTGTAAGGCACTGACTTGATCTTGCATCAAGGCAATCAAGGGCGAAATTACTATTGCCACACCGGGGCGAATCAAGGCAGGAATTTGATAACATAATGATTTGCCACCGCCTGTTGGCATTAACACAAGAGCATCACCATCAGCTAATACATGCTGAATAATTTTTTCTTGATCACCACGAAAGTGTTGATAGCCAAATATGTTATGTAATATTTCTTGTGGGGTCATTTTTAAGCTTTCAATTTTCAGTTAAAAATTAACTGATGTCTTAAAATTGGTTGTAAATGGATTTCACAAATTTATAAATTTTTGAGTACGATGCTCTTTATAAACCATTTT
>JAUCGK010000397.1 GCA_030378085.1 Candidatus Parabeggiatoa sp. HSG14
CCAAACATCATTCGACACTTTGCTTTAATTTTTCTATTTTGGGACTTCCCCCTGTGTACGGGGGGTTAGGGGGGTGTCCTCAATTTTGCACTCCAGTTTGAAAGCTATCTGCGTAACATCAGTTAAACACTTATATGGAGTTATAGACTAATATGAAAGATACAACCACAATGGTAAATAGTGCGTTGGCTGGTGTACTGGCTTTGGGTTTGACTACGCTGTCTGTAAGCGTTTCAGCTGCTAAACCAGGCATGGAAAAATGTTACGGTATTGTTAAAGCGGGCATGAATGCTTGTGGAACAAGCGAACATGGATGTGGTGGTATGGCAAGAGAGGATTCTCATCCAGAAGAATGGATATATCTTCCAGAAGGCACTTGCAACAAGATTGTCAATGGCAGCCTTACACCAAAAGCCGCCGATGAAGCGACTGAAACAACTGAAACAACTGAAACTGAAACAAAAACTGAAAAATAGGCCAACTTTTTTCGGTTAAATAACTCACTTTTTGTGGATAAAGTAAGGTGAGTCGACAATTGAAACTATCACCTATTTGGTGGTAGTTATCACCATTTCAAAATCAAACCATGACTACTCATTTCCCACCCTCTCAAATTGCTGGGGCAGGTATCGGATTGCGTTCCCAGCACTATCAAGATATTTTAACTCATAATCCCCCTGTCCATTGGTTTGAAATTTTATCAGACAATTATCTTGCGCCGGGTGGACAACCACTTCATTATTTAGAGAAAATTCGCCAAAACTATCCCATTACTCTGCATGGTGTTGGCATGTCTTTAGGAGCAAGCGATCCTTTGGATTTGGAGTATTTAGCCCGACTAAAACGCTTGGCAAAACGGATTGAACCCGCTCATATTTCAGATCATCTTGCTTGGATTTCTATAAAAGGCCATTTTCTTAACGATTTAGTCCCCCTTCCCTACACTGAAGCCGTCATGGAACATGTAGCACAACGAATTCTTCAAGCACAAGAATTTCTGGGACAACGTCTTTTGATTGAAAATCCATCTAGCTACATCACTTTTAAAGAATCAGCAATGCCAGAATGGGCATTTATTCAAGGGATTATTGATAAAACGGATTGTAATTTATTGCTAGATGTCAATAATATTTATGTCAGTGCCACTAATCATGGATTTGATCCCATTGACTATTTAGATGCTATTCCTGCTGAGCGTGTCAAAGAAATTCACTTAGCAGGATATGAAAAACGGAAAGATTATTTATTTGATACGCACGGTTACCAAATACATCCTCCTGTGTGGCAATTATATCAAACAGCATTAAAGCGTTTTGGAGCAGTACCAACTCTGATTGAATGGGATACAAATATTCCCGCTTTTGAAATCTTAATGGCAGAAGCGGATAAAGCAAATGCCCAAATAAAAAAGGTCTCCTAATGGAACTTGCTGCATTACAACAATTATTCTACGATGCAATTTTTGATAAAGAGGGTACAAACGAAAAAGAACTTTGTAAATTGATAACCACTGCTAATAATTTGACAGCCAATGAAGGCATTGCCATTTATCGAGGCAGTATTTTGGGGAAATTAAGTCGTGCCCTCAAATCAATTTATCCCGTTTGCTACCGTTTAGTGGGTGAAAAATTTTTTGAAGCAACTGCAACCACTTATATTCATCGTTTTCCTTCCAAATCTCCCGATTTAGGAGATTATGGTGAACACTTTCCCGATTTTCTCGTTAATTTTGAACCAGCTGCCTCGCTTCCCTACTTGCCAGATGTCACTCGTTTAGAATGGCACTGGCATCGTATTTTTAATGGTGAAGATAGCAGCACATTAGATTTAAAAGCCTTAGGAAAAATCTCCCAAACCCAATGGGGTGATCTCATTTTCCACCTACCTAAAACCAGTATTCTCTTAGAATCTCCTTATCCTATCCATAAAATTTGGCAAATCAATCAATCTGATTATGAAGGTGAGGAGTATGTGAATTTAGAGGAAGGAGAAATCAAAGTTTTTCTTTGGCGACAAGGATACGATATGCGTATTGATTTACCAACCGAAGAAGAATGGCAATTACTTAAAGCCTTTCAAGCCAAAAAACCCTTTGAAACTATTTGTGAAGACTTAGCAGTAGGATATGAACCCGCCCACGGCGTGTCTGCATTGTTAACACAATTTGTGCAACGTGGGTGGATTGTTGATTTTTCAGTCTAAATAACTGATGTTACGCACTGTACTTCAAAAGTGAATACCAGAGTGCAAAATGAATTTTGCTGATTGTAACAGATTTTGGGGACACCCTCCTAACCCCCCGTACACGGGTGGAACCAAACATCATTCGACACTTTAATTTTTCTATTTTGGGACTTCCCCCTGTGTACGGGGGGTTAGGGGGGTAAAAAGGTAGGAGTCCAATTGGCAAAATAAATTTTGCACTCCAGTTTGGAAGCTATCTGCGTAACATCAGTAAATAAATTGTTTTTTAGTATCAATCTCAATGATCATATTTTTTCATCACCAATAAACTATTTTTCATGGTTCATAGCTTAAAAGTACTGAATCCCACCTAATTTCCCTTTTTTTAACTGATGTTACACTGAACTTCTTAGCTTGGAGATTTATCCCAAGGCTTAGCTCTCATCGTTATACACAAGTCGAAATTATTAAAGGATTGGTAATTCGATAGATTTGTAGAGACGCGATGCTCGCGTCTCATCTCGTGTCTCGGCTACTCCCAATGTTTGTTTATAAATGACATGTAAACCTTATTGCTGGCTTCTTTTGAACATTTAGAGACGCGAGCATCGCGTTTCTACCATTGAGCAACATTTGGAGGTAGAAAAATGAGTATAGTTGTAGAAACACTGGAAACTCGCACACTTTCTCTCAAGGGCTATACCATTCTTATCATTGAGGATAATCCAAATAACTTAGGGGTTATCGTAGACTATTTGGAAGAAACGGGTCTGAAAGTTGTCGTGGCTCGCAATGGAGAAATGGGGTTAAAACGGGCCCAATTTGCTAAGCCGGATATTATCTTATTGGATGTGATAATGCCAGGCATTGATGGCTTTGAAACTTGCCGTCATTTAAAAGTGGATGAAAAAACACAAGATATTCCAGTGATTTTTATGACCGCTTTGGATGATCCAGAAGATAAACTGAAAGGCTTTGGAGTGGGTGGTGTAGATTACATCACTAAACCCATTCAACACGAAGAAGTCTTAGCACGTATTACTACACATCTGAACATTTGCGATTTAACGATTAAATTAAAAGCTAAAGTAGAGGAATTGACCCAAACCCGCAATGAATTGATACAAAGCGAAAAAATGGCTTCGCTTGGGCGATTAGTCGCTGGTTTTGCCCATGAGCTAAATACGCCAATTGGTGTAGCTGTGAGTGCAGCATCCATTTTAGAAGAAAGGCATCAGGCTATTATTCAGATCATTGAACAAGAAGAAGTTGATGAAGAGGATTTAATATCAGCACTGGATAGGATTAAAGAAACGGCTGCGCTTACCCTTTCCAATTTAAGACGAGCTAGCAATTTGGTAAGTAGCTTTAAACGAACTGCTATTGATCAGAGTTCTGATGAAATCAGACAATTTGATGTCAACATCATCATCAAAGATATTATCAATACTTTAAATAACCAGTTTAAAAGGACAATGATTGAGATTAAAGTCAATTGCCCTAGTCAATTAATTATCTATAGCATACCGGGTGCATTAGAGCAAATTCTTACTAATTTTATGATGAATAGCCTGATACATGGTTTTGAGGAAGGTAAAAATCAGGGACTTATCAATATTGATGTGCAGCTTTTATCAGACAAATTACACTTGGAATATTCTGATACTGGCAAAGGCATCCAACCTGATATGTTGTCCAAAATTTTTGAGCCGTTTTTCACGACGCATCGTGCTCATGGGGGTAGCGGGCTAGGGTTGTATATTTGTTATAATCTCGTCACCAATCAATTAAAGGGACAAATGGCTTGTGAAAGTACAATCAATGAAGGAGTTACTTTTAGAATTAATTTCCCAGTTGAAATTTCTTTGCCTAAATCATAAACATCACATTATTTCAGATTTGGTATCTATCAAGTTTTCAAAAGTGGTGGTAATCGTTCTATTTTCTAGAGTTTATACTCAACATTATTTGTAGTTTTTGTAAAGTATACTAAATTTAACCTATGAAACTGATTAAAAAAAAGAAAAAAACTGATGGTAATGTGACAGAAAAATCTAAACTTTCCCCTTGGAAAGTGCTTGTTGTTGATGATGAACCTGATATTCATACTGTCACTCGCATGGCTTTTGAAGGGGTAGAATTTGAGGGTAAATCTTTACAAACATTACATGCAATGTCTAGTGTCGAAGCGCAGGAAATTCTGAAGAAGGAAGCAGATATAGCTTTAGCTCTTATTGATATCGTGATGGAAACGGATGATGCTGGGCTGAAACTGGTTGATTTTATTCGTAATGAAATGAATAATTCTCTAATACGGCTTATTATTCGTACTGGACAACCTGGAGCTGCGCCAGAAAAAGAAGTTGTAGAACGCTATGATATTAATGATTATAAAGATAAGACTGAACTAACCAACAAAAAGCTTTATACTACTATACGTCTAGCCTTAAAATCTTATAGTGATTTAAATACCCTTAATACGAGTAACCAGGGACTTCAGTCCATCTTAGAAATCGCCAAAGATTTATACCAACCCCAACAACTTGACAATCATATTTATGATTTAGTACTTTCTCAAATCATTGACCTTTGCAACCTAAGCAGTAGTAATTCTTTCATCAACAGCGGAATGATAGTTACTTCCAGTGAGGAAGGTGTTAAAGTTCAAACCAGAATTGGCAAAATTGCTGCATTAAATAAAAATACAGACATGCAAACGTGTTTAGAGGGTATCTTTAAAAAAAATGGCAATACATCAATACCGTCTAACATGACCCTCATTCCATTTGAAAAAAATGAGGAGAGAACAAGTTTTATTTGTTTAGAAAATGCCCAGTATTTAAGTCAAGTAGAACTCAATCTCATTCATATTATGGCTAATGAATGTGCTATTGCTCGGCAACTTGCCGCTGCAAATAAAAAAATTGTCACGTTGAATGAATACTTAAAAGCAGATAATGTGCGAATGAGGGCAGAATTGGATGTAACACGTCAATTACAACAGATGGTACTTCCAACAGAAACTGAATTGAAAAATATTGCTGACTTAGATATTGCTGCTTTTATGGAACCCGCTGAAGAAGTAGGAGGCGATTACTATGACGTGCTTCAATATGATGACCGAATTTTATGTGGCATTGGCGGTGTAACGGGACATGGTCTTGAAAGTGGGGTTTTAACCTTAATGGTGCAAACAGCAGTGCGTTGTCTATTAGAAAGTGGTATTCAAGATGCTACACAGTTTTTGAATATCCTCAATCGTACCATTTATAAAAATGTGCAACGAATGAATATCGATAAAAACTTAACGTTGTCTTTTTTAGATTATCAAACCTTACCTTCTTCTCAAACAGAAGTAAAAGGAGTTTTACAGCTTACAGGACAACACGAAGAAATATTAATTGCTCGTCATGGCGGTAAAGTAGAACGAATAGATACTCTTGATTTAGGATTTCCCGTTGGATGGGTAGCAGATATTACAAATTTTGTGTCACAAAGGAAAGTACAACTGCAAAGTGGAGATGTGGTCGTTCTTTACACTGATGGTATTACAGAAGCATTTAATGCTGATAAAATTCAATATGGCATAGAACGGCTTTGTGAAGTGATTAGTCATCATTGGCAATGTTCTGCTGAAGAAATCAAAAAAGCTATTATTACTGACGTACAAAAACATATTGGTGAACAAAAAGTATTTGATGATATTACTTTATTGGTCATTAAACAAAAAAATATTGCATCGAATAAACAATAAATATAAGTAGGGGCAAACCTGTCAGGTTTAGTTGTCGAAGTTATTTTACTGATGTTACGCACTGAACTTCTTAGCCTGGGGATTTATAGCATTTTCCGATTGCGTCAGGTACAAGTCCCCGCCTCAATTTAAGGAGGGGATTTAGGGGGAGGTTGTACTTTATTCAAACGGGAAACGCTATATCTCAAAGCTTGGAACTTTCGTTATACACCCGTCAAAATTTGCGTAATGTAGGGTAGATAAGCGTCATCGTCATCCACCTTGCATTCTTCATTTTGAGTGGAGAAGCATCACGTCATCTCCCTTTTTAGGAGTTTGGTGTATGACGCTGACGCTTATACACCCTACCCTAAAATCAATGACTTAAGTATTTATGTATAACGATGAGAGGCTTGGGGAAGCTTTGTGCTAACATCAGTTATTTTATGCATGTTCCTTAGTTGGGAATAGTTATATAGTTGTGGCATTTTAGTACTAATTTTCATGTTATAGCGTTTTCCGATTGGATAAAGTACAACCTCCCCTAAATCCCTTCCTTAATTAAAGAGGGGACTTGTACCTGATGCAATCGGGAAAGGCTATAAAGGAATTTACACGTTATGAATTTACAAGCGAAATGGTTACGTTATGTTGTTGCTGTATTTCTTATTGGTATTGCTATGGGTTTCCGAATATGGCCTTTAGGTGGTTTGGAATTACGTATTCCTTGGGTTACTTTCTATCCTGCTGTGATGGCCGCAGCTTTATATGGTGGTTTTTCTACTGGCTTGTTAGCCACATTTCTTTCTATTATAGCCGTTTTGTTTTGGTCTCCTACGGGTGCTCCCTTTATTGATGATCCAGGTGATTGGCTAGGTATAGCCGTATTTTCCTTCAATGGCGTATTGATCTCGGCCATGAGTGGGGCAATGTATAAAGCTAAAGACAGGGCAACTGAGGCTAAAGAACAAGCAGAAGCAGCCAAAGAACAAGCTGAAACAGCAAATCAATCTAAGAGTGAATTTCTTTCCAACATGAGTCATGAATTACGGACTCCCCTCAATGGTATTTTAGGTTATGCTCAAATCCTTAAACGGAATAAGAAGCTTACCACTATGCAACGAGATGGTCTTAATGTCATTGATAACAGCGGTAGACACCTACTAACGCTTATCAATGATATTTTGGATATGTCCAAAATTGAGGCAGGTAAAATGGAAATTTATCCTTTTTCTGTCCATTTACAGACCTTTTTGGATGGTATTGGTGACGTAATTCGGATGCGATCTGAAGAAAGGAATGTTTTTTTCCAGTCTGAAGCTCCCATAGCTTTACCAGTCGGCATCAGTGTGGACGAAAAAAGATTACGTCAAGTACTCATCAATCTATTGGGAAATGCAGTGAAATTCACACATCAAGGACAAGTAACTTTGCGAGTGACTCCCTTTGGTTCAGTACAGATTAAGGATGATCTTAAACAACAACTGATTCGATTTGAAATAGAAGATACAGGGGTTGGAATGACTCCAGAAGAATTAGATAGTATATTTTTGGCTTTTGAACAAGTGGGGGATAAGAAAGCACGACAAGCCGGTACAGGTTTAGGTTTAGCGATTAGCCGCCGCCTGGTAGAACTGATGGGTGGTGAATTGCAAGTTAAAAGCGAAAAGGACAAAGGCTCATTTTTTTGGTTTGAACTTATGTTACCATTGGTTGAAATAGCAACCCAAACTGAAGAAACCAATAAACCGGTGATCGGCTATAAAGGAGAACAGCGTACCCTCTTGGTAGTGGATGATAAACGAGAAAATCGTTTGGTAATGATGGGTATGTTAGAACCCGTAGGATTTAAAGTGATTCTTGCAGAAAATGGACAAGAGGAAATAGATAAAGCGCAAGAAATACGGCCAGATTTGATTTTAACGGATTTGATCATGCCTGTAAAAACGGGATTTGAAGCGGTAGCAGAAATACGGCAAATAGCTACTGTGAAAGATATCCCTATTATTGCTGTGTCAGCCAGTGTATTTACAGATGATCAGAACAAAAGTCAGATTGCAGGATGTAATGCTTTTATTCCTAAACCGGTGGATGAACGAAAATTGTTAAATTTGTTACAAACCCATTTACAGTTAACATGGATTTATGAAGAGAAAATAATAAGCGATGGGGAATCTCAAGACATCAATGATGAAGAAAAACCTCTGGTTGCTCCTCCCATTGAAGAACTTGAAGTGTTATATGAGTTAGCGATGTTAGGGAGTATGAAAGATATTCGAGATCGATCACTACAACTTGAAGAACTTAATGATAAATATATTTCCTTTGCCAGAAAACTTCAAAGCTTAGCCAAAGGTTTTGAAGACGAAAAAATTGTAGCCTTCATTGAGCAATATTTGAAGGTGGCAAAATAAGTAGGTAGTGGGCGTGTAGAAAAAGCGTGTGACAGCACTATTGGAAAGCGTCAAAAGCACAAAGCCATGAGTAAAGCCAAAAATCGTAGCCTGGCTATTTTGAAAAATGGTAGTGAGCCAAACTTTGGGATGATAAATCGCCAGGCTAAGAAGTTCAGTGCGTAACATCAGTGAATTATTCAAAACTCCAAGATATTAATCGTGGTAAGAAATCCGATTTTTAAAAAATCGGATTTCTGTGAAGAAGAAGTTATTTCCAAAGATTTAAAGTGATATCAAGCATATTAAATTGAGGTTATAATCCATCTAATGAAATTTTAGAATCTCTGGAGAAAACGCTTGTGGGCGTTGACTGACAACATTGATCCCCCCAATTTTAACAACTCCCGTACATAAAACTTCTTCATCACGCAACACTTTTTGTGCAATTGTCATGCTCACTTTGCCTGGTTTAGTAATACTTGCTGTTACTTGTAATAAGTCATCTAAAAAAGCAGGTTTTAAGTAATCAAGAGATATTTTTCGTACCACTAATACGAGAGCATGTTGCTGTTTTAACTGTGTCATTTCAACGCCACTATTACGTAACCATTCAGTACGAGCACGTTCCATAAATTTTACATAACTTGCATGATGGACAATCCCACCTGCATCAGTGTCTTCATAGTAAACACGAATTGGCCAAATAAACTCATTCATTATCAAATAAATCCTTTGAATTTTTTGGCGTGATTCCAAAATGTTGCCATGCCATGCGTGTCACCACACGCCCCCTTGGAGTTCGCATCAAAAAGCCCTGTTGTAATAAAAAAGGTTCTATTACATCTTCTATTGTGCCACGCTCTTCACCAATCACAGCGGCTAAATTTTCGATGCCCACAGGCCCACCTTCAAATTTTTCCATGATCGCCAATAATAATTTTCTATCCATCATGTCTAAACCGTAGGCATCTACATTGAGCAAGTCTAAGGCTTTTTGTGCAACTTTTTTATTAATTTTACCATCGGCGCGAATCTGGGCATAATCACGCACTCGCCGCAAGAGACGATTCGCAATACGGGGTGTTCCCCGTGAACGACACGCTAATTCCATCGCGCCATTAGTATCAATCTTTACGTTTAAAATATCAGCTGAACGTGTGACAATTGTCGCCAAATCTTGATGATTATAAAATTCCAACCGTTGGGTAATGCCAAAGCGATCCCGTAAAGGTGAAGTCAGCAAACCGGCACGAGTTGTAGCACCTATCAAGGTAAATGGTTGTAAATCCAGCTTAATGGAACGAGCGGCAGGGCCTTCCCCTATCATAATATCCAGTTGACAATCTTCCATTGCAGGATACAGAATTTCCTCAACAACCGGACTTAAGCGGTGGATTTCATCAATAAACAAGACATCACGTGGTTCCAAATTAGTCAATAAAGCAGCCAAATCTCCCGCACGTTCCAAAACGGGTCCTGATGTTTGGCGAATGTTGACTTCCATTTCGTGAGCCACTATTGATGCTAAAGTGGTTTTACCTAAACCGGGTGGCCCAAAAATCAACAGATGATCAAGTGCTTCCCCCCGCGTTTTAGCCGCTGGGATAAAAATTTCCATCTGCTCACAAACACGTGGTTGTCCAACATATTCAGCCAAACGCCGTGGACGAATCGCTTTATCAATAAAACGATCCTCGGAATTTCCTGATGGATTAATTAAACGATCAGTTTCAATAGCCACGTTATATTAATGGATAATAGAAAAAACTGAGAACAATTTTCATAATCTTAAATTTTTTAATTTTATATCAAAACTTTTTAAAATACAAGGGGTATCTTACACGGCACGGTTTACAAATAATATAATAGGATAAAATTAAATAATATATTGATTACTATAAGAAATATAAATAAGCAAAATTTATGCCTAAAATAATTATTTAGTGTTGGCGTATGAGTATTACTCTAAAAATTTTTTTTCATTCCTAAAAGACATACAAATTTTTATTAAGTAATGAGACAAACTAATCCGTTGAATTTCCTAAATTTAGAAAAAAGTGAGATTATTTATTGTACTTAGGAATGAGGATTTAATAATTTGCAAAATTTTGGTGTTAAACCTGACAGGTTTTAAAAACCTGTCAGGTTTCAACTTTTGTATTTTATTGAATCCTCATTCCTTAATATTCAAAGAATTCAAAAAACTAATAGATGGTAAGTATTTTATTATTTTTAAATTATACTTCAAAATTGAGATTCATAACACGATATATACTTTATCAAGACGAATTATTTTATGCACGTTCCTAACATCGAAATGACATTTACCAAAATGTAGTGACGCTGGAGTCCAAACCTTCAGGTTTGGGCACTTCAAACCTCGAAAGGACTCCAAGTCACCTTTTTATTGCCCTTTTTAAACCATGCAAAAAAAATCAATTTTTGAAAAAATCAGATTTCTCATTTTGTAAAAAGATGTTAAAAGATTTATGTGTACCTAATTTATATCATTTAAACACTGATGTTACGTACTGCACTTCCAAAAGTGAATACTTTCGTTTCAAATTTATTTTGCGATGGCTGGAGTGCAAAATTTATTTTGTGATGAGTTACACTCTATAGTTGGCAAAATGAATTTGAAACGAAAGTTTGGAAACTATCTGCGTAACTTCAGTTAAACATTTAAAAAATTTCACTATGAAACCAAAAAAAATTGTTCTGATTGTCGATGATCAAGAAATAATGCGCGAGGCTCTAGAAGGAGTATTAAAAAACGAAGGCTATGAGTTAGCTTTTGCCAGTAATGGACCTGAAGCCTTGAATAAAGCGGCACAATTGCTCCCTGATATTATTCTTTTAGATGTAATGATGCCGGGTATGGATGGCTTTGAAGTTTGCCAACGTTTACGTGCTGATTCTACTTTGGCTAAAGTACCTGTTATTATGGTAACAGCCCTAGATAATCGTGACTCTCGACTACAAGGCATTAAGGCAGGTGCGGATGATTTTATTTCTAAACCTTACGATATCCTCGAATTACGGACACGAGTACAAACTATTACCAATCTCAACCGTTATCGTCGTTTGCTTACTGAACACGCCAAATTTGAGTGGATGATTGAAAACACAGACGAAGCTTATCTGGTACTCGATCATGAAGATCGGATCACTTATGCGAATGCCAAAGCCCGTATTTACCTTAATCAGCCAGAAAATTTAGATAAAGCTATCAACGAAACTTTTTCGGCACTTTTGGCTAAGCATTACCATCAAGTGCATGAACCACAAGGAAAGTCTCTACCAATTAATTCCAAACTGACCTCCTTACCTTGTTATCTCGTGCGTCCCGAGAATAAATCTTCCCAAGCTTTTTGGTTGCAAGTTAAATTGATGGAAATGAAAACAGACACAGAGGAAAAATATCTAGTTCATTTGTATGATGTAACAAGTAAAATTTTAGCGGATAGACAAATCTGGACGCTTGAAGGGCAAATCAGCCACAAATTGAGAACTCCATTTATACCTCTTATTGGAGTAAGTCAACTTCTTCTCAACAATTTTCCCAATATGTCGGAAGAAAAAATAAGAACTTGGCTTAAAATGCTCAACGAAGGAAGCACACGCCTTCATGCTGAAATTGGGGAAATTCTCAAATACGTGAGTATATCTGGCTCAGATAAATCTGTACAAAAATCTTGTAGAGTAACTAATATACTGTTGACTATCACTACTATTAAGGACATTTTGGGCATTGATTCGCTTTATGTTTCTCAACAAGAAGGGATTGAAAATTCTGATAATATTTTTGTGTCTATTTCAGAACAGGTTGTGGAAATAATTTTGACAGAGCTTTTGTCAAATGCTCAAAAATTTCACCCCAAAGGCACACCTACTATAGAAATCAATTTGTCTATTACATCTGATAGTATTCGTTTAGAAATTGGCGATGATGGGTTAACTCTCCCACCAGATCAACTTGCCAATATGTGGACTCCCTATTATCAAGGCGAAAAGCATTTTACGGGAGAAATAGAAGGCATGGGTTTAGGTTTGTCAATGGTGGCTTCACTGATATGGGAAGTTGGTGGAACATGTCAAGCTCACAATCGTCCTGAAAAAGAAGGAATTGTAATAGAATTGATTTTGCCTATTTTAAAAGCGTCTTCACAAGGCAATACTTTCACCGATTGATGGTTGTTTTGTTCATGGAACGAAGCGGATTTCCCGAAACTTAAAAGATCGGAGTTCTATGGAAATTGTACATAAGGAATAAGGATTTAATAAAATACAAAAGTTGAAACCTGACAGGTTTTAAAAACCTGTTAGGTTTAGCACCAAAATTTTGCAAATTATTAAATCCTCATTCCTATTGATTATACAATAACGCAATTCTAAAAATTGAGAGGACTTGAATTTTTAGCCATGTAAAATCAACAATTTAAAAAAGTTGCACACGGCGTTAATATAGCTAAAAATATTCATAAAGAAGCTTTTTGCCAACAATGAGTACCTATTGTGTCCGCCATAACTAAACAGTAATAAGAAAAAGTTATTATTCAAATTGTACTTTAGCTAATCTACTGACAAATGGCTCACCATCATAATCCAATAAAGCTTGTAGATAAATCGTTTTACCAGAAAGTTCGGTTGATTTTGGTAATTGTAGTAACCAACTAAGTTGACCATTTATATCAGTTATACCTTTTAACAAAGGTTGAATATTACCAGTTAAATAAACTGCTCCCTCAATATTTGGCAAATATTGAGCGGTAGTCGCTTCCAATGACCAAAATATCTCAGCTGTTACTTGAGGAGTTCCATATACAAAAATACGCACAAAATTTCCCTGAGCCATTTGTCCCAACACTGCAATAGTCGTTGAATTATCAGTTAAAATTCGGGGAGAATCTAACAAAATTTTGAGCGGTTCATTGGAAGTAAATCCTTCATAATTGAGCGCAATATCCAAAATATAAGGAATTTCACTATTAATCATATCGGAAAAATGGAATTGAAAGGAAGGTGTTAAAGTTTCTTGGCGCGGTGACAGTGAAATGTTGATTGGCTCATCATTGGTTATTATATCAGTCGTATGGGAAGATATCGATACCTCAGCATTCAAAGGTAAAACCCCTTCATTTTTAATGAGTAGACTCAAATTCCAGATTTCCCCTGCCCCAAACCACTCATCACCATTGCCCTGTTGCTCAGTCCAAAGCGGTGTCAATACTTCAGCCCAAGCCCCAGCCCATTGTACAATCTTATGGTAACCGGGTTGCACTGTATTAAATAACGCCGGAATACGAGCGGGAATAGGCCAAAAACCATCAGCAAAATTGCCAATTTCCACGGTAAAGGCCAAACTTTTATGCATACCGTAATGATAATCATCGCTTGCACCACGAGTTATACCGTACAAATTCCAAGCAGTATCAGCCATATAACCATTGGTTGCCACTATTTTAGTAGCGTAAGTGCGAAAAATATCATCATCTGGTGTGGACAAAGCGGTATATCCCCACGGATACATCCATTCATTACCATGACTATGCACGGAAACCGACATAGTGGGTGTTTGTTGGGCAAGTAAATCCCGAATGGCAGCCGTTTCCGGTTCAGAAAAGGGAGCCGTTCCTTGATAATTTCCATCATTTGGATTATCACTATCATATTGCCATTCCCAACCATAATTACGATTTAAATCAACACCATAACTGTCATTGTCATGCTTACGCCGATTCTTACGCCACAAACCACCACCATTAGGATGCTGTTGGCGATTATATTCATAGCCATCGGGATTGACACAAGGAATCAATAAGATATTACGCGAATTGATTAAACGAGTGACTGTTAGATCAATGGCATAATGATTGACTAAAAATGAAGCAAACAATAACAATGATTCACCAGACATCGCTTCACGGGCATGGTGTAAAGCATCAAACCATACTGTTGGCTCGTTTGGCTCATAAATATTAGGATTATCGGAAATACAAATTGCCCAAATATCGCGTCCTTCATAACTTTTACCTATCGAAAATTTAGCAACGATGTTGGGAAAAGTTTCACTAAAGCGTTCCAAAGTTTGCTCAATTTCATCAAAGGTACGAAATCCACCCATTGAATGAGTGATTGTTTGCCGAGTTTGCCTATCCTTCGCAGCACGTCGTGCGTAATAGTCAGAAAGATTTTCAATCACAACTTGGAAATTAAAACCAGTAGCTTTTAGCATGGCTTGTTCGGCATCATCGGCATAAATTGTTACGAAACCTTGTTGCAAATCAGAATGGTGTTCATCGACATCACTAGCAAGTTGCCGCAAACGGTTAAGTTCAGCCTTATCTTGAACTTGAACCTTAACAAGATCAATGATAGAGGGAGTTGCAGCAACAATTTCCATTATAAAAATAAGTAGACAAGCTAACCAGCGTAGATTGAAAAAAACCGTCCGACAAAAAAAAGATATCATATAAAAATACATAAGATTAAATTGAAGTGGTTAGATTATCTAACGTTTGGAGAGAATATGTGGGAGTGTCAAAACAAAAAAATCCCACGCTGAGAGCGTGGGAAAAAGAGAAAAGATAAGTAATTTGATTAATTACTCACTTTGTTGGATGGTGTTGTTAATTATTCAGGTTGGCTACACAAATTGATGGGCCAAGCAATCCCTTCTACATCATTGATGGTATTTGACGTAGGAATGTCCACCCCAAAGATGATCTTGCAAGTTTCTGTGTTAAAGCCTTGGAATTCAATAATTTTTTCCTTGCCATGAATGCCTAACAACAAAGTACCATCAGGGAGTATTTCTAACGCTTCGGTTTCACCGGGTAGGTTGTTACATGCTAGTTTTGCAGTTTGAGTGGCATATTCATAAACCCACAAGCTGGTATTTTCTGTTGCATAAAGATGCGTTCCTGTAGGATTCCAAGAGATGCCTTCTACTAGGACATCCGGAAAAGCTTTTACCAAAGTACCTTTACCAGTTTTGATATCAATAGTGATCAAACCATCACCTTTAGCCCATCCCCACAATGTACTGTCTGGATGAAAGGCGAGACTAGGAACATCACCAAAACCAGTTTCGCCAATTTCTACCACTTCACCAATATCTGCATTAAGGGAATAAAGAAAACCCGGACGCTCAGTAACATCACCAGATGCTGCGTATAACATGTCGTGGCGCGGGTGTGCTGCTAGACTCTCAATATCAATACCTGGGAGGACTTTACTAATCGTAATTGCCTCAAGAGTGTCTGTATAGATGGTGAAAAACTGACTATTGTTGCGACCATGATCTTGAACAGCATAAAGCTGACATCTAGGAGGCTCATCCAACTTAGCAGGATTAACGGGAGCAAGCGGTAACGACTTGAAAATTTCGTTAAAAATATCTAGATCACTACCGTCTCTTTCACCGTCTTTAGTTTTCTTACCGGTTCTTTCACCACCCCTTCTAGTTCTACCGTCGCAACCCTCTTCATGCTTTGCACACGAAAAGCTGATACCATGTCCCGCCATCCTAATATCGGCCACGTCATAGTCCCCATTTTTTTCAAAAAGAGGTACAGCCCATTCTGTGGCTGAATGAGTGTAAACCAACTTAGGCGGTAAATCAATTAAGCCAGTCCCCAGAACAACAAGAGGTTCTGTGGATTTGTTCTCTAGCTCCAAATCAACTTTACCATCACGATTTACGTCCAGATCCACTTCCACTATCATATTGAAAAAGCTTTCAGCCGGAAAATCACCACTAGATGTATTTAATGACTGTACTTCACCAATACTACGTAAATCATTTGGTAGAAGTTCGCCCGGATTAGGATTAATCTTCTCTCCAGCTCGAACTGCATTTGCTCCGTTTTTCATATCCAACGAAAGCATCTGTGTATGCACCTCTCTAGTTCCGACAGGTCCATCTTCTTCATTATCACCTTGGAGAAAAAGAGGTTCCTTGAAATGCTTGTCTGCAATTTTTTCTCCAAAATACTCTTCGCATTTATTTTTTACACCTTTTTGACATACCAAAGCACCTCTTTTATCAGTAGATGAGCGGTCATCGCTATCTTTATGAGGAGCACTTCTACCTACTCTTGTATAATTCTCAGATAATAAGGGACTTACAATAGTTCTTTCCCTATCAGTACAAATAGGCTGTTCAGCTTTGTCGGGAAAATTTGTCCAATCTCTATCAGGACAAATCCACTGAAGTTCTGGATGTACACCTTTGTTATGCACATCGTGTATAAAGGTATTTCTGAATGTAATGACAAAGTGTGATTGAATTAACAATTAGCCATATTCAGTAAATATGGTTGTATCCACAAAATATAACATGACATTTTTCCCAAAAACTTTAATTACTTTGTTCATCGTGACACTAACACACCACGTAAAATATTTTTCTTTTTGAGAGTCGAAAAAAAAATGCTCCCTAAATATTGAACAAATATAGTGATATTAAAAGATTTATCTATTGTTAATTTCTACGCAAATACGCAATAAACTACGAGAAACTCGTAGGTTTTATAAAATCTATTTATATATTAGATTTAAGATTTTAACCATTAATCATAGAACATTATTTTATATTTATTCCTTAATTCAATTTTTGCGAGCCGTTGTTGGATAAATTAAGATAAGCCCTATAAGGATACATTTCGAGTACGTTTTTGTTACCTTTAAAATTAAGAAATGTAACATTTTTGTAACATAGTCTCCCTAATAATCTTGATAAGCCTATAGTTCACTACATAAAACTTCACAAAAACAATACCTTCGCTAACACTAAAATTTGTTGTTTCGTTCATTATGGACGATTTCCCGAAACTCTTAACTTAGGTTTAAGGAAATCTGCTTCGCACAATTGAACGAAACAATCCTCTAATTGACGAAGATATTGTAAAAAATGAATTATTTAATCTTTAACTTTGGAACTTTTGCAAAACTCACAAAATTTTGTTTCAGGGAGGAAGGAAAAAGTATTGCAGATTTAAGAGAAGTCCAAGATTTATCTTGGGATTGCCAAACTAAAGTTTGGACTCCAAACAATTTTAAATCGTTGTTTTTTAATATTTTTTCCTTTATAATATTCAATTGAATTAAAAAAAGGAAAAAATTAATACTATGAATGAATTATCTTTAGAACAACGTCGTGCGTTTATCAATACAACTCAAATTTACCAATCCTATCGGGAAACCTATCAGCACAGTTTGCATTATAAAGGTTCAATGCGTTGGAAAAAATCAAACGGCAAGGAATATCTTTTTCATGGGAATGGGGGTAAAGGATATGGAAAAAGTTTGGGAGTTCATTCCTCAAAAACCGAGGCAATTTATGAACAATTTCGAGCAGGTAAGCAACGGAATAAGGAACGATTAGAATCTTTAAAAGCAGAATTATTGTTTTGGGCTAAGTATTGTAAATTATTAAAACTAAATCGAGTGCCTAATTTGGTGGCAAATATTCTTCGATTACTTGAGAAACAAAGGTTATTGGGAAATAATGTCATGGTTATAGGCACTAATGCCTTATATGCTTATGAAATGTTAACGGGAGTTCATTTACAATCAGATATGTTGGCTACTTATGATTTGGATATTTTGTGGGATGCAAGGACTAAATTGAAACTAATCGTTGATGAATATCCGAGTATTCTAAACATTTTAAGAAAAGCGGATTATTCGTTTGAACGTTCAAAATCATTCTTTCGAGCTAGTAATAATAAGGGATTTTTAGTTGATTTAATTAAACCAGAACCCAAACCGCCTTGGAAAGCTGAAGCTGAGACGATTGGTGATAAAAATGATTTAGTAGCTACATCAATAGCAAGTCAACGTTGGATTGTTTCCAGCCCCAAAATAGAACAAATTGTTATTGGTGAAGACGGTTTTCCAGTCCCAATGGTTGTACCTGATCCAAGAGCTTTTGTTATTCATAAATGGTGGTTGTCTCATCAAGTAGATAGAGAAAAAATCAAAGCGCGGCGGGATGAGAGACAAGCGTTGGTTTTAGCTGAATTAATACAAACATTTTTGCCCAATTTTCCATTTTCGGCAGAGGAATTAAAAATGTTTCCAAAATCAATGATTTGTGATTTACCCGTTGGATTTTAATTGGTGAATGGGATGAGCATTCAGAAACGGAGCTTAAAAGACGTTATGCCGATTTAACCATGATTTTGCGCCCAGAACGTAGGAAGTCTTCCTTGAATAACTTTTTACTGGAATTTTAATTTATCCATTTGGGCAAAGCGGGTTTAACGGGAGAGAAAGTGAGTGAAAGAAATGAGTATAAAAGAAATAGAAGCACTTCTCGTTGTGCAACAAAAGTTCACTGAGGGAAAAGTATAACTGCTTGATTATCAGAAACGCCTCAATAACAAATACGATAATCCTTTCAATTGCAAACAATAACTACCGTAGCATGTAGCATTAGGTTTTGAGCGAGTAGGGATAACCAAAAAATAAGAATCCAACACACCACATCGTCAGAGGGGAATAAACCCAAACGCGGTTTGATTCCCCTTTTGACTAAAGTGGGATAATTATTTTAATTGTCTCCCTAATTTAATTCGTGGCTTGTTTTTCCTTATTATCGTCTGTTGCTTGTGTTGCTTGTTTTTTCTCAAGCCATGTGGGTAAAACAGGTGCTTTTGGATAGCCTTCTAGTTCTAAATAGGCTGTACCTGTTTCAACACCTTCGTCAGTAATAAGCTTCAAGGGATATCCATTGGGTGCTTTTGTTAATTCAGAAAGTGGCCAATTTTCCAGGGTTGCATGACCATAATCAGAATTAAAAAATACACCCTCATTAACTACTTTAATCACAATAGTTACCAACGCATCGTGTGTTGCCGTAAACGCTTTGCTTAGTTGATTAACAGGTGTTGAAGTATGATATTCTGCATCAACACCATTTTTGTCAATGATTTTTTCGCCCCCTAAAAAAATTTTAACCGTATTATCCTCAGCATCAACATGCTCCCAATAAATATGGGTTAATTTCAACTGAAGTGAAAGCTCGGCATTTGGTTCAACACGATTCAAATAATCTTTATAAGCAGAAACATATTCTACCATTGTCATCAACGGTGCTTCATCCAAATATTTCCGAATATGTTTTATGTCTCGATGTTTTCTAACCGCTTCATAAAAAGCTTCATCTACATTTTTTTGCAATTGCGCTATCTTGTCTTTCCCCTTATCGGTTTGCAATTCTGGTGGAAATTGAGCATATTCCTTCAGTAACTTTTTGGCAAAGTTTAAATGTTCTTCCTCAATTGCTTGTATCACACGTTGTTCAAGATTATGAATCACATCAATTTTGAAAGTTTCTATTAATTCTTTCAAATGGATTTCATTTTGACGATTTTTAAGTGATCTCGCTGCGGCTAGGAAATTTCCATTCTGTATATTCTTCTCATAATCTAACAGAATTGATAATTCCTTTTCTAGAGCTATTCGGTTTTTACGCATTTCTCCTGTTTCTACTTGTAGGTGATATCCAGGTAAATTGCGTACTTCTTCGGATAATTTTCTGAGTTTATCGATATCTTGTTTATGCTCTTGCATAAGATGAACAATTCTACGAAGTGCGTCTTCATTTTCCCATTGCTTCCTTTGGGTTTCAGCACGTATCTTGAAGTCTTGAGCGTCTTGAGCATGTTGTCCATAAGGATAAGATTCTAAATATTCTGAAACAGGTGCAAATGCCACCTGCCAATTCTTAACGCCCTGTTTTTTATTAACGGCTTCTAACATTCTTTCAACGGGTTTCCATAAAAATTTTTCCCGGCGTACTTGCAATTTTTCCAAGGTCATTTGTGCTTTTTTTCGACTAAAAAAGACTTTTGAAATAAAATGTCGAAAATAAGGGGCAGCAACATAGTTGATAAGCCATTGTTCTGTGTTCTCCAGTTGTTTTGGTGTTGCATGTGGACTGGTTGTTGCGACAATGTGCTGACGGTAATCCATAACATCTATTGTGGTTTCAGCGACAAGCCCCAATACCACGAGAATAATAACAAAATAGAACGTATGTAAATTCTTTGCTTTTTTAGACTCTTGTAAAATCGAACTGATTTGCTTTGCTTGCTCTGACGCTTTGGGAAAACGATTTAAAAGCTCTAAGCCATTGTATTTACCCTTTTTAAGAGATTGATTTGCTTTTTCTTGATAATTCTGGAAATCTATAGCATCACGTCGTTTTGCTAACCAAATAAAAGCTTCTTCCAAACAAAAAGCATTGAGAGGACTGACTTGTTTGGGACGTTCAATGAGACTTTCTTCATCAGCTAAAACACATTCACAAGCCCCCAAAGCACTGACAGGAAACACCTGAAAATTTTCTTCGGCCGTAGAAAAATGCAACATATCGCACAATCCTTTATGCTGCGGTGGTGGGTTAGATTTGAGGAAATTTTCGAGTTTACTTTGCTCAGAGTCTGGATTAGCGTAATCTATATTACTGTACCTATCCCACTTAGTTATCAATAAAGCAATAGGGACTTCTAATGCAGCACATTCTTGATTTTCACATCGAAGTAAGCTGAATGCTTGTCGTAATGAATACAAGTCGATTTGTTTCTCACAATCATTTTGAGCAGATTCTTCTTCTGGCAAATCTTGAAAAGGTGCTTCAGCAAGCACTAAAATCCCATCCATTTCAGAAAATTTTTGCCGCAATCCTTTTGCAAGTGTACTTTTACTAACCGCTGGATTAAGTAATTCACCTGAATAATCCATTAGTTCAATACGAAAAGTTTGATGAGTTGAGGCCGTGAAATCATACTCAAAAATAAAATTTTCTTCACCCGTTGGGTTAGGAGGTGGTACTCCTTGTTGGGAGAGATTGTGAATAATTTTATCCATCCAAGATCGACTTCGATGTAAAGTGGTCAAGTGCTTATCAAGCTTATCTACCTCATTTTTTGGTATGGGCGCATCAATTGTTCGCCATGAACATGTATAGCCTAATGGGTGTGGGTAACGTGGCATAGCTAATGCTGCCAATATGCAGGTTTTACCTGCACCCGACAATCCATATAAACCCAGACGGTAAACTTTTTTAAATTTTCTACCGGTTTTTTTTCTCATATTTGATAATTAGAAATCGGGAATAATGAAGAATTGGAAATTATTATTAAGTACTGAAGCACGAATAAATAGGTATTATCCTTAAGTTTCTCACTTTGTTAAAGGGGGGAGGGGAATTTTAAGCGGAAATAATGTTAGATCACTACTAAACTCCCTACCCCCCTTTTTGAAAGTGTGGGGAACTTAACCTTACGAAAGTAGGGAATTCCCCCCCCATTGCAAAATTAAATGAGGTAGGGGATTAGGGAGGATTTTTAGTTAAACATATCGTGAACAATGTTTTCAAACCAGCTATAAGCATACACAACTTCACGTTTTTTGTCTTCGTCTGAAGCATCCATTGGGGAAACACCACCAGCACCCTTAATAGGTGCAATCAGATTTTTCTCTTCATCTAAACGATAAACTGCAGCAACAGAAATACCATAGTCCTCACCCAAAATACTATAGCAAGTATTGAGGTAAGATGGTGTTCCCATGTCAACCTCTTTCAAACCAGCAACTACTGCTATAGCGCAGACTTTGGCTTGAGAATTAGCCGCATAAGCAGATTTGGGCATTTTGCTGGCAATAGCAGCATCACCAATAACATGGATGTTTTTCTGCAAGGTTGATTCAAAGGTCTTTTTATTGATAGGACACCAACCGCTTTTATCTACTAAGCCACCCGCAAAAGCAATCTTACCTGCTGTTTGTGGGGGAATCACATTGATGACATCTCCTGTGATTTCTTCTTCCATTTCCCCTGCAATAACAGTCATGTTATCTACATCAACACCAACCACATTACCTTCGTCAGATGGTGGAAGCCATTCAATCATGCTGTTATCAGTGCCGTAACCGTAAAGCTTTTTCCAACCTTGTTCAAACAAGCCTTGTTTGGCGAACTTTTCTTTGGCATCCAATAGCAATATTTTAGCAGTAGGATTGTGTTCTTTCAAATAGTGAGCGAACAGGCTTGCTCGTTCATAAGGCCCTGGAGGGCAGCGGAAAGGATTAGCAGGTGCGGTAATAATGACCGTACCACCCTGTTTCATTGCAGCAAGTTGTTTGCCGAGTAAGGTGGTTTGAGGGCCTGCTTTCCAAGCGTGAGGCATTTTTTCAATGGCATTTTCACTATAACCATCAATAGTATCCCATTTAAAAGCAACCCCTGGTGAAACCACTAGGCGATCATAAACAAAGGTAGTGCCGTCTTGAATGGTAACTTTTTTAGCTTCAGGATCAATACCTGTCGCAGTGCCTTTTACCACCTTGACACCATATTTGGCAAGTCCATCATAGCCAAACTTAATGGTGTCAATTTTACGCTCACCAATGATGACTTCATTGCTCAAAAAACAAGAATGATAGTGTTCGTTTGCTTCAATTAAGGTAACATCAATAGAGCCTCCCCCTGCTTTAGCGATATACTTAGCAGCTGTTGCGCCGCCAGCACCGCCACCAATAACCACAACTTTGCGTGTTGCTGCGTGAGCAATAAAAGGAAAACTGATTGTGCTGGCAGTAGCCGTACCTGCAGCTGCCATTTTGATGAAACTTCTACGGGTCAAATTTGACATGTTGTACTTTCTCCTTACTGATTCTGGTTGCCAAAAAGGAAAGCTTCTTTAATAATTATTTTTAATTTTTAATAATCATTAATGGGTATGAGGCTGACCATCTTCATGCGTGTGTTCTTGATTCTCTTCCTGGGAGTCTTTTTCTTCCTCATCTTCAACAATAGAAGCAAGACAACCCGCTAAACCAACAGTAGTAGCAACACCTGCCACAACTTTAAAGAAATCTCTGCGAGTTATTGTTGACATGGTGCATTTTCCTTGGATTTTTGATGCCACAAAAGGCAATGGTTAATCGGAAGAAGAGTCATCATCGCTCTTTTCGGGTTTAAGGGGACTGTCATCAGTCAGAGTTGCATAGAAATAGGTGATCAGCTCAATGCGTTTTTCCCCTTTCCTTTTCATCATCTTCTTCCACCGTTTTTTCATGCCCTTTGGCATATCACGGGTTCCTGCCACATAATCGGCAAAGGTATATTGCAGATAAGGCATCCATTGTCCTGCTAAGATAGTGGCACCATCATCAACGGTAAACCCATAATCCTCGTGGCATTTTTCACAGAACTTCTTGTGAATCTTCTTGCCTTTTTTGGCTTTCTTCTTGTCCACTTTACTTATTTGTTCATGGCGAACAAAGGTTTGTTTGGCAAAATACTTTGCCATGGCTTCAAAGTCGTTCTTGTCGTAGCCTCTGGCAATACGTCCCATAATCGTTGAAGGAAATTCATCCTTTTTATAGGCTTCCATGATTTCAACGAAGGTTTCTTCGTCCATTTCGGCAATGGTAGGCGTAGCAGGGCCAACACTAGAACCCTCAGGGCCATGACAGGCAATACAGTTACCAACCAACATGGATAAACTCCAGTCGGCACTCTCATCAGCCCAAGTAGCTGTGTTAATCATCAGCCCACTTGCAAGCAGTACAGCATACTTTGTGGTTTTATAAGTCATATTACAGACTCCTCTTTAGTGGTGGTGAATGTTTTAATAATGAAAAATGAATAAGAAAAATTAAGAAAAAAATGAGATTTTAATAATTTTTAAAACTTGAAGCGTTATTATAAGGTTTTGCTTCAAATTATAAAACTTCTGGATAGTTGCTAAAATTGTTTATAACTCAATTGTCCATTTTCTATTTTTCATTTTCAATCTTTATAAAAATACCCTCAGTGTATTAAATAACTCACGAAAGTCAATATACTCTAAATTTTTATAATTTACCACATCTCTAGAATGAATAGAGGGTTAAGGTTATGTTAAGAGTATCAAGTTTTTAAAAAATTGATGATTAAACGAGAAACGCAAGCATTGCGTCTCTACCAAATTCCCTCAATATGTAGAGACGCGATGCTCGCGTCTCCGATGCTCGCGTCTCACTCTTGGATTTCATTGTCACAATAAAAACTTGATAGTCGAGTGTTACAGATTACTTTTTTGGGTATGGTTCAATTCAGGGTAAAGGGTAACACTCCAAATGTATTTAAGGTTGGAGTTCAAATCGTAAGGTTTGGATTCTATGTTACCCTTTTATTGTCATTTTTGAACCCTTTTTTTGAAAAAAATTTATAGATTTGATTCCACATGATATAGTGTGCGCCAATAATCTTATGATAGCAATACCATTATCTAGGGAAAACGAGATAAATTTTGGATTCCAAATTCATTTCAGAAAACAGGCAAAAATTTTTGTAAGATTATCAAATCTTTAACAATGCTTTTCCATGAAAAATATTTCTAAAACAAATTGTTAATTTATAATTAGCCGTAATATAAGCAGTTTATAAAATACAAAAATATCTTTAGATTTATGCAGTTAAAATATTAACATAAGCTTATATTGAAATTCTCTTTGAGTTGAACACTATGCCACATTTATTTAACCCTCATTGTTAACTGCATAAGTCAATAATAATATTCTTCTAAAATAGTTTACCTCAAAATCCGTTACAATAATAAACAAACTAGGGTTAATTTAAAGTCTTTTACCTCAACTAACATACTGCAATTCAGTGAAATTATAGATGAAAACGATACGCGAACAAATTATTGGGCGGATTATTGTCCAGCTTGAAACTATCACCACAAAAAATGGCTATCATAATAATATTGGATCAGGTCATGTTTATCGTCAAGAATCCATTATTGAAAAAAACCGTACACCGGCATTATCAGTTTGGGAATTATCAGAAATCCGCGAGCGTAATAGCTATGGTGGTACAGTACGGAAATTAACTATCAAAGTTGAGGGCATTTTAGAAGTTAATGAAACAAAACATCCCGCAACCGTCAGCAATGAGCTATTAGGCGATATAGAAAAAGCACTGATTATTGGTGATACGACATTAGATGAGCTGATTGATGATATTCAGGATATTGCGGCTGAAGTTCATCAATTACCCATTGGTGAGGGACATTCTGGGGTGGCTGATGCCGATTTAGAGAGAAAATTAGCAGGGGCAGCAATTGATTTTGAGATTAGTTATACCACTGAATGGGGTGATCCTTATACTCAATAAAAATTATAAATCGGGCAATATCGCACAACCAATTTATCAGTAGAATTTCTTAGATAAATTTTTAATTTTTGTCAAACCTATTTAAGTATTTTCTATCAAATTAAAAATTAAAAATCTATTTTTTAGTAAGTAAAAATTCTAATAGTGCCTTTTGTGAATGTAAGCGATTTTCCGCTTGGGTCCACACAACACTTTGGTTACCGTCAATCACATCAGCACTGACTTCTTCGCCACGATGGGCAGGCAGACAATGCATAAATAAAGCGTCTGGTTTTGCCAAAAACATCATTTGTGCATTCACTTGATAAGGCTCAAATACTTGAACACGTTTTTTTTGTTCCTCTTCCTGTCCCATACTCGCCCAAACATCTGTGGATACTAAATCAGCATCAGTAATCGCTTGTACTGGATCGGTACTAACACTGACGTACCCTTTGGCACTGGCAGTTATGTGAGCATTGGGCCGATACTCAGCCGGAGTAGCAATGGCTAATGAAAAATCAAATTGACGCGCTGCCAATATGTAAGAATGGCACATATTATTACCATCCCCTATCCATGCCACTTTTTTACCTTGAATACTGCCTCGATGTTCCACATAAGTTTGGATATCCGCAAGCAATTGGCAAGGATGGCAAAAATCTGTGAGCGCGTTAATGACTGGTACTTTAGAAAATTGAGCAAATCGTTCCAGTTTTTCATGCTCGAAAGTACGTAGCATCACACAATCGACCATACTTGACAACACCCGCGCCATATCCTCAATAGGTTCACCGCGTCCTAACTGCGTATCTCGTGGCGACAAAAAAATGGCACTCCCCCCACATTGCGCCATAGCCGTTTCAAATGAAACACGAGTCCGCGTAGACGATTTTTCAAAAACCATTGCTAAAACTTTGTTTTTAAAAGGCTCATAATGAGTACCTGCATATTGTATGGCCTTAAGTTCAATGGCACGTGTAATGAGTGCGTTGAGTTCATTCTTTGATAAATCTAGCAAAGTGATAAAATGACGAGAGGCCATAAATATCTCCATTTAATGTACAACTGGTGCTTTGAGAAATTCCCGAATTATACGACTAACAGTAGTAATGATATCATCCGCCTGAGTATTGCTTAAAATCAAGGGCGGTAACAAACGTACAACACGTTCAGCCGTTACATTGATTAATAATCCTTGTTCAAGTGCCTTAGAAACCAATTCACGACAAGGCTTATCAAGTTCAATGCCAATCATCAAACCTTTGACACGAATATCTTGTACGCCTTTGATACCCTCCAAAGCCTTTGTAAATCCTTGATGAAAACGTTGACCTAACTCTGTGGTGCGTTGCAACAAATTTTCTTTTTCAATGGTTTCAATCACAGCCAATGCTGTTCGACAAACTAAGGGATTACCTCCAAAAGTTGAGCCATGAGTACCTGCTTTAAAAATCTCAGCGACTTTGCCTCGCGCTAAACAAGTTCCAATAGGCACACCATTGCCTAAACCTTTGGCAAGTGTCAACACATCTGGGAGGATATCTGTATGTTGATAAGCGCACCATTTTCCAGTACGCCCCATTCCGGTTTGAATTTCATCAAGCATTAGTAACCAATTATGGCTATCACATAAAGCCCGTAGCTTTGCCAAATAATCATCATCAGGAATAACAATCCCCCCTTCCCCTATCACCGGCTCAACAAGTACTGCTACCACTTCAGGATGTTGTTTAGCAACTTTAGCTATGGCATCGACATTGTTATATGGTACTCGGATAAATCCTTCAAGTAATGGTGCAAATCCAGCCTGTATTTTAGGATTGCCCGTTGCTGTTAATGTGGCTAATGTCCGTCCATGAAAAGAACCCTCAGTAACAATGACAGTGGGTTTTTCTATACCGAGATTGTGTCCATATAAACGTGCAATTTTAAGGGCGGCTTCATTTGCTTCTGCCCCTGAATTACCAAAAAACGCCGTTTCCATTCCAGTGAGTAGTGCCAAGGTATCTGCTAATGTTTGTTGATGTGCAATACCATAAATATTAGATGTGTGCAACAGTTGATTAGCTTGCTCACAAATAGCGGATGTTACTGCCGGATGAGCATGTCCTAATCCACAAACGGCAATGCCTGATAAAGCATCTAAATAACGAGTTCCTTCTGTATCCCATAACCATGCGCCGTCGCCCTTTACAAAAGTCACGGGCAGACGTGCATAATTAGGCATTAGTGTTGCTGACATAATATGTACTATCCTCATAAAATGAAAAAGCAGTCCCGAAGGACTGCCGTATATTTTTTAAAATATTCGATATAATAATTATTAAACAAGTTTTTAAGTTATTTTGGATACCTAATTTTTATCACCAAAGCT
>JAUCGK010000272.1 GCA_030378085.1 Candidatus Parabeggiatoa sp. HSG14
CATTATTCGACACTTTGCTTTAATTTTTCTATTTTGGGACTTCCCCCTGTGTACGGGGGGTTAGGGGGGTAAAAAAGGGGGGGGTGTCCCCAAAATTCGTTATAATCAGAAAAAATAATATTAATCATTATACATAAATCAAAAAGTACAGTCCCTTTTCTACAACGATAAAATATATAAAGGACTTAAAACCGTTAACTACATGGATTGTATATAAAAAAGGATTTATACTACAAATGTTCAACTTTTCAGATTATGAAAATAGACTAAAAACGTTCATCAGACCTGCCAGGTTTTGGAAACCTGGCAGGTATTAAAATCCGAAAACTTGAACGTTCAGAGTATAAAACAGGTATAAGCACAATCTAATCCCTTATTATATACAATCCTTGTAGTTAAGGGTTTTAAGTCCTTAATATCGCCTTATACCATATGAACCTCGTTAGAACGTTTTCTAAACACTTTCTGAATGGGTAAGTGAATCTCAAGAAGTTCATCAACCACTTCAGTATCATTCATAGTAAAAGTTCTATGTTGCTTGGGTTGGGAGTAAATGTCTATGGCTTCTATTGAAGGTATAGCTAACCAACATGATTTTACACCAAGTGAAAAATAAGCATAAACCTTATTCTTAAGAATTTCGAGACTTTGACTCGGAGAAAGAATTTCAATGGCTAATAAAGGCATCTCTATCATTTTCGGGATGTCTATGTCTTGCCAATCTATCGTGTTTGGATACAAACAAATATCGGGCTTAATTTCATCTTTCGCTTTGATCCCATACTGGCTAAAATCCTGTTGGTTAATATCCAGACTTAATTCAGTCATAACAGTGAATCTTTCATCACTATTTAGCAAACTTGCTATTCTGACTTGTGTAATGCTATGGTTTATCGAACCTATATTTGAATCCCCGCTCTCAAGAATCTCATCCTCAAGTAATTCGCTCATATTTTTACTCCTTACCATTTCTACTTTGCCAGATTATTCTAATCTAATACGTGGATCAACCACTGCATAAAGAATATCTGACAAAAAAGTACCTGCCAATGTCAAAGCGGCTGCAATAAAGTTGATAGTTAAAATGATAGGAAAATCTCGTGACAGAATTGCTTCATAGCCTAATCGTCCTAATCCTGGCCACGCAAAAATATATTCAAAGATAACCGAACCACCAATCAAACTTGGCAATAAATATCCAAAAAGAGTGACAAAAGGTAAAAGTGCGTTGCGTAGTGCGTGATGATAAATCACTGTGTCTTCATCAAGTCCTTTTGCGCGTGCAGTTCGTACATAATCTTGACTGATAACTTCTAACATTTGAGAACGAACATAGCGAGAAAGTATTGCAATACCCGTCAATGCTGACATGATTGAAGGAATCACAAGATGCCAAATACGATCCATTGTTTGGAAAAAGGGATGAGCATTTTCCATTCCAAATGTTCGCATCCCAATGACAGGTACACCAAAAGTATCAACAACCCATAAAATCATAATATATGATAAAAAAAAGCCTGGGATGGAAATGAGTGCATAAGCAATAAAAGTTGAGCCACGATCATAAGCAGAACCTCGCCGAACAGCCGCATGAATACCCGTTGGAAATGCCAGTGTCCATACAATGAGCGTTGCACAAATAAATAACGGGAGTGAATTTAAAAAACGCTCCCAAATTTTGGGCAATACTGGCTGACTATCTTTAAAAGATTTTAATTCTCCTGTAAAGAGATCTCGCATCCAATAATAGTATTGTAAATACAGTGGATCGTTGAGATGAAAAGCCTCACGGATTTTTTTAATGTCTTCAGGCTGCATTCTAGGGTTAGATGGGTCCACTTCGCTCGGTTCTCCAGGTGCGAGATGAACGATTGAATGCGCCATCACAGAAACTATAAATAATAATACACAGCGTTGTAAAAAATTACGAATAATATAAGCCCACATAGATTTATCCTTTATTTACTCCTCATTTTCTTTTAACGGAAAAATTTGCTTCAAATGCAGTTGCCTGCCATGCAAAATATGTTACCACAAAATATAAAATCATCATTAATGCAAAATTCCATTCAACGATATTTTCTACACGACTATTGAAATCATTGCCATCATAAAATGCTCTGACGGGTAAACTAATTAATCCAATGACTAATTGTACGACACATAAAGTCAATTTAGTTTTATAAATATAGCTAGGCAAATTTACTTTTAAATGTTTCACCAAATAGAAAAGACGATATATCAATAATAACTGGGCAAGATAGGTGAAAGCGAAAAAAATGATAACCCCATATCTCCGGAGCAACCGATAGATTTGTCCCTCAGAGCCTAACGCAGTAACATATAGTATAAGAAAAATAGCGGCGATAATGCCAAGATATAAAATAGCATGATTATATAATTTTTTCTTATCTCCCATCACAATAAGCCATTCAGAAATGAGTTTCCAATAAATCATCATAAAAATGGCACTTGGAATCATTGTGGCACGAAAAATATAGTTAGCTGGACTATATCTACCCGTTTTGCTGATAGAAGTACACCCTTCTAAATAAGGAATACACCACGATACAAGTTCAAAGTGAGCCGCTGTCAAATAGACCAGATGACCCGAAACAAGTGGGAGTAGGCCTGCCAAAAGTGCGACTGATTTTAGTTGCATATTATTCGTCAAAAGATTTTGAACAAGATTAAACGGATTAAAGGATTGACAGGATTAACAACTATTATTTTAGAAAAATAATTTCTTGCTCTAAACCTGTCAGGTTTTTAAAACCTGACAGGTTTGGTACAACTATATTTTCTAATCTCTATAGAACAAAAAATCTGAAATTTTCACAATAAACTTAACTTTTGTGATGAAAAAGAAATTCTTCGTTTTTAATCCTGTTAATCTTTTAATTCGTTTAATCTTGTTCAAAAATTGGTATGGGTATTAGAGCAATTCTACACTAAAATTTCGGCGTATATTCCAATTTTCGCCATCGGTTGAAGTGGAAAAAGACACTGCCACTTTTGGTTTTTTTAATCTTTGAGTAAGAGCCGTCTTTTTCCATTGTCACAATTTTTTTATCAAGTACCAAATTACTGCGCGGTGCGTAGAGAAACGTATAGGGTTGATCTTCAGCAATAATACTATGCAACTGATGGGTTAGGTTTCGTTGAGTAGCAATGTCATATTCTTGACGAATTTGCACAATGAGTTGGTCAACTTCTGGACTATTATAACCGACAAAGTTAAGTTGTTGAGGACCCGCTTGACTTGAATGCCATATTTGATAAAGATCAGGGTCCATCCCCATACTCCAACCCAATACAACAGCATCAAATTGACCGGAGTTGACAAAATCTTTAAGAAATACTGCCCATTCAAATAATTGCGTATTACATTTAATGCCAATTTTACGCCAACTATTTTGGGCAATCGTCATAATGGCTTTCCGTTGTAAATTTCCATTGTTGGTAATCAAATTAAACTCAAAAATTTTCCCCTCTTTTTCCAACCAACCCTGAGCATTTTTTTTCCAGCCAAGTTTTGCAAGGATACGTTGTGCTTTTTTGGGATCGTAGGGGATCTGTTTTACTTTGTGGTTATACCATTGGGTACTTTTCGGATAAGGGCCAGTGATTTTTTCACCTTCACCATAAAGAATATACTCTATGATTTCATCTGCATTGATGGCCATTCCTAATGCTTGCCGTACCCGTTTATCCACAAATAATGGCCGTCGATTGTTATACCCAATATAGACATAACCGAAACCCAGTACCGAAAATGGTTGATAAGTATCATCTTTTTTATATCGAACAGCTTGATGAGGTTGAGGACTGTATGTATCTATAGCACCAGTGCGAAATTCGACTTCTTGAGTAATTGCATCAGGAATTATCCGATAATAAAATTCCTTATACTCCGGTGCGCCTTCCCAATAATCATCATTACGAATCAGATGAATGAGTTCATCCCCTTGCCATTTTACGAAACGAAATGGCCCGACACCAATAGGATGCCGATTAAACTGACTATCACGCATACCAAATTCTGCTTTGGCTTGTTTTGAAAGACCACGTTTATCCATTTCACGTTGTAATGCTTGTTCATTCAACAAGTGTTCTGGCAAAATTCCTATACTCCAAGCATCAATGGCTGGCGAAAAAAGTCTTTTATAAACAACACGTACCGTATGGCTATCTACAATTTCTACCGTTTTAATGGGTTCAAAATTCGAGGTGCGTGGCGAGAGATTTTTGGAATTCATTAAGGCTTCATAAGTAAATTTAACATCCCCTGCATCAAATTCATGTCCATCGTGAAAATGTACGCCTTTTCGTAAATGAAAAAGAATAATCGGGTGATGTTCAAAAACAGGGAGAAATTCTGCAAATTGCGGTCTTAAATTTTTTTGATGTTCTTGGGGAGATACTTCAACCCATTTTTCTATTGGCACATTTTTTTCGTAATTAGCACCAATAATGGGTTCAAGTAATTTAAAGAAATTTTGGTCAACCCGTTTTAGAGAAAATTGAAGCCGTTCAGGCACTTGGACCTTAACTTCAACTGAAATGGGTTTTCCATCTGCCCCAGGTATTGCAATTTCTTCTGTTCGCTTTCGTTTTGGAAGTAACGTTATTTCTGTTACTAATTCTTTCAGCTTTGGTAAACTGCCATTTTCTATCGCATCGGAAATCCGAGCTTTCATCGCATTGGCTGTCACCTGAATCCCATCAGGAAATTGAGCATCAGGATTAATAATAAGATAAGCCTCTTCTGTGATAGTCCAATCTGTCGCAAGACGACCCCGTCGATTCAACTCCTCGTCATAATCCAACAAGCTATCAAAGACAAGTCCCACTATTCGACCACTTGCCGTATCAGCATTAAGAATTGGGTTTAAGATTTTAGCATCTCCAATGGACGCTTCAATAAATTTCCACACTCTATCTGGATTACCTTTCGTCTGGGTTTCATACGTAGGTACCCAAAAATAGGACTGTAAAAGCGCAAGACTCAAAAGAGCGGGCGCAATAATTAAAAACCATTTTATTTTCATAGAATTTGGTAATTGGTAATGGGTAATTGATATATTTTAACATCGTAATGGTATTTGGTTGTTTCCAAAATAAATTTTGGACTCCGCGAAAACTTGATTTTTGGAGTTCAAAATTTATTTTGGGTGTAACACTAGACTAAATTTTAATGACTAAATTTTGCCAATAATTCTTCACGAGAAATTTGGATAAGCAAACGTGATGATTCTTCGGGCGATAATTGTAACAAGGAATTCACAATTTGCGGACGTATTTCCTCTTTGCCGAATCGGGCAGAAATGAGATTTTCTATAAATATCCGCTGCATTTCTAAACTCCCTTGTTGTACGCCTTGCTGCATGCCTTGTTGCATACCTTGTTGCATGCCTTGCTGCATACCTTGTTGCATGGCTTTTTGCAAGTTTTCCTCACGCCATTTTTGATAGATGGGTGATAAGTTCATGAGTATTTCCTCCTCTTCTTTCGTTTTTTCATGTTTGGCTTCAATAGAAATACGCCATATTGAAAGTAATTCTTCCACTTCATTGCGTATTATATCATCTTTTGGGAAACCGAGGATTTCATCAATCGCTTGTTGCTGCGTTTTGCCCTTTCCCAATAATCGAATAAACAGGGTTTCAGGAGTAATTGGCAAGCGATTAATTGCAATTATCGCTGATTTAAGACCTTTAGTGCAAAAATGAATGCCTTTGCACCAATCAGGTTCTTTCGAGGTAGCTCCAAAATCATTCAGTAGTCTATCCGAGGCTGTCGTTGCTAAAATCCAAAGATACGGTAATTCCTCTTCTTCAATGGATTTGGGTTGATTCTCATCTCGTTTAGCTTGTTTAGATTGCTGACGCTGTAATTGATTATGCAAAGCAAAAAGCTTTTGTAAGCATGTTCTGATTTCCGCGTTAGTGGGTTGTCCTCGAAATGGTTCTAGTAAACAAGCACCGCTATTTACCATTTGCCCTAATAAACCAAGTTTTTTAATTTTTTCCTTGGTAATATGCTGAGGAACAAAATAAAGATCAGCGTGAAGGGGTTCGCCTACAATTTCGCGGTTGGTTATTACTTGACCTATCGGTTCGAGTAGTCCGGCAAGAAATTGTTTCGCATATTGATCATGTTTAATTCTTGTCATAAATTTTGCTCTTTAGACTATTTTTTTCTCGTTTTCTCGTTCCAACGCTCGCTGGAATGTTGGAATCAGAAAACGAAAAAATTTATCTCATACCAACTTCTATTATATAACTACAAGGATTACTTATAATAAAGGATTACATCAGAATCTCAATAAGAGTCTGATGTCATGATAACTGGTGGATTTTTGAAAAGGTTTCGCATTATAACAGTCTTATCCTTTATTATAAATAATCCTTGTAGTTATATAGCAAAGGTGGAAAAACTTAATCATCAAGTAGTAAATAGTGTAATGTCTGCCCCATAAAAATTTTCCTAAAAAAGTTGCGGTACTCTCTCTGAGCTTGTCCTTGAAGCATAAATTTCAGTGATGATGTCTTTTGGACAACGTGTATCTTTCCAGCCACCGCATTTATCTAAAAACAATTGTGTTGGACTTTTTGAGATATCCGTTTTTTTTGGGTTAATCTTTTGGTTCATCTTATCTAGTTCTAAAAAGGTAATAATCACTTGGACATTTGGCTGGACAGGTATATTTTCTAGTGGCTTGATTTCTTTACCAGTATAAATTCCCCGAATTGAAAGCATATTTTATATCCTCTTGTTCTCCATGAAATTTTTACGGATTGAATTGAGTACAACGAATTACGTGGATAAACGAATTAAAAATACTGACATTTAATAAATTTCATTATGATACAATCAGTTAAAAAAAAGTTGAGGTCAATATTCGTTTATCCACGTAATTCGCTGTACTCAATTATGTACTCAACTATTCACATTAAGGCTTAACCATGCCTTTTAATTC
>JAUCGK010000476.1 GCA_030378085.1 Candidatus Parabeggiatoa sp. HSG14
GGTTATAAACATTCTTAGATTTCCATTATTATTCATAAGGAAACAAACAGGATTATGAGTCCCTACAAGCGTAGAGATTTTTGTATAATTTCAAAAAATCAAATAGTTAAAAAGTTGAGCATCGCGTATTACTATAATTTTGCTGTGGAATGAGGCAAAGTAGTTACAAGAAAAGAGAAATGAAAACGCTGGCGTTGTTGAAACGAAGTTAAACTTTTTATTTAGCAGCAGGTTGACAAGATAAATCTTGGACTCCATTAATCAACTTTATTGGCATAGTTTTGATTTAGGGTAACACTTTCTTTCGTGATCTTGGAGTCCAAAGCCTTAGCTTTGGCTTGCACATTAGGGTTTAGACTCAACACATTACCTTTACCATTTTTAAACCAAGCTATTTTAATTGATATAGTTTTTCAGGTAAATAATTTCACACTGATATATTTTAACTTATTGAAAAGTTAGCAATAATTTTTTTGATTTGTGAAACTATATTATCTGGTTTATAATAGTAAAAGGCTACCAATAAAATAAATTCAAATACTCACTTGAATATTTATTTTGAATAAATAAATGTAGCAGGAAAAATAGTTTTAATGAAAAAAATGAAAAATATGCAATTAAATCAATCTATTATTTTTATTGTTACCGTTTTCATGTTAGTGAGCATCACCGCTTGTACATCATTTCCACCTAAAACACCCGTCAATGAACCTATCATCCATGAAAATGATATCTTTAATGATTTTGAATTGGATGAAATTACGATGACTCATCTTAATAAGACGAGACGGTATCCAATTCAAACAACAATAAGTTTAGTTAATTCTGTTCATCCCATTATCTCTTATACAAAAAAAATCGTTGTTTCACCTCATCATGTTACTGATGTCAAAAAAGCATGGGGAGAACAGGCGTTCCAAAAAATCGAAGAATCTTGGTACACCGATTTAACTACTCAGGATTTTGTTTATATTGAAAAAATTTGCAAAGAAGTCAACTTATTTACTCAAAGTAAAATTCATTTGTCAGATAAAACTCTTTCAAAAAAACAGTGTGTTGGAAAAAATACAGTGAGTTTTTATGTCAGATCACTTAGGGGATATGAAAACACATTAGCGATTCCCCATTTCCTTTTATGTCAAGCAAAACATCTCCCAAAAGGATTTAATAAATTAATGGGAGAAATGAGTGCGTTAATCCCAAAATACCAACCACACTTAGAAACAAAATTGGCTTTGAGGTAAAAATTGAGTAAAATTTGTACTTAATACTTTGAATTACATAATAAAGTTATTAACACAAAAACCTCACAATGCTTATTGACAATATCACATTACATCCAAAATGAACCAGATTTTGCGCTTTAATTGAGGAATGAGGATTTAATAATCTCCAAAATTTAGGAATGGCATAAGGGGCAATCTCTTGTGGTTGCCCTTTGCGGTAAAATACCTGTTTATTTGCGTTTTAGTTACTGTTCCAAGGGAAAATCCGATTTTTTGAAAAAGTCGGATTTCTCAGTGGTTTCGAGGCTAAAATTTCTTCAATGACGTTGCCTATTTGCCCACCAAATTCGACAAGCACCTTCATCAGAAACCATACAAGGGCCTATCGGTTCTCGCGGAGTGCAGGTTTTACCGAAAAGTTTACATTCGTTGGGATAAATTTTACCTAATACCACTTTAGCACAATCACAGCCAGCGGGCATTTCACCTATTCGTTGACGACTGTTATCTGCATAGGAAGGAAAACGAACACGGGCATCATGTGATGCATACTTTTCTTTTAGCGCGAAACCTGAATTTGGAATAATCCCCACTCCCCGCCAGTTAGCATCTACCACTTTTAGTACATTTTCCAGATATTGCTTGCCAGTAGGATTACCTCCCTTATGCACGACTTCAGGATAACAATTATCAAGAAAATATTTTTTTTCAATCAGTTGACGTAATGTAGAATAAAATGCGGCCAATAAACTGGTTGAGCTAAAACCCGCGACAGCAGTGGGAATATGGTGTTTTTCGGCTACAAATGTCCATTCTTCGGGACCCATAACGGTAGAAACATGTCCAGGAGCAACCAGTGCATCAAAACCAGGTTCACCCGATTCCAATAACATAGCGACAGCGGGCCAAGTTAACCGTCCAGACATCAGCACAAATAAATTATCTGGCACACCTTCAGCCAACATAGATGCGACAGGTAAAATAGTTGTTTCAAATCCTGCCGCAAAAAATACAACGGGTTTTTCTTTATTATTTTTTGCGATAAGTACTGCTTCAGTGGGAGAAGCAATCGGGCGAATATCGGCACTCGCAGAACGCGCCTGTTCTAAAGAACGAATTTCGTGGCGTGGTAAATTAACAGGTACACGCAGCATATCACCAAAAGCCACTAGCGTTACAGATTCTTTTAACGCAAGTTGTATAGCCTCATAGATATCTTCCTCTGGACAGACACAAACGGGACAACCAGGGCCAGGTATTAAATGAACCGACTTTGGCAATACGCTTCGCAATCCAGCCTGAGTAATAGAACGTTCATGTCCTCCACAAACGTTCATAATTTTGACTTTATCTGGTAACGTTAAACTATTGATTTCTTTTAACCAAGTTTTAGCATTAAGCGGCATGGCGGTGTATCTCTGAATGTGAATGTGCTGGTACAGTTATAGTTGATACCCGATTTTTATTTTGTTGAATTTCGTTGTGCAACCAATTTAACCAATCCTCAAATCCTTGTTGTTTTTTAGCAGAAAGCTGGATAAGGGGAATATTTTTGGCCAGTGCTTTTAGGTTATTTTCTACATTTGCAGGGCTAAAATCATCCAATACGGGTAATAAATCAATTTTACTCAACACAACCAAATCCGAAGCACGGAACATTACTGGATACTTAGCTGGTTTATCATCTCCCTCCGTGACAGAAAGCAATGTCACATTACAATGTTGTCCCAAATCAAAACTGGCTGGACAAACTAAATTACCTACATTTTCAATAAACAAGATATCTAAGCCCGTCAAATCAATTTGGTGCAAAGCACGATGAACCATTTGGGCATCCAAATGACAAGCGGTTCCTGTAGCGATTTGAATAGCAGGGACACCTTTGGCACGAATCCGCTCTGCATCGTTTTCGGTTTCCAAATCACCTTCGATAACAGCAATAGACACTTTATCGCGCAATGCCTCAATAGTGGTTTCTAATAAAGCCGTTTTACCCGAACCAGGAGAAGACATTAAATTAATGCAAAGTACACCATAGTTATCGAAATGAATCCGATTATGGGCAGCACGCTGATCGTTTTCTGAGAGCAATTTTTTTAAAACCGTTACTGTATTTGATTCCTGTTCTTCATTTGCTGACGTGATACTACATCCACAAGTGTCACACATATTAATCTCCTTTTAATTTCTTTACAAAGATTTGCACACCTTACATATAGACGTTCAGAAAAATAACTTCAAAAAACCGGACAGGTTTCCAAAACCTGTCAGGTTTAACGTGTGAAATTATTTATCTGAAAAATGCGCGTTCCGTTCCATACTTTAAATCAGCAAAAGCATCAGACAAGAAAGTTCCGTATTTATTAGGTTTTTTATTTTGCTGATGATAAAAACTATAGCTATTTTTAAAACATATCAATCAAGAAATAAATCCAATTCATCATCCTCTTTTTTATCAGCAGGGCCAATTGTTTCGATGACAATTTCGGCTTCTGCATAGCCTGCATTTTCTAAACCCTGTTTACGCACTTGCTGATGCAACGTTTTTGCTTGAAACCAATCGTCATCCATCTATTCTGGAAATTTAAGGGGAGTTGTGACAGTAACAGCACAAAGTGTTAAAGTGTTGTTGATCCAAACGGCTTTTGTAACTGAGTGTTATAGATAATTGGATGAAAGAATGGTTTAGTACGATATCTGTTTAAATTTGGGGAAACTTGGGCAACTTAAGACTGTTTCTCCTATAGAACGGAACTGCGCCGTTTTCAGATAAATAATTTCACATACCAAACTGTCAGGTTTTTGGAAGTTATGTTTCTGGAAATTTATGGTTTATTTTAACTTGTTTGAGATTAAAAATACTTCCATTTGATGACCTTTACCCAATATTTTCGTTGGCACATTTAATAATTCTGAACCAATTTTTAAAATTCTGTAAATCAAATAGGGAAAATCACCTTTTTCAGCCAATTTAACAGCAGATGTCTTTGTTTTTTGTACACTAAATCCCGTATTATTGGCTAAAACTGCCATAGAATTTGGATTATAAAAATTAATATGTCCTCCATGTTGATGAATATCAAAAAAGTCCCAGCGACTTTTCAATATTCTTCGTGTCCAACTATTGGTATTACCTGTTCCAATGACTAATATTCCCCCTGGACACAAAATCCGATAACATTCTGCCAATAAAACCATTGGATTACTAATATGTTCAATGACTTCAAAAAGTGTTATCACATCAAAAGCGTTTTCAGGAAGTTTGATGTTTTCAAGAAAACCTAAATGAACTTTTAATCCTAACTCTGTTGCTGCTTTTGCCGCTTTCACAGCTGGTTCTACTCCTTCTGCCTTAATTCCCAGCTGTTTAGCAATCCAAATAAAAGCACCGTTAGAACAACCCACATCTAGCAAACGAATTTCAGAATATCTTTTAGAAAGCAGTTTAGAAACTGTTTTCATCGTTTGCTCTCTTCTTTTAACAAGACGTTTCAAGTCCTTTTTAGATGGCCAAGTACCTTCAGCACTATCCCACTCTTGGTTGGAATTTATATATAATTCTTGACTACACTGACTGATCAATTGACTACAAACAGGACAACATTTTAAAATACCTTCAGGCAATATTAAATGAGAATCATACAAAACTGATTCACAACCATTAGGACAAGTTTTTATATAAGGTTCTTCTTTTTTCATTTTGGTCATTAAAAACTAAACTGTAACTCAATGTTCAAGTTTCTAAAAAATAATTACTTGCTGTCAATAATTTTATGATAACGTTGTAGAGACGCAATGCTCGCGTCTCTAAGCGTCATCTCTAGCGTTTTCTAGGTTTCCATGCAGTAGAATTTTTGTCGAAGGAAGCCACTGATAAGGTTTACATGTCATTTATAATTGAACATCAGGGAATAAATAATTCCATGATTCTTAGAGACGTTTGGAGACGCGAGCATCGCGTCTCTACAAATTTATCGGGTTACCAATTCTTGATAAAAAAACTTGAACATCAAGTGTAACGAATTTTAGAAAAATTTATGAGCATGCTTTAAAAATAGTCGTGTGTTGGAGTCCAAAACTTTAGCTTTGGAAATCTAAAGCCTCACGATTTGGACTCCAACCTAATGACTACACTCAAATGTTTAGAATGTGATTCATAAATTTTTATTCATCAATTTGTTAATGTTAACTTTGGCATAGCCCTGTTTCAGCATCTGTTTGACCATGACACTTTTTGTGTTTCTATTTAAAATCTGAGCCATTTTACTTAAAATCTGAGCAATAAAGTGTTGAAGGTAAGCTATCCTTAACCACTTAAAAGCTATTTTTTTCAAAAATGAAAAATGGAATAAAATCCCTATAATTATGAGTAAAGCAATATGTACCCACCACACACCTATCCAAGGAACAACATCCCCACGTTCAACCCATTTTTTTGCCACATTGAGCATGTTGTTATAAATGAGATAAATCAAAATGCCAATCAATATTTTAGCATACTGCCCTTGACGTGGCGTTGTGTGGGACAAGGGTACAGCAAGAAGTGCCAACAAAATGACAGTTAAGGGTAAAGATAAACGCCATTGTAACTCTGCTTTTAGAGAGTTTTCTTGTGAATACCACAGTGAAATACTAGGAATGGCTTCATGTTTTTTATTACTTGAAGGTGCATCAATACGTTTTGGGATTTTAAGGCGATGCTCAGCAAATTTAGTCACAATATAATCTAAATGACCAGGTGTACTTTCATAACGATGACCATCAACAAGTACCATAAATAATTCTCCTTCTTGTACTACTTGATGTCCCTGTTTAGCCACCATGATTACTTGCTTATGAGGTAAGTTAAGCTGCATAAATAAGGTATACATAGTATTATTGTTAGTGTCAATCGTTTCTACATAAAAAATACCTTTACCATGACTAAATTCTTTAAAACGTCCTGCGGCAATACCACCCACTTCGGCTATTGTACTTAATTTACGTTGTAAATTCGCGCTTTGACTTTCTGCCCAAGGTGCTAGAAATAAAGATAGCGTTCCAATTATGAGGGCAAAACCGACTCCAAAACTTACAATAGTTAAAACAGGTACCCGAATGCCACAAGCTGCCATCGCAGTAATTTCATTATCTTTATACATTCGTCCCAAGGCTAGTAAAAGTGCCAAAAAAAATCCTAATGGTAAAAGAAGCATTAAGTCACTTAATAATTTGAGAACAAGTAATTGAAAAATAAAGTCTGCTGGCAAAGCACCTACCGAAGCTTCCACTAAATACATCATAAATCGGTGGCTTATATAAATCAGCAATAATAATGTGGTCAAAGCCAATAAAGTGTGCAATATTTCACGAAAAAAATAGCGACTAATAATCAAGAAAATTAACTCCTTTATTTGATTTTAGTAGAGACACACGGCCATGTGTCTCTACGGTCGTGTGTCTCTACTTGATCATCGAGTTATAAGGATAATACTTTTCGTTCCAACCTCTAATTGCAATATCATTTAAGTTAAGGAGAACCATAAAGGATTACCACGACATAATCAATTGTATTAAATAACCCTTATTGTTGCCTTTTTTGTTTATTTCACTTAAACTTTAATAACTGATGTTACGCACTGTACTTCAAATAATTTTAGGGACACCCCCCTAACCCCCCGTACACGGGTGGAACCAAACATCATTTGACACTTTGCTTTAATTTTTCTATTTTGGGACTTCCCCC
>JAUCGK010000273.1 GCA_030378085.1 Candidatus Parabeggiatoa sp. HSG14
TATCCACCCTACACAATAATCAATCAGTTATATCTTAAAATTGAGCATCGTGTAAAACTATATAAAATATCAGGCAATAATTATGCCTTTTTAAAAAATAACCTATAAACTAAAAGTATTGGATTGATTTTATGCTCATCTTTGAACACAGTAGCCCCGGACGTTCTGCAATTTCACAATATCCTGCTCTTTGTCCAGAAATTGCCGATATTCCAGAAAATTTTTTACGTAAAACACCTCCTATTTTACCAGAAGTGTCTGAAATGCAAGTGGTTCGCCACTATACACGCTTGTCACAAAAAAACTTTTCTATTGATACACATTTTTATCCGCTCGGTTCTTGTACGATGAAATATAATCCGCGTGTGTGTAATACTTTAGCGATGTTACCGGGCTTTTTATCTCATCATCCAGCGACTCCTGAATCACAAAGTCAAGGCGTGTTGGCTTGTTTATATGATTTACAAGAAATTCTTAAAGAAGTGACTGGGATGAAAGCTGTCTCTTTAGCTCCTGCTGCTGGCGCACAAGGTGAATTTGCAGGTGTTGCCATGATCCGTGCCTACCATGATGCACAGGGCAATACACAGCGTACCGAAATGCTCGTGCCAGATGCTGCACATGGTACAAATCCTGCCTCTGCGGTGATGTGTGGTTTTAAAGTGCGGGAAATTCCCACCAATAAGGAGGGAGATGTTGATATCGAAGCACTACGGACTGCTGTGGGTCCACAAACCGCAGGGATTATGTTAACTAATCCTTCTACACTTGGTGTATTTGAAAGACACATTACTAAAATTGCCAAATGTGTTCACGAGGCGGGAGGCTTGTTGTATTATGATGGCGCAAATCTTAATGCAATTTTGGGTAAAGTACATCCTGCTGATATGGGTTTTGATGTGATTCATATCAATTTACACAAAACTTTTTCCACCCCACATGGTGGTGGTGGCCCAGGAGCTGGTCCTGTTGGTGTTAATGAACGTTTATTGCCATTTTTACCTGTGCCAATGGTGGGATATGATGGTAAAGCTTATCATTGGTTAACTGACTCTGAGTTTCCTCAAACTATTGGACAGATGTTGGCTCATGCTGGTAACACCGGTATTATGTTGCGAGCTTATGTTTATGCACGTTTACTAGGTTGTGAAGGAATACCAAGAATAGCAAAATTTGCCACCTTAAATGCTAACTATTTGCAAGCAAGTTTGACTAAAGCGGGATTTGATATGGCTTTTCCGTCACGTCGAGCCAGCCATGAATTTATTTTGACACTCAAGCGTCAAGCTAAACAACAAGGGGTCACAGCAATGGATTTTGCCAAACGGCTACTGGATAAGGGATTTCACGCACCAACAACATATTTTCCTTTACTCGTACCAGAATGTTTGCTCATTGAACCCACAGAAACCGAAGACAAACAAACTTTAGATAATTTTGTAAGTGCTTTATGTGAGATTCAAGAAGAAGCCAATAAAAATCCAGATATACTGAAAAATGCGCCTTCCACTCTACCTGTGCGCCGTTTAAATGAAGTCAAGGCGGCTAAAGAATTAGATATTGTTTGGAAACCACAATGAATAAAAGCGCAGGATTGCTTCGGATAATAAAAGCTTTGGTTATTTATTCGCTGGTTTGAAAACCGCTTGGCAATATGAAGCCGCTTTTCGCCAAGAGGTATTATTATGTATTGTATTAATACCTATGGGTTTTTTGTTGGGTAATAATGGCATTGAGCGAGCGTTATTAATCAGTTGTTTGTTGTTAGTCTTAATCACTGAATTACTTAATTCTGCCATTGAAGCAGTGGCAGATCGTCTTACTCAAGAACAGCATCCGTTGATTAAACGTGCTAAAGATTTGGGTTCTGCTGCGGTATTCGTTGCCTTATGTTATACCGTTTTAGTGTGGGGATTGGTGTTATATTACTGATGTTACGCACTGCACTCCCAAAAAGTGAATAAGTGAATATTGGAGTGCAAAATTTATTTTGAGAAGGGTTGCACTCCAAATTGGCAAAATAAATTTTGCACTCCTACTAAAATTATAACCATCGTAAATTGACTAATTTTATCTTCTTCAAATCCACATTCTTCTGTAATTTTGGTTAAAATCGCTTTAATTTCTAATTCTTGAAACTCACACAAATCATCGAATTCTGATTCAAAGTAAATATTTTTCGCCACATTATAAGCACTGCTAATATTACTCATCAAAACAGGAAAAACAGCCGCAATAAAAACCTGTTCCAAACCAGCTCCACTCTGAAAAGTGCTTTCAGTGAATCTTTTGTTTTATATAGCGTTTCCCGATTGCGTCAGGTACAAGTCCCCTCTTTAATTAACTAATCTTTACCCACAAGTACCTCGTCTTTTGGAGTCCAAACCTTCAGGTTTGGCAGTTCGCGATGGAGTCCAAAAACACAAACCTGAAGGTTTGGACTTCAAGAACACAAACCTGAAGGTTTGGACTCCAAGAACACAAACCTGAAGGTTTGGACTCCAAGAACACAAACCTGAAGGTTTGGACTCCAAGAACACAAACCTGAAGGTTTGGACTCCAAAAACACAAACCTGAAGGTTTGGACTCCAAGAACACAAACCTGAAGGTTTGGACTCCAAAAACACAAACCTGAAGGTTTGGACTCCAAAAACACAAACCTGAAGGTTTGGACTCCAAAAACACCTGGGTACTTGTGGGTAAAGATTAGCTTTAATTAAGGAGGGGATTTAGGGGAGGTTGTACTTTATCCAATCAGGAAACGCTATAACGTTCTGGATTAGTATGGAACTGCCCCATCATTAAGTCATAGAGAGCAGATAACATGAATCAATCTAACCACAACATTCTTAGTGATGATTTTGGTTTAGTTTTTGAGCTAGGTATCAATGTTGGTATCCTTGCTGGTATTCGGCATTTAACCCGCCAGAAGAAAATGCGCTCAACAGTTCATTCACTTTATTTTGATGAACTGAAAAAAATGAAACTGAATCATGTCGTCTCCAGTTTGCAAGACAAGGCGAAACGAAATGGGGTAGTTGATCCCAATTTGTTGAAAAAAACCGAAACTTTTATCGAATATCTCATTTTTTTGGGGGTTCATAAAGGCTTTAATTTTATAGTGGAATATTGCCAAGGCATGCAGAATGTCATTGATGTATTTCGCAATGAACCGCTTGATACACCTCTAAATTCTCCCTCAAGAGAGTTTCAAAAAACAGATGAGCCAACCTTATTGTATTATCAGTGCGATTTACAGCAATTGTTTAATACCAATGACTATACCCGGTATGAGTTGCTAACGCTTAAGCTTGATCAAATGTTCGGGCAATTGGGGAGTCAAGTAAAACCCGATTATCAAAGATACCAAGATCGAGGGCAATTTTTAAACGCCGATATTATCATGCTGTTTCAGTTATTTGATAGATATCGCGTAGTAGTGATTGACGTGGGACTTTTTTCAGTAGCCAATATTAACCAAGTACCTGATTTTAATGAAGTTGTAACTATAAAACAGCGTTTAGTGTCTACCTATAACTATTTACGTCAAAAAACCGCTTTTGAACACCTTAACATCGATTCTGATAAGGCGGGTATTCGTTTTTCGCCAGAATTGAAAAATTACTTTGAAGCGTTTTCCAGAGACGACAAAGACAGTTATAAAATGATTCAAGCTGGTGGCTATGCTGATAGTTTTGTGCAATGTCTCAAGAGTTTGCTGCCGTTGCGATTTTATGATGATAATTTGGAAGTGAATGCCATTGGTTTAACTGATCGGGCTTATAATGCGACATTTATCAGCGATAAAACAGATATGCCAATTTTGCGACATATTTACCGAGAAAGCAAAGCACAAAATCAGGGAATGCCTTATTCTGAAAAACGTCCACTTGCCGTACAATCTGTTTTTAAAGCAATTTATGGCAATTTCAAACGCACTTTTCAAAAAAGTAAGCCTTATCCAGGTGAAAATGAAGTAAACAGTTTAACTACGTTTGTCGAAAAATTACGAACTTTGCCCCCACAAGAAGGCGGTGTTAACCAAGTTGCCTATACCGAAATCTTGAAAGATTTCCACAGCACTGCCGATAATGTGCCTACAGAAATCTTGGCTGAGGTAGGATTATCTGATAAAGAATCCTCGTTCCAACGCTCCAGCGTTGGAACGCCTCCCGTGACGCTCCAGCATCACTCCTTTCGTGACGTTCATGCCCAACTGATTAATCAAGCCATGCCCAACAATGATTTACTATTATTCCTGAGTGGACATCCGGGCATTGGTAAAACCACAGCGATTGTGGATTATATTTTAAAACCAGAGATTTTATCTGAAGGTGTTCTGTTTTTCTACTTCAGCCCTAGAATCCAAGTCAACCGTGACATTATTGAAAAGTTTAGTCAAGTTGCCAATGGCAAACGTGTGCTTAAAGACGACAGTTTAATGTGTATTTATTCAAACAGCACTTTGATTAGCCATTACGGCGGCAATCCTGTTATTAAGTATGTGTGTAATATGCATTTGCCTGATAATTTGAAAATGCCTGCTACAATAAGTGGAAGAAGAAGTGTGTTAACGCTGGTTGCTGATGAACAAGAAATAAAATTTCAAAAATCTCGCTATAGTCATAGCCAGTCAAGTAACGACAATAAAATCGAGTATACCCATAGTACTCCACAAGGTGTTTTAAATACGGTTTGTTCCGCCATTTGTACTTTACGTCATGCACAATGCACCGAAAAAAGTATCCCAAAAAATATTATTGCTACCGCAACCGTGCAGTCGTTAAAAAAGACAGAAATGGGCAACACTGCCCAACATTTAAAGAGAATCTTTGCCGAAGCGGCACAAAATAGAGAATTAAAACAGTTTGATGAGAAAAAATTGGCACAATTTGCACAAACGACACGACATTTGATTTTTATGGTAGATGAAGTGATTGGTGATAGTGGTGGAATAGCCTTGTTGCATGAATTAGTCAAAATCGCCACGAGGAAACCGATGAAGTTAAACCAACATTTTAAAGTGAAAATAATCGCCTCAGATGCCTCTATCGCTGGTACCGATGTGATTAAACAGCATCTGTCCAAACGTGAATCAAGCCCTGCGAAAATTTTATATCGGCAAGTTGAGAGAAACATTGATACCAAACCTTTGTCTTTTGAACAAGATAAATTCAAACTCCAGCGTTTTAAATCGGAATCTGCTACTATCATCAACGCCAATACTTTTCCTGCTAGCCCACTTGTCTTAAGTTATAAAGTGAGCGTTGAAATGGCAAGTATTAATAATGATAGTGATGCAATAGTAACCAGCGATAATATCACTCAGAACCAAGCTTGGATACTACATGATCTTATCAAAATGTTACGCGATAGTGCTAAGGGACAAATTATTGTCTATATCCAGAATATTCAACGGCTTAATCAATTGATAAATGCCATAAAAGCCAGACAAGCGGATTTGCCGGGCAATACTTTTGAAGAATTTAAAGATTACCTCCAAATCCATTCCATCATCTCGGATGAAACACGCCAAAAAATCCATGTCCATAAAAATACGGTTAAAATAATTTTTATGACTTCTTCCGCCAGTCGCGGGATTACTTTTGCGCGGGTACGACATATTATCATTGAAGTACCTAAATTTCAGATTGAAAACAATTTAATGGAAATTGTGCAAACCGTGTATCGTGGGCGTGGCGGTGAGACTGAAGAAGAGAGAAACTTGGAAAAACAAACGCGCTGGCTAATTTTTTATTTACAAGACACTATCCGTTACACCGATTCGGCACAACGAGAGGAACGTTATCAGCGCGGCATTACTGGGTTGATGAATATTATTTTACTGCTTCGAGCCGCCTTAAAAACTCGGATTACCGGTTATGGCGATATCGGACGTAAACGTGATCTCCGTATTATTCCAGTGGGAGACAAACATTTAGATTCAGTCGGCGACTCCCTATTGATAGGTGTGGCACGTTTACTGACTCAAATCAGGCGTGAAGTCAGCCGTAGCCTTGATAATCAAAAAGCTGGGGTGAGTGGTTATGATAACTCACTGGCAAAACTGGGAGTAGATATCCGAAACATTTTCAAACGCACTGACACCAAAGTTAATGAAAAAGTCAATCAAGAAATCCTCAGCCAACTGAATACTTACTACAAATACTTTGCCCAACGTGCCAAGACAAATTTCTATGATGTGCTAAACCATAATTTTAAAGCAGAATATTATCTTGACGGTGATATCTTAACGATTCCAATTACTGCGAGCGAAGAACGAATTGATGTGACAAGGGATATATTAAAGGCGGCTCGAACCGACAGATTAGTAGAAAAAATGCAAGGACATGCCAAAAATCCTCAATACGCCGACAGTTTGAAAAGAGAACTGAGTCACATTGCCACCGAAATTGAAAACTTACAACAAGCAGGGGCTGACACTCGCAAGAGTCAAGATGTATACAGTCAAAACAGCAGTAGTCAATATCTATCCATACCACTCCCTGTATTTTTCAAGCCAGAGATATTTAAAGATTACTTTCGTTATGGTTCAGAAACCAGAAATTATGAAGAACAAACCACTGAACAAGATAGTTTTCGAGATGTGCTGGGTTATCATCTCTATTTATTATACCAAATCAACAACAAACTCCCCTTAGATGGTGGCTATGAAACCTTCCCATTTCTACTATTTCGTTGCGACAATTTTACGGCTATCAGACAACAACGATTTGATAGACGTTACTTATTTTCATCCACCGCTTTTAACCTGATCAATCTAATTCTATCAAATGATTTCAATGAACAGCTGATGTTACGCAGATAGCTTCCAAACTGGAGTGCAAAATTGAGGACACCCCCCTAACCCCCCGTACACAGGGGGAAGTCCCAAAATAGAAAAATTAAAGCAAAGTGTCAAATGATGTTTGGTTCC
>JAUCGK010000274.1 GCA_030378085.1 Candidatus Parabeggiatoa sp. HSG14
CCGTTACGTTGAAAAATGGTGGGTTTCCACTTCGTTCCTACCCACCCTACATTTTTTTTACCTCTAAATTTTGATAGATACGTAATATTGTTAAATTAAATAACAATAATTAATGCGATATTTAATTTTAAATTATAATCGATTGATTTTTACGTAAGAGGATTTTTGAGTATATTATTTGTAACTACTCAGTCTCACAATAAACATTAAGGTTTTTTTGTAAAGAATGACGCTGGAGCGTCACGAAATGCATTCCAACGCAGAAGCGTTGGAACGAGAGGCTGAGTAGTTACTAAAATTTATCGTCATTCCAGTTATTTTTTTTGACTTTTTAATAGGAGTAAGAATTTATGAGTAAAAAAAAGCCAATGAATAAAAAATCCGATGCCAGAATTCAACGTGCAGCAGCAAGTAGGTATGCTGGCTTTGTGCCAAAGAATGGTTTTTCGAGTCATGGTCAAGCTCCCACACGTAATACTGGCCGAAAAAAGTAGGATAACTTGAGAAGTAGCTCCTTTCTTTATAAATGGGAGGGGCTATTTTTAAATAATACTTTTTTTGAGAAATGATGGAATCAGAATTTGAGAAAACGCCTCCCCTCTTGGTTTAGAAAACACACTTTTTTCGAGATATAGCATTTCCAGATTGCGTCAGGTACAAGTCCCCTCTTCAATTTAAGGAGGGGATTTAGGGGAGGTTGTACTTTATTCAATTTAAGGAGGGGATTTAGGGGAGGTTGTACTTTATTCAATCGGGAAACGCTATACTTAGCCCCTGCTTATTTCACAAAATCAATCATTATAATTAAAAATGTTTACTTTTCAATGGCCTTGGTTAGCTTTATTATTACCGTTGCCCTTGTTAATCTGGCGATTTTGGCCAGCACAACTTCGCGCAGCTAACAATTTACCACGGTTACGTTTGGCAACAACGGTACGTGTTCAACAAGCGTTTGCCCAGCTAGATTTTTCCAATGTTTCTCGCCGTCAATGGTGGCGGTGGTTTTTGTTGGCTTTATGTTGGGTAGCACTCGTTGGCGCATTAATGTATCCACAAATATTAGATAAGCATATTGAAGTTTCTCAAACGGGTTATGATTTAATGTTGGCAGTCGATTTATCGGGTTCTATGGAAACCGCCGATTTTTTTACGCGCCAACAGCGAATCACTCGTTTATCAGCGGTGAAAAGTGTATTAGAGCCTTTTATTGAACGTCGAGTCGGTGACAGAATTGGGTTGATTTTATTTGCCGATCATGCCTATTTACAAGCACCTTTAACGTTAGATAATGCAGCGGTGCAAAGCTTATTGCAGAAATCCGTCATAGGAATGGCGGGGCGCGAAACAGCAATTGGTGAAGCCATTGGTTTAGCGGTCAAAAAATTGCGTAAACGCCCTGAAGATTCGCGCGTGTTAATTTTACTAACGGATGGCGATAATACTGCGGGGGTTTTAGAACCCTTAAAAGCAGCACAATTAGCCAAACAATATAATATTCGTATTTATACTATTGGTGTTGGTAGTAAAGGCACTATGTTTCAACGGGGACTTAATGAGAGGCCATTAAAAGAAATTGCCAAATTGACCAACGGTGCTTATTTTCCGGCTTCTAATTTACGCGCCCTTGCCAATGTGTATGATCATATAGACAAAACCCTGCAAAGAACCGAAGCCGAAAGTCGCATTTATGTACAACGGACTCCCTTATATCAATGGCCTTTGTTCGTTGCGATGTTGACTTTATTGGTTTTACAATTACTACGAATTTACATTAAAGATGTTCCAAACTAAAGTTTGGACTCCATGAATCGTTTGGAGTCCAAACCTTTATAGGTTTGGTAATTATTGAGAAATACAATATGAACTTCTCTGAATTTGAATTTGCTCATCCTGAATGGTTATGGTTATTTTTGATACCTATCATTGTAGGATTATTGGCATGGTCAATAAAATACCGTTTATCCTACTTTTTGCGGGTGCGTGATTTTGCCGATGCTCATTTATTACCCCATTTGTTGATGACAGGGGAGAATAATTCGGTGGGAGCAAAAAAGAAAAGTGGCTTAAAATGGATTTCTTGGACCATGCTATGGTTATTCGGTGTATTAGCATTAGCGGGCCCTCGGTGGAATTACGAAGAACAGGAAGTCTGGAAAAAGAATGCTAATTTAATGATTTTGCTCGATTTATCAGAATCCATGCGTGTTGAAGATTTGCCCCACTCACGCCTTGAACAAGCTTTACAAGATATTGAAGAATTGCTTGATAATGGCAAAAACACGTATATTGGTTTAATGGTGTTTGCTGGCATTCCTCATTTAGTCGCTCCTTTAACTGATGATTATCAAACTTTGCGGCATTTACTTTATGAACTCAAAGTTGATTTATTGCCTATTCAAGGGAGTCGTCTTGCACCCGCCCTTGATAGTGCGGCTCATTGGTTAAAAGGGCAAGCAACCACAAGTATCCCCCATCTATTACTTATCAGCGATGGCGAATTTGCAGCAGATGATTTACAAGAAAGCTTAGCACTGGTACAAAAAGGTCATTTTTATTTACATACATTGGGCGTAGGGACATCACAAGGTAATTTTATTCCTGTCAAAGATGGTGCTTGGCAAAGAGATGAAAATGGCGAAGTGGTGATTTCTCGTTTAGAAGAAAAGAGTTTGCAACAATTAGCTATTACTGGAAGTGGAATTTATCGAAAAGCAGATTTTCGGAGTGAAGACACTCAAGCAATTTTAGGTGAAATTAAGCGGAGCATTAACGAGGCAACCCAAGATAAAACCCTGCAAAAACTATGGCATGAGCGATTTTATTTATTGGTTGGACTCATGATGATATTAATACTCCCTTGGTTTCGCCGACAGCGTACTGTGAACTTTTAGGAAGGTACACAAAATAACCTTGACAACTAAACCTGACAGGTTTTAAAAACCTGTCAGGTTTGCCCCAACTTATGGGTAAATTATAGCATTTCCCGATTGCATCAAGCCCCTGCTAAATTAAAGAGGGGATTTAGGGGAGGTTCGGGAAACGCTATAATCAATATGCTCTGGAAAGTATTATTAGCTTAGGATTTACCCAAGAAGGCTATTTCCGTGAGCATATTTTCTATAGTAACTGATGTTACGCAGATGGCTTCCAAACTTTCGTTTCAAATTTATTTTGCCAATTGAGAGTGCAACTCCTCGCAAAATAAATTTTGCACTCCTTTATTCACTCTTGGAAGTGCAGTGCGTAACATCAGATGAGTAAATAATTTCAAACACCAAACCTGACAGGTTTTAGAAACCTGTCTTCGAGGTTAAAGTTTTTGCGCGCAAAAACTTTAACCTCGAAGGTTTTTTGAAGTTATTTTTCTAAATATCTATGATTCTCAATTCTTTTATTTATCGCTTCTTTTTTACATGTTGCATAAGGCGTTGACGTTTTTTACGTTGGCGTGGAGTAAGAGTATTTTTACGATCTTTATAAGGATTGTCACCTTGTTTCACTTCTAGGTGTACGGCTGTTCCTTCTAGTTCAAAAGCTTTACGGAAGGTATTGATTAAATAACGTTTATAAGATTCTGGTAACGAATTAACTTGATTGCCATGAACCACAAATAACGGCGGGTTATGTCCCCCTTGATGTGCATAGCGCAGTTTAATCCGCCTACCGCGAGAGAGTGGTGGCGGATGGGCAATGATTGCTTTTTGCAAAACCTGATTCAAAGTCCCAGTGCTAACATGTCGATGCGCTGCTTGCCAAGCCGCTTTCACAGAACTAAAAAGGTTGCCAACATTGCTACCATGTAATGCAGAAATAAAATGAATTTTGGCAAAATCAATAAAATGCAATTTTCTCGTAAGATGATAGCGCACTTGCTCGCGGTGGTTTTTTTCTAAACCATCCCATTTATTAACAGCAATGACTAAACCGCGTCCACTCTCAAGCACAGTGCCTAACAAATTTGCATCTTGTTCAGTCATCCCTTCGCTACCATCCAATAACATAATGACAATATGGGCAGCTCCAATCGCTTGTAATGCTTTAATCACGCTAAATTTTTCAACTGTTTCAGAGACTTTGGCGCGTCGCCTAACGCCTGCGGTGTCTATTAGCGTATATAATTGTCCATCTCGTTCAAGTGGGACAAAAATACTGTCGCGGGTTGTACCCGGTTGGTCAAAAGTAATAACGCGCTCATAGCCTAACATTCGGTTAACAAGAGTCGACTTACCCACATTAGGACGACCAATAATGGCCACTTTAATACTCTTATCAGGAATATCCTTGTCCTGTTCTTCCGTTTGTTTTGGAGATAAGTCTGATAAAACTTTCTCCATTAAAGGATAAATGCCCTGTTGGTGGGCTGAGGAAATAGCATGAATATTTTTAAATCCTAAATGATGAAATTCAGCACTCACTAATTCATTTTGCAACCCTTCCGTTTTATTGACCACTAAATAAAGTGGGGTATTAAATCGACGCACCGTTTGGGCAATGTTTTCATCAGCAGCAGTTAAGCCTTCCCGTCCATCTACTAAAAATAAGATATAATCGGATTCTTTTACTGCTGACAAAACTTGTTGGGTAATGTGCTGCCCCATCACCTCATCTTCACCACTCAGTCCACCAGTATCAATGAGCCAATAGTCACATTCACCAACACGCCCCTGACCAAATTTACGATCACGGGTTAAACCAGGTTGATTTGCAACTAAGGCATCGCGAGTCTTAGTTAATACATTAAATAATGTAGATTTGCCGACATTGGGTCGGCCTACGATAGTGATTGTAGGAATCATCTGAATTTTTTAACCTTAGTATTATTATCTATATCGGCGTTTAGAGGTTGTACGTTTTTTGATCGGGTGCTGTGGGATCGAGGTATTCCGTTGCCGTGGGATTGAATTATTTCGTTGCCGTGGGATTGAAGTATTCTGTTGAGGTATGTTTAAATTAACCAATTTTAATAAATTATGTTCAGCTTGCTTATCTAATTCAACATAATTCCCACCTCGCAAATTTTTAGGCAAAAATATAGGTCCAAAACGTACTCTAATCAAGCGACTGACTACTACTCCCTGCGATTCCCATAATCGCTTAACTTCATGGTTACGCCCTTCAGTGAGTGTGACATGATACCAATGGTTTGCACCGTTTCCACCCGCACTGATAATCTGCTTAAAATGTGCCATTCCGTCATCCAATTGAACACCTTCACGCAAACGTTTAAGCGTTTCCTTATCTACTTCTCCCAAAACGCGCACAGCATATTCACGCTCAATAGTATAAGAAGGATGCATTAAACGGTGGGCTAATTCACCATGTGTTGTGAGCAATAACAAACCGGCAGTGTTTAAATCCAAGCGTCCAATACTAATCCAACGTCCCTCTTTCGGGCGAGGTAATTGTTTAAAGATAGTTGTGCGTCCTTCAGGATCATTGCGCGTACAAACTTCACCTGCTGGTTTATGATAGCACAAGATTTTTAGGGAAGGCAGTTGAGCAGGTAAACGAATTTTTCGCCCATTAATAAGAATATTATCACTCAGATTGATACGTTCACCAATGGTTGCGATATGCTGATTTACTCGTATGCGCCCTTCACGAATCCATTCTTCAATTTGCCGCCGTGAACCCAAGCCAACTCGTGCTAACACTTTTTGTAATTTTTCAGTTGGCTCGGAGGATTTTATCTTATGCTGTGAATTTGAATGCATTTTTTTTATCCTTAGATGTTGATATTTAACAATATAGTTTGTCAGATAAATATTTTGGTCCTAAATACCTGCCAGGTTTTTAAAACCTGGCAGGTATGATAGCTTTGATTTTTCTGAACGTCTATAGAATTGCGATTTCAAAAATATGCGTATATTAATAATTAAAACATCTTCTCTAGGCGATGTCATTCACACCTTGCCTGCTATCACGGATGCTTATCAACATTATCCTGATTTGCAATGTGATTGGGTAGTAGAAGAAGGATTTGCTGAAATTCCAACTTGGCATCCCGCAGTAAAGCACGTCATCAAGGTTGCATTACGGCAATGGCGTAAACATCCTTGGCAAACTTGGTTTAGTGGTACATGGAATAAATTCACTAAAACATTAACTCAAAAACAATATGATAAGGTAATTGACGCACAGGGGTTAATCAAAAGTGCATTTTTAACGAATAAGGCGCGAGGATTACGTTGTGGTTTGGATCGAAATTCGGCGCGTGAGCCTTTGGCAGCCTTGGCTTATCAGCAGCGTTATTCTATTCCTAAAAATCAACATGCGGTTACACGAGTAAGACAATTATTTGCTATGGCACTAAATTATCCTGTGCCTGATACGCCTCCCGATTATGGAATTGCAAACCATTTTCTGGCGCAATCCCCTATTCCTGATACATTACCTATCTTGGTTTTTTTACATGGGACAACATGGGTTACAAAACATTGGCCCCTTCATTATTGGATAACATTGGCTCAACGTGTTACCGAAGCAGGTTTTACAGTGCGTTTACCTTGGAACACTCCTCAAGAATATGAACGCGCCCAACAAATTTCTGAGGTAGCTCCAAATATTAGTCTTATTCCAAAAGGTAACTTACACAGTGTTGCTACGGTATTAGCTCAATCGCGGGCTTGTGTTGGCGTTGATACGGGATTGGCACATCTTGCCGCTGCATTAGCCGTACCCAGCATCACCTTATATGGAGCAACCCAAGCGTCACGAACTGGCACTTATGGAAAACAACAAAAACATTTGCAAGCATATTTTCCATGTGTACCTTGTTTAAGTAAAAAATGTACTTATCAAGAACTTTCTTCTGTTTTTCCTGCTTGCTATGAAAATTTATCAGTGGAAAAAGTATGGGAGGCGTTACAAAAAGTAATTATTTGTAATAATATTGAAAATTAACAAATGCAATAAAACAAAAATTTCTTTTTGAG
>JAUCGK010000477.1 GCA_030378085.1 Candidatus Parabeggiatoa sp. HSG14
AACTCACCAATCAAGCAACCCTAAGCGTAAGCGAGGGGATAACGGGCTGATACTCCCTTATTCACATCAACTTAACTTGTTTACATAAATTGTAACATGTTAACAAATGTCAATAAAATTGTTATCTAGTCAGGTTTTTTTCTTTTTTTTAATACATCAAAGATTTGCTCACTTATTTTTTTAGTTCATCAATTTTTAATTTAGGTAAGCTAATTATTACAGTAGTACCTTTTTTTTCTGACGTTTCAAAATGAAGACTTCCACCTTGTGTCTCAGCCATTAATTTAGCGGAATAAGTACCCAACCCAACTCCCCCTGATTTTCTGGCTGTCGTATATTTATCAAAAAATTTATCGCGAATTTCTTTGGGTATAGCACCTTGATTGTGAATACGAATAATCGCAGTATCATCTTCATCAAGAAAAATTTTAACATGAGCCTTATTTGGAGAAGCTTCTAAGGCATTTTTAAATAAATTGGCAAACATGGAATAGCATAAAAGTTGTTCTCCCTGAATAATGAAACTGTTATTCTCTGCTATAGGTTTACCATATAACATAATTTTCACAGAAAAATCTTTATTTTTTTCATAATGTTTTGTTTCAGCGACAATTTTTTTGAGTATTTGTAAGATATCTATAAAGTTAGGATCATATTGGTAAGTGCCTGTTTCCATTTTATAAAGATCAAGGGATCGATTGATCATCGCCAGCATTTCATAACTTAATGTTTCAATTTCTCTCAATATTTTTTCTTGTTGTTGGCTCAGTTTTAATTCTTCCATAACGGTAGAATAGTTAATAATTCCATTGAGTGGTGCTTTGAGATCATGGCGAAGGATAAGATCCACATTATTACGTAAAATAGCAGATTCCTTGAGAGCAATGTTTTTTTTCTCCAATTCTTCATAAGCCAGTTTTAATTTTAATTGGGTTTTCACTCGTGCTTGAACAATAAGCGGGTTAAAAGGCTTAGTGATATAATCGATTGCCCCAAATTCAAACCCCTTAGTTTCGTCCTCTTCTTTATCTCGTGCTGTGATAAAAATGATAGGAATATTTTGGGTTGTGGAATTTGCTTTAAGATTTGTACAAACTTCATAACCATCCATTTCTGGCATCATAATATCTAGGAGAATCAGATCAGGTTTTTGAGACATAGCAACTTCCAAACCAATAGAACCATTAGTAGCGACAAGAATCTCATAATTAGGTTCTCTGATGACTTCCATCAAAACTCTAATACTTTCAGGAGTATCATCTACAATCAGTATTTTTTGCATGATTTTAATTCAATTTTAGTTTTAAAGGAGTCCAAGATTTATCTTGGGAGTTTGCCAAATTAAAATTTGGACTCCGAAGTCTTAGGAGTCCAAGATTTATCTTGGGAGTTTTCATTTTTTACTTTTCATTGGTAACTTTACATCTAATGTATGAGCAATAACGTTTAATGGGAATTGTGCGCTTTTAAAGTCAAATATTTTTAGAGAGTCTTCCAATTGCTTTACTTCATTTAAAAATCCAGCTTTTTTGAGATGTGGTTTGATGGTTGTTAAAGATTCTTCAGCATTAACACTATTTTTTTCAATAAATATTGCTAATTCAATCAAGAATGGAGCAATTTTTGATATGTCCAAGGGTGTCTCTACAGGGCTTATATACTCAATGTTAGAAGTCTCTTCGGTTAATTCAAGTTTGGTTAATTTTAACAATGGTGCTAAAGCATTTTCAAGTTTATCAATAAGAGCATTGATGTCATTTAAACGTTTTTGTTTTATAGCAGTCTCTAATTCACGAGCCGCGCTTTGCAATTGAATCGCTGAAAAATTGCCAGCAACCCCTTTAAGTGTATGTGCTAAGTGTTGTAGCGTTTCTAAGTCATTTTTTTCAAACGCGGCTCGAAAATCATCTGCTGCATTTTGATATTCAAGGCTAAAATATGTTAATAACTTATTAAATAATTTACGATTACCATTTAACCTCCGTAGAGCTGATTTAATATAAATGCCTGACAATTCATAAGATAGTATTTCTTCTGGAGAAATACCGTCCAGTTCTTGTTTATGAAAGGAAGGAATATCTGCCTTGATTTTTGGAAAATTTTTAACTTCTTCATTTATTCTTTTTCTGGGCTTAATCCATTTCTTCAATATAGTCAATAAATGTACCACATCAATAGGTTTAGTTACATAGTCGTTCATACCAGACTGTAAACATTTTTCCCGATCTCCAGTCATAGCATGGGCTGTCATGGCAATAATGGGTAATTCATTAGATTGTAATCTTTCTCTGATTAACTGAGTTGCTTCACAGCCATCCATTTCAGGCATTTGTATGTCCATGAATACAACATCAAAATGAGTTATTGTATTATTATCCATATTAGCGATGATTGTTGCCACCGCATCTCTACCATCATTAGCAATTTCTACTATCAAACCGACATTTTTCAACATTTCGCATGCTACTTGTTGATTAATAGCATTATCTTCTACCAATAAAACCCGTGCCCCCCGAACAATTTTCATTGTTTCGTTAATTATGGCTGCATATTTGTGTAGCCGATAATGGTGAACTTCAACCGTATTTTTTTTAAAGACACCCATAATGGTATCAAATAATGTGGATCGACTCATTAATTTAGTCAAACAGGCATCTATGTGTACTTTTTCTACATTTTTTAAGGGTTTTTCCCAAGCAAACGCAGTTACCATAATAATCATAGGTCGCTTAGGTAAATGAGGATTTTCTTTGATGCGTTTTGCTGTTTCTACTCCATCCATTTCAGGCATTTTCCAATCTAAGAGTACTAAATCATAAGCTTTTGTTTTGACAGCATTTTCTAATTCAATCAATGCCGCTTTGCCAGAATTGACGGATGAAACTTCAAAAGAAAAAGCAGACAATTCCTCCCGCAGGATTGTCAGGGCACTTTCATTATCATCTACAATTAATACACGGAGTCCACGCATATTCATAGGCAATTGAAATGTTCTTTCAACTTCTCCTATTTGATGCTCAAATAGAGCTGTAAAATAAAAGGTGCTTCCTTTGCCTAATTGAGATTCTACCCAAATATCTCCTCCCATCATCGCAACTAACCGCTTACAAATAGCTAAACCTAGCCCAGTACCACCGAATTTACGAGTAGTAGAACTATCGGCTTGGGTGAAAGCATCAAATAATCGGGTTATTATCTCTTGAGAAATACCGATGCCAGTATCTCGGATGGAAAAACAGAGTTTGATTTGCGCCTTCTCAAGTTTTACCAATTCTACTTTTATGACAATTTCACCCTCTTTCGTGAACTTAACTGCATTTGTCGCAAGATTGATGAGGATTTGCCCCAACCGTAAAGGATCACCTACCAAGTAACGGGGGACATCTATGCCTGTTGTTAAAAGTAACTCTAATCCTTTTTCTTCGACTTTAATACTCAACAAAGTGGAGAGATTATCCAAAACATCATCTAAGTGAAAATTGACTGATTCCATGCTTAACATACCAGCTTCAATCTTGGAAAAATCAAGGATGTCGTTAAGAATTCCAAGTAATATATGAGATGAAGATTCTATATGTGTTAGATAATCTCGTTGCTTAGTCGTTAAGTCTGTTTTCAGCGTAAGTTGTGTCAAACCAATAATGGCACTCATCGGTGTGCGTATTTCATGGCTCATATTGGCAAGGAATTCGCTTTTAGCGCAATTCGCTTTTTCTGCTTCTTCTTTAGTCACATCTGCTCGCTTTTTAGCAGCCTCAATATCCTTCATCATATTAATGGATACTTTTTTCGCTTCAGCCAGTTCATTAACGCGCTGTTGTAGTGCTTCCTCTGTTCGTTTTTGTTCGGTAATATTTGTTGCGATTTCCATTCGCACCAGTCGGCCATCTGGCCACTGAATAGCTTGATCACTACATTGATACCATTCACCAGTGATTGTATTTTTAAATTCCCATACATGAATACCAGTTGATTTTCCTTGAGCGTTTAATAGCTTATCATTCGTGCAAAAAGTACAAGGACTATTTTGAGTGGATTGTAATACCTGCCAACAGGTGTTTCCAACAATATTTCCAAAAAGACTAATTGCATATTTATTTAAAAATAGTAGTTCGTATGTTTTAAAATCTGCGGCATAAACAATAGCATCCAAGCTATCCATCACTGTGGTAAAGCGCATATATGAATCTCGTAATGCTTCTTCTGCCTGTTTACGATCTGTAATATCAAAAATCACACCATCAATCCAAAGTACTTCTCCATACTCATTAAAAATGCCTGTCCCCCTTTCATAAACCCATTTTATGGAACATTCCTTGTGAATTATCCGATATTCTACAGTATATGGACATTTATTATTTATAGCATCTCGAACAATTTCCTTGACCCTATTCTGATCACTTAAATGAATAATATTGGTGTATTTATGAATTTGATTATTAATGAAATAAGAAGCTGGGTAACCAGAAATCTTGTCTACTTCACCACTGATATACTTTATTATCCAATTTTTGTTGTATGTACAACGGTAAATAATACCTGGTATATTGCTGACCAGTGTCCTGAAACGTTCTTCGCTTTTTTCTAATTCTTCTTCAGTTTGTTTCCGTTCAGTTATATTCGCAAAAGAAGTGACTACAGCAGACGGGCTATTTTCGCCTTCTTGAAATAGTGGTTGAGAATTAATTGAAATCCAGTTAAGTTGTCCATCTGGTTTATAAATGCCCATAATTACATTCGAGCAAAGTTTTCCTGTGTGTAACGTAATCATTGCTGGATGTGTTTCTTTAGAAAAAGAAGAACCATCTTCATGAATTGCTTGCCCACAAGGATCAAGAGAAGTTCGTCCCATTATTTGCTTCTTGTTCAATCCTAATATATATTCGGCACTTTCATTACAAGCAATAATACAACCATCAGCACTTTGTAAAATGACACCTTCTTGCATTGCAGTGATAACTGACTGATAGCGTTCCTCAGTGTCTTGCAATTTCTTCCTAGCTTGTCCCGTCAAATTTTGAAACATGTTTTGAAACATAGATTTCAATAAAGATTTCGCTTTCATTTTATCTCTGTTTTTTAGTTGTTTGTTATTTTTGGCTTTTTATAATTTTATTATAAAATTTGTGCATTGAAAAATACCTGTGTTAGCTGTTTACGAAAGGAGATGAATTTCCCACTTTAGCAAACACTAATTGTTCGGAATAAGGATTCAATAAAATCAAGGCAAAAGTTTGAGGAGCAAACTTTTGCCTCGCTCATTAAACTAGCTATATTTTTAAAACGACGGTTCATCAAAATTTGGAGAGACACACAGCTGTGTGTTTCTACTGAAAGATTGGAGGTAGCAAAATTATTTCATACTTATTCCTAACCGTTCATCTATTTTTCCTGATGTCAGTTTGAAAAATGTACGTTACACTATAATGTATGAGACTACCCGCTTTTTTTTGCAAGAAATGTGGCTGCAATTGCATAATCAGAAAGGCGATAATTAGGGAAACCAATATGTTTGCATTCAACAAACCCAACAGCTTTCATGAGTTCTAGTATCTTCGATATTGGAACAGCACCGGTTACACAATCACACCAACTTCCCTTTTTGGCTTCTGATTCGATACTTCCCTCACGAATCACATCAATTAAATAGAACCTTCCTCCAGGTTTTAAACAATTGAAAGCTTGAACAAACGCACATTTTTTGCGGGGTGACAAATTAAAACTCCCATTGGCAATAACCACATCAGCGACTTCAATAGGTATATCCTTATGTTTAGCAGTATCAAAGGGGGCTTTAATCAGTTCAATATTACTAAAGCCACATAATGCCGCATTTTTTTCCGCTTTTTTTACCATAGCAGTCGTCATATCGACACCAATAACTTTCCCCGTTTCACCCACTAAACTGGCAGCAACACAAAGATCAGCACCTGCACCACACCCTAAATCAATAACAGTTTCTCCTTTGGAAACAGAACCAAATGAAAAAGAATTACCACACATACAAGAAGATTCCCAAACTTGAGCGGGAAATTGTGACACATCATATCCCATTTTCTTAGCATTCACTTTGCCATAAGGTAAAGGCATCGTTGTGCCAAACCCTGCCGATGGATTTTCAGCCAGTTGAGTATATTGTTTGAGGATTTCTTTGAAAGAATGAGTCACCCCAACAGTCAATTTGATTTTAGTCCATAACCCTTCACTTTGGACAAATTCATTATAATCAATGACACCATTGCCATCTAAATCCGCTTGTTGTATTAACTGAGTGATTTCATCATCACTTAAATCAATCCTTAATGCATTAAGCAATTCACGTAACTCATCATGCGAGAGAACACCGTTGCCATCAGAATCAATGAGTTGGAAAATATCCCTTAAATCCTCTTTAGAGGTGATATCTACTTTATTAGTAATCCATTGTAAAAATTCTGTAAAATCAATAGCATTATTTAAGTCAGTATCCGTTTTAATGAAGATAGCCTCTAAATCTTCATTGGTTGGGTTCATACCAAGAGAATGCATAACATTGGCTAGTTCATCCTTTGATAATGAACCATTACCATCTGCATCAAACAAATCAAATACTTCTTTAAATTCATCAAGCTGTGTTTGTGTCAGTTGTTTTGACATTTTTATACCTTTTCGTTCAAATAACATCTAAAGCTTCTCGTAAAATTCCTGTTTATTATTTCGTTCATTACGTTAGAATTTCCTGAAGCCGAAGTATTATACTCCTGTGAAAGTTCAAGGCTCTGCTAAGACTTTACTTTGTACTCCAGCTAAGACAAAAATTTACAATAAGAAATTATTTTACCAAAACTTTTACCAAAGTTTTTTACGATTAACAATTTTCTGATTATAACGAATTTTAGGGGTAATGTACTAT
>JAUCGK010000275.1 GCA_030378085.1 Candidatus Parabeggiatoa sp. HSG14
TTAGGAATAGGACAAAGATATGGAAAAATATTTTAAACAAGTAAGTGTTATCTTATGTTTGTATACTGTGATGTTGATGTTTTCTGAGTTTGTTAGTGCCTCTCCATCAACTGATTTAGCCACTCAAACATCAATGCCTATTGCTTTAGAACGACAAGCACAACCCACAACAAATGATCATGAAACCTTAGTTCAGGTAAGTTCCTCCATTGTTGATCAACAAGAACGGCAAGCATCTTCAAAACCTCCTACGATAGACATTCCTGGAGTCAGCACGCCAACAGCTTCCTCAATAAATACTATTGTCAAGCAACAGCAAGTAATAAAGTCTAAAAAAATATTTGACAATCCAGAAATTGAGGCATTGGGAGAAATGCTCCAACGTCTGAAATTACAAAATTCAGTACTTTCTACACAAAATTTCATTCAAACAGAGAAATACCAAAAGGAATTGTTGGCACTTCAGCAAGAAAAAGAGAAATTGCTATTACAAAATGATCTGCAATTTGAGAAAAATCGTCAACAATTAGCGCAAATACAAGCTGAAAAAGAAAAGCTATTGCTAGAAAATGAGTTGCAATTTGCTCGGCAGACCCAATTTTTAGCAGATTTAAATACGTTGAAAACTCGCTTAGAACTCGAAAGTGAAATCTATGAACAAGAAAAAAAGAAAGTACTTGCTAAACTTGAAGTAGAACAAGAAAAACTTGCTATACAAAACGCAATTCAAGAGGAAAAAAATAAACACGAAGAGTTAAAAATTCAGTTGGAAACGGCCAAATTGAATTTTGAAATGGTCAAGCTTGATTTTGAAAGAAGCAAGCGGGGGATTGAATCCGAAGAATTGATGGAAAAGATTGCCGAAAGGGATCAAAAAGAGATATGGGAAAGTCAAGTCAATAGGCCAAAGAAATACCTGAAAGAGCCTTTTGTCAATGGTTACTTGATTATGAGTGATCGCAAGATAGAATTGGATGAGGTTATTTTGCAGGGGACTGCCACTTATGTCAACGAACGCATCCAGTATTACAATAATAAAAGTGCCGAATATCCTATTTTTTTGGTGATAGACGTTTGTTATGGGGGTTCAATTATGGAAGGTTCAAAAATTCTTGAAGCTATGCAAACGAGTCGTGCTCCCATTTATGTGGTGGTTAAAAGTCTTGCTGCGAGTATGGCAGCGGTAATTACGACTTTAGCTGAGCGTTCTTACGCCTATCCCAATGCAATTTTGGTTCATCATCAAATATGGAGCTTTGCTTTTGGTAATCAAAGAGAGATGGAAGAAGAGCTTGATATGATTAAAGAGTGGACTCAGCGCATTATGCAGCCGGTGGCAGACAAAATGGGTATTACTATAGAAAAATTTGTCAAAAAAATGTATGAGAATAATTCTGTAGGTGATTGGTATGAATTTGCTAATGCGGCTGTCAAACTCAAATGGGTTAACACGATTATCAAAGACATTAGAGATACTTCTTTTACCAAACAGCCCTTAAATATGAATGAAGAAATGGGAGAAGAGATGGTTTTATTAAGTACTAAGCGTAAAACAAGACTTGAGGAAAAACTGGATGTACAAGGTCGACGTTATGTTGAATTACCACGCCTTAGCCAATTAGATGCTTATTATCTATATAATCCTGATAATTATTACCGTTGAATAAGGTTTTTATCGTTTCGTCTTCACACTAATATCTCTTAAATCGTGACGGATGCCTTTCCAAGGATAGTATCCGTCACAAATGTCTCACTTCTAAAAATTTCATAATTCATTTTCAATTTTCCTACCAAAATGAATTTTTAAACATGGTTCAAATCATAGTAACAAAATAGTCACTTTACTTAATTTTTAATCATTAAAATCATTAATTAACCATTAACCACATTTGTATTTTTGAGTTTACTAAATCATAGCGTGAGACAAAGGTAATTTATAAGTTAATCGACGTTTTTTCTCAGTTTTGATACGTTGCACCAAAGGTTGAAGTTCATTGAGGGCATTTTCATATACTTCCTTCTTAAAATAAATTACTTCAGTTAAAGGATACCAATAATCTACCCACAACCATTGATCAAATTCTGGGTTAGCGGCTTCTAAATAAATGCTATTGTCATTACTTAAAAGACGTAACATATACCAAACTTGTTTTTGACCTATACATAAAGGTCGTTGGTAGTGGCGTATCAAATGATGAGGTAAACGATAACGTAACCATCCATGAGTGGCACCCAATACATGTACCTGTTTAATTGTTAAACCTAGTTCTTCATACAGTTCTCGAAATAACGCCCGCTTTGGCGTTTCATGGGCTTTAATCCCGCCTTGTGGAAATTGCCAAGCATCCTGCCCAACACGTTTTGCCCACAACACATGTCCATCCTGATTTATCAGGATAATGCCCACATTCATTCTATAGCCATCCGTATCAATCATGGGACAACTCCTTTTAAAAGGTGTGAAAATGGAGTGTTTAAAACACTATTGTTAAAGATACTAATGGATTATACTGCAACTTCAACCTTTATTCAAAAAAATATCCGAAAAGTGCATGCACTTTTAATCACATCCAATTGATAAATTGATAATATTTTATTGACAGCAAGGATAAAAACATACTATAATAATAAATTAAACATCCATTTGTAAATAATCCTGATTGATTACCTATAGACGTTCAGAAAAATAACTTCCAAAAACCTGACAGGTTTCCGAAACCTGTCAGGTTTGATGCGTGAAATTATTTACCTGAAAAACCATAGATTGAAATTTAAACAATCCCATTGAACGACTCCAATACCGTCCATCCAAAATTAACTTTTACAAATCACTTTTTGAAACAAAGTCAATGCCCGTGCTACTGCCTGATCCATATTATAGTACTGGTAGTCTGCTAACCTTCCTGCAAATAATACGCGTCCATTTAGCTTTTCTATTTCTGCCTGATATTTCTTGTATAACGCCTGATATTCTTCTTTAGGAATGGGATAATACGGGATATTTTCATCGCGTTTATAAGGCTGCGGGTATTCTTCTATATAAGCACTACCATAAACACGTTGTCCAGTAAGATGTTTGAACTCGGTAATGCGCGTATATGCGTATTCATTGGGATAATTGACAGTCGCGACAGGCTGTTTATATTCTTGTTCCGTATAAAACGACTTAAAACGTAAACTGCGATAAGGCAATTCACCATACATCCGTTCAAAAAACTCATCTATCTGCCCGGTAAAAATCACCCTTTGACATTGAATTTCATCAATAACTTCTTGATAAGCAGTATTCAAAAGCACTTTGATGTTTTTGTTATTTAATAAACGTCGGAACAAATTGGTATAGCCGTATTTTGGTAAACCTTGAAATTCGTCTTGAAAATAGCGATCATCACGACTGACATAAATAGGTACACGGGCAGTGACTGAAGGAGCCAATTCCTCTGGTTTTAAACCCCATTGCTTAAAAGTGTAATGATGAAATATATTTTCATAAATGTAATCGGCTAAAAACTTTAAATCGGTACCGTTGGCACTTTCACGGATTTTCAAAATAGGTACTTTGACGTTAAAACCATATTGCTCAACCAGTTGTTGAGCGAGTTTATCCGCATAGTTCGGTGGAAAAAGGGCATACAACGAATTGAGATTAAAAGGTACAGGTACAGGTTTACCATTGACAACGGCTAAAACACGGTGATAATAACTACGCCATTCAGTAAATTGGGCGACATAATCCCAAACATATTTGGCATTCGTATGAAAAATATGAGGCCCATATTGATGGACAAGTACGCCTTGGTCATCATAGTAATCATAAGCATTTCCCCCAATATGATTGCGTTGTTCAACAAGTAATACTTTTTGTTTAAGCTGGGAGGCAATTCTTTCTGCTAATACACTTCCCGTAAAACCTGCCCCTACAATCAGCCAATCGACTTTCATTTATTTTAAATCTCCAATTGTGTGAATGACGAACTTGGACTATAAAATCCAAATTTTAGTTTGGAAGTGCCAAGATATACTCTGAACGTTCAATATCTCGGATTTTTACACTTTTCTTGAAATGATTTAAAACGAGTTGTTTCGTTTGAGTACAATTCCAAATCGTTTTTCAAGAACTTCAAGAAGTATTTTTCTGCTTTCTTCGATTAACCCTTTTTGATGTCCCATTTCATGGATTTGCTGACTACCGTGTCTACTTTTGTAATTGACGAAACTGTAGAGAGAGAATGAAATATTTATGTCACACATTTGGAACACGATCAAAAAGTTCTGAGGATTCTTTGTTGTGGCTAGCAGTTAAATGCACACACCTAAAGTGCCTATGCTTGTCCAATAACAGAGATTCATAATTTTGATTTCACTTCCAGGTTGGGATGATAGGATTCTTCAAGATGGGTTAATGAAGCTAATAGGGGTTGTAGTTGTTCACAACCTCCCTCTGTTAAAGGGAGGAATTATTGGTAAATAGCTGTTTATTTTGGAAAATACTTAAACTGCATGAGAAATGCAAGGAAGGATGTTTTAAGTATTAGCAATGCGTTTGTAATAACGCGCCCGGTAAAGCAAACGTTGTTGGTTGGGCAGTTCTGAATCCGTAAATCCGGAGCGATTATGTAAAACATTATTACTAAGAAGACCTTGTCCCGCTTGTAAAGTTCCCCGAAAAATGTAAGCAGAATCACTCTCTAATATATTTTCAAAACATTTTACTGCGGCTTGAGTGATTTCGTCAAATGCCCAAGTGATAGAACGTGTTCGCTTGGTGTAACGTGTATGCAAATTACCATTGGAGTCTATGGAAAAAACGGGACCGCAACGAGTAGGACGAATTTCTTCTCCTTCAATTACATTGGGAGGAATACACATCGCATAAGGTTGCATGAACGCATGAACATAATCTGGGTTTTTATCTCGTAGCAAAATATAAGCAATTTCATGATCTAATAAAGCATTTTCACCGCCTTGTTGAGCAGGATGTACACAATACAGTAACAAAGCATAAATTTGCTTATCAAGGGAATTATAATACCCATCAGTATGCCAATGAATTGGCCGATTCGTATAAGGAATATACGTTTGTCGCATACCTTCTTGTGCCACTGTTAAGGAAGTAATACTATCATCATCCGCACACATATTATTATCTAATTGAGTCAATCCAAGTTGTTTACCTAATTCGCGAAAAATGGATTTGTCCTTTTTTATTGTGCTGCTGAAAATTGCCATATTAGCAACACGGCAACATGCCAAAATAGCTTCATGTTCTGCACGAGTTAATTGTTGTAAATCGTTAATCTCTACAACAAGTTTTGATAAATCACTGGGATAGTTTTCTAACTTACGCGCTCGCCACGTTTGATAAGCATTTTCATTATCCAAATTAAAAGGACTTTCTTTGAAATGAGTATTGGTTTGCTGAATCAAAATGTTTTACCTTTATTATAGATAAGGAATGTGCATGAAATAATTTACCCATAAGTCAACCTGACAGGTTTTAGAAACCGTCAGGTTTAGTTGTCGAAGTTATTTTATGCACGTTCCTAATTGATTGGGGCAGGAAATTTTTGTCCTCGGTTAAAAACCTAACCAGGTTTACGAAACCAGCAGGTTTGACACGAAACTTTTCTGAGCGACTATATCATAAATGCTGATTATAACGAATTTTGGGGACACCCCCTAACCCCCCGTACACAGGGGGAAGTCCCAAAATAGAAAAATTAAAGCAAAGTGTCGAATGATGTTTGGTTCCACCCGTGTACGGGGGGTTAGGGGGGTATGGTGTCCCCAAAATCTGTTACAATCAGCATAAATGTTATTCCCCATCTCCCAACCATTCTTTTAAATTGTTTAAAGCGGAATGGCGAGTTAAATCGACATGCAAAGGTGTAATTGAAACAAATCCTTGATTAATCGAATAAAAATCTGTACCAGGTCCAGCATCTTGTTCTGAACCAGCCGGCCCAATCCAATAAATCGGCCTGCCATAAGGATCTTCTCCCTTAACAGCAGGTGCTGCACGATGACGACGACCTAAACGAGTGATTTGCATACCCTTTAAAGTTTCCCAAGGCTTATCAGGCACATTAATATTTAAAATTGTGTCAACTGGTAAAGGAAAATCGTCAATTTGAAAACGCACCAATAATTTTTCCACAACATGAGCTGCTGTCTGATAATGTTGAGGATTAAAGCTTCCCATAGAAATTGCCAATGCAGGTAAACCTAAAAAACGACCTTCCATCGCAGCTGCTACAGTACCGGAATAAATAACATCATCTCCCAAATTGGCCCCCGCATTAATACCTGACACTACAATATCAGGCAATGTATCAAGTAAACCTGTTAAGGCTAAGTGTACACAATCAGTAGGTGTACCGTTAATGTAAATAAAACCATTTTCAGCTTGTCTAAGGCGAAGTGGATACTCTAAGGTCAGAGAATTACTGGCACCACTATGATTACGTTCCGGTGCAATCACAGTAACTTCGGCAAACTTTTGCAAGGTTTCAACTAAACATAAGATACCAGGTGCTTGATAACCGTCATCATTACTTACTAAAATTTTCATCATAAATCAAAGATATAGAAAATGCTTTCTGTTTAATAGCAAATGGGTAATTAGTAACTGATGTTACGCAGAAAACGAGACTGGTTCAGTTCTATATAAAATATATAAAAATCAATAGGTTAAAATATGGGTTCAAAAATCAGCCATTAGCCTTGTTTATCAATGCAATGAAAGCATATCTTGCCATGAAGATTACATTGAACTGAACCAGTGCCAACCTGACAGGTTTTAGAAACCTGTCAGGTTTTTTGAAGTTATTTTTCTGAATGTCTATAGTTGGAATAATTTAAATCCCAAGATAAATCTTTATTAGAGTT
>JAUCGK010000035.1 GCA_030378085.1 Candidatus Parabeggiatoa sp. HSG14
AAACTAGCCTCTACTATACTTGTTGAAGAATTAAAAAATTTTTAGTTTAAATATTTTAGTATAAAATTTGTGTTTTGGATGATTTATAGCGGAGACACCATACTTCATACACAAAAGTCATAATGAAACATAATATTATTAATCAGTTATCTAAAAAATTATGTACGAGGTATAGTCTCCTACTATATAGTTAATTAAGATATGATAAAAATTATTTTTTTTATAAGATAACCTCATAGCGATGGATGTCTCACATTATGTTTATTGAATATACCTTCACTATGGATGATGGGAAGGTTTTACACTACTTTGTTGAGTTTGAGAGAACTCGTGAACATATCTTAGACAAAAAACAGTATCCTGATTGGACTCAATTAGATTTTCACCAATGTCCTAATTGCCCATTAAAAACGAGTGAATATTCTCATTGTCCTGCTGCTATTGATGCTCACGAAATAGTGATGGGGTTTAATGAAATTCTTTCTTGTAAAGAAGTGGATATTCATGTAAGGACACCTGAACGTGAATATTTTAAACGGACTGATGCACAAACCGGTTTAAGAGCCTTGATTGGATTTGTGATGGCAAGTAGTGCTTGTCCTATTTTGTCCACTTTGCGTGGTATGGCGTATTACCATTTACCGTTTGCCTCCCTTGACGAAACGGTTTTTCGTGTGACTTCTTCCTATTTGTTACACCAATACTACATACATCGAAAAGGTGGTGGCAAAATTGATTTAGAGTTTGATGGTTTGAAACAACGCTTTAAAGAAATGCAAACTTTAAATTTTCATTTTTTGGAACGTATTCGTGCAGCTTGCAATGCCGATTCCAATCTGAATGTATTGGCTACTTTGTTTACTATTTCTTCAATGTTATCACTCTCTTTAGACAGACATTTAAAAGAAATTGAACACTTATTTGACTAGTCTTTAAAACAGTTGAAAAATATACTTATTTATATACAATTTTTACCATTAATAAAAAACACCTGTCTTGATTTGAATAAAAAAACAAAAACAGTATTTACTCATTAGTGAAAGGTAAAACCTATAAAATACGGTACTTATCGTTCTAATAATTTTTATTGATTGAGATAATGATTTTTATCACCGAAAGCTACATGTGAAAAAAATTCTTTTGAATTTCAATCTCACACCAGCTTAAAGCCTCATAGAATGGGATAAGGAAATAACATAATACCAAGCTAATTGATTTTTCTTTGGTGTATAAAGTTACCGATTTATCATTATGAATATCTGTATATATCAAAAAACGGTAGGTTATATCCATTGACTGCGTGTACTGGGTATTAAAAAATGTTCAACTATAAAAAGAGGTTTATTGAATACACATTTACCATGAATGATGGTAAAATACTGAATTATAAGATTAATTTTGAAAGACCTCGACCCAATATTCTTGATAAAGTTGACTACCCTACATGGACTGAATTGGAGTTTAAGCAGTGTGACAATTGTCCATTAAATACACAAGAATATTCCCATTGCCCAGTAGCAATTGACGCGAAAGAAATTATTTTAGGATTCAAAGAAATTTTGTCTTGTAGTATAGCTGATGTCCGTGTTTTAACACCTGAACGTGAATATCTTAAACGGTGTGATGCACAAACGGGTTTAAGAGCATTAATTGGTTTTGTTATGGCAACCAGTAAATGCCCCATTTTGTCAAAAATGCGAGGTATGGCACACTATCATTTACCTTTTACTTCAGTAGATGAAATTGTATTTAGGGTGACTTCATCGTATTTATTAACTCAATATTATGTATATCAAGAAGAAGGTAAAGCGGATTGGAAATTGGTGGGCTTGAAAAAACATTACAAAGATATGCTAACCCTCAATTATGATTTTCTCCAACGCATCCGTGCTGCCAGTGAAGCAGATTCCAATTTAGATGTCTTGTCTACTTTATTCTCTATTTCTTCGCTCATATCTGTGAGTTTGGAACAACATTTACAGGAGATTAAGCCATTATTTTGTTGATCCCGTAAATATGAAAAAAGGACTGTGAATTGCGTCACTGATGTAAATTGATTGTGCATCGTGTGTGTATTAAATTTAATTAATAATGATTTTTTTATTTGCACGGATCGTAATAACTTGTTCACCTTAGCCAACTATATAGTTGTATAAAACGACGTTCTACAAATCGTAACATCATAAAAAATAATTCTTGTAAAGGACGTTTGGATAAAAGTACATAAGGGCGAGTAATATAAATCATTGGCACATTTGCAATACAAGCAGCCAAGCCGCCTGTTAGCAAACGATCATCTACCAACATCAACGTTTCTGAAGATTGTCCTGTCAAAACCATAATTTTTTGCAACCCATCGGGATAAGGCTTTTTTTTCACTTCAGCAATGTAGCGCACACCTTGATAATATTGATTGAAATAAGTAATACGGTTTTGCAAAGGTTTATTTGATAAAATAAATATTTGTGTTGAGCCAAATGTACTAATACATTCATTCAACCAATCATGCAATTCTTCAACCGGATAAGGCTCACCATGCGCTGCCAGTACCCCATCAAAGTCAAGCACTAAAACTGCAATGCCCTTTTGTTTGAGTATGGCTGGTGAGATTTGACGCAATTGAACATTGTGGGGATTGTTATGGTAAATCTTGGCGAGGGCATGGCGGTAACGATGTAACATCTGAAAACTAAAAAAGATGCGTTTTAATAATTCCATAAGAATAAGGGGAAAAGGGGAGAAAGAGGGAAGGGAGAAAAAGTTGCAATGGATACTATCTTTATAGATAGTATCCATAAAATCTAAAGATAAAACGCTAAATTGCAGAATACCACTTTGAGCCAAATAATCCACCTTCTTTAGCTTTCCAACCATTAGTTTCCATCATCGTCTTGAGCCGTTTTTTCATCTCATGTTCTGGAATTTTACCTTTGCTGGCAGATTTAAAAATCGCTATAGCATCTACAAATTCCTTTTTATCAACCTTGCCATCATTAGTAGCAAATCTCTCCAGCATTTCTTTGGCACGTTCTTCGGCATCTCTCTCAAGGGCTAACCCTTTTTCTTGAGCAACTTGTCGCATGATGGCAAGCCCTTCTTCAACACCTATTCCCTTCGTAACCCCTTCTTGAAGGATATTTTTTTCTTCTTGACGATCAATATATTGATCATCAAACGCTTGTAGCATAATGTAATCAGCAAATGCTTTTCTGACTTCCTCTGAAACTGCCATAATAATTAGGCTCCCTAACTGAAAGTTAAACTCGTTTTCAATGCACCCAAAAATAACGAGAATTTACAAAAAAAACAATAGAATTAAATAGCCGAATACCACTTTGTACCAAATAATCCGCCTTCTTTAGCTTTCCAACCATTGTCTTCCATCATTTTCTTTAACCGCTGTTTCATCTCATCTTCAGGAATTTTGCCTTTGCTGGCATTTTTTAACAATGTGACTGCTTTTTCAAATTCCTTTTTATCTACCTTTCCATCTGATGCCGCTGTTTCAAGATACTCTTTAGCACGTTCTTCGGCATCTCTTTCAACAACTAACCCTTTTTGTGAGGCAATTTGACGGATAAGAGATAAACTCTCTTCTACGCTGATGCCATTTTTTATTCCCACTTCAAGGATTCTCTTTTCTTCTTGACGATCAATGTATTGATCATCAAATGCTTGAAGCGTGATAAATTCAACGAACTGATTTTGGATGTTTTCTGAAACTGCCATTGTTTTATTGTACTCCTTAAAAAAATTAACGCGTTTTACACTACATCTAAAGTACTAAAGCTAAAATAAAAGGTATTTTTCAAAACGAATAAAAATGCCAACAGTTTTCGAGGTTAAAAGTTTTCTCCGAAAAAATTTTGCCTTAAAGTGAGATTTCTTCAAACTTAAAATATCTTAAAATTCATGCTTTGGTACTTAAATTAATGGGAGGTAAAAATAACCTAGATTGCCGAAAACCATTTTGATTTTTTAAAAAATGTACCCTCTTTGGCTTTCCAACCTTTGTCTAACATCATTTTCTTCAATCGCTTTTTAAGCTCTGGCTCAGGTACTTTTCCTTTACAAGCAGAATTAAACAGTGCCAAAGCATCTTCAAATTCCTTTTTATCAACAACACCATCATTGAGTGCAAATTGTCGCAAAACTTCTTCAATCCGTTCTTCAGCTTCTCTTTCAATTACAAAATCTTTTTCTGAAGCCAGTTGTCTGATAATGGACAATCCTTCTTGTACGCTGATTCCTTTTCTTATACCTTCTTCAAGAATTTTCTTTTCTTCTTGACGATCCATATATTGATCATCAAATACTTGAAGCATAACATATTCAACAAATTGTTTTTTAACAGGTTCTGAAACTTGCATAACGGATACTCCTTAAAATACTAAGATTAACGTATTTTTAATACGATTAATTGTCACACAAGCAAGATAAGCAATCAAGGTTATAAAATGAAAAATGAAAAATGAAAAATGAAAAGGAACAAGTGATAAATTTAGAATAATTTGTTGACTTTTTTTACTATTATAGATTTATATTTTTTATATCGTAATAACTATATAATTGGAATAATTATTGCTTATTTTTAACTTATTGTTATTTATATATTTTTTACTATAAAAATTTATTTTTAACTGTGCTTAATATTGTTGAGCAAATTTGGCATGATTCAATTTAGGGTAACACTCAAATGTGGAATCCAAACCTAAAGGTTTGGACTCCATATACCCTACCTTTTAATAAATTTGTAACTACCTTGGTAATGAGACAGAAAATCTAATACATGAAATATGGAAAAAACAAATAAAGATTACCAATTATGTATAATAATTTTTTAGCCAAGCTTATCTATTCATATATCATGTAACAAAAAAGTAACATATATCGACTTCTCCCTGTCACAAAAAAGTACTCGTTATGTTTTTTATCTTAGTTTATTCTTATCATTTTTCGGTTACTCTGCGATGATACTTTATTATTTCAACAATAGGAAAAACCTTAAGAACTCAAAATTCTTCGCATTCACCTTGAATAAAAAACCAACTTTAGTATCTTGTCTTAAGTGGATTAACTATCCTTTCTAACAACTAACCAAATAAAACAATAACATGAATCCTTACTACTTTCGTAAACTACTTTTTGGTATTTCTCCCAACGAAACAAGTTTTTCTAAACGCGGTTTTCAAGCCGTATCTTCTGAAACTCGTGAACAGCTAGAAAAAATTGGTGAAACATTTGTTTTCGGTTATCATGCTGCATTACTGGATGACAATATAGAATCCCTGAGTAAACAACTTGATACATTGCCAAATGAAATGCGCGGTTTTGGTTATGAAGGTGCAGCAATGGCAATGACACTTCTTGATTTTTTATCACCTTTGAACCGAAGTCGCTTTAAACGATTTGTACAAGGTGCTGGAGCGCGTCATATTTATATGGTTCACGTTGGTGCTGGATGGGCTTGGGCACGATTGCACCGCAATATTAATAAAGCACTGAAAACCCTCGATCCTTTATTGGGATGGTTGGCAGTAGATGGTTATGGTTTCCATGAAGGTTATTTTCATTGGCAAAAAACGGTTACGCAGGGTGTTATACCCTCTCGCATTTCTGGATATGCGCGACACGTTTTTGATCAAGGTTTAGGACGTAGCTTATGGTTTGTTAAAGGTGCTGATGTTGAGGCAATTGCACAAACGATTAATGGTTTTTCTATAGAAAGACAGACTGATTTATGGAGTGGTATTGGACTTGCCGTGACTTATGCCGGAGGGGTAGAAGAAATTACACTGAAACGTTTAGCAGAACTGGGTAAAGATTTTCGACTTCAATTAGCACAAGGTTCTGCATTTGCTGCCAAAGCACGTGAAAGAGCAAACAATTTAACCCCACACACACACAAAGCCAGTCAAATATTCTGTGCAACAGAGACAACAGAAGCAGCGCGTGTGACAGACGATGCATTAATTAATCTTCCTTATGATAGTTCAAAACCTGCTTATGAAATATGGCGGCAGCGCATTCAAGAACATTATCGTTGATTATTTGAGGTACAACGTGTCCAGTAAACCCGTGCGGCTTCATCTTTTTTGTTGATTTGCAATACTTTTTCAAAACATCGTTGTGCCTTATCTAATTCTTTTTGGTGATATAATCTAAAACCTTCTTCAAAATCCTGACGTGTTTTTATTTTTAATGCCATACATTCAGGTAAGTCAGCATCAAAAACTTCATAAATTGTGGCAATTTTAGTTTTTCCTTTAACCTTCACACGATCAATGACCCGAATGTTATATTGCGAAGTGTCTTTTAATTTCTGATAAGTTTGCTCTGTGATTAAAAGGCTGGTTCCATAAGTTTTTGTTAAATCTTCAACACGCGATGCTAAATTAACGGCATCAGCAATTACCGTACCGTCCATGCGACTTTGACCACCTACCGTACCAAGCATCAAAGAACCTGTATTAATACCTACGCCAATCTCAATCGGTAAACGTCCAGGCCTTTGTCTTGTGGTGTTGTATTCTGAAAGTCGACTTAACATCGTAATACCCGCTTTGAGTGCATCATCAGGTGAGTTAAAGAGAGCCATAATGGCATCACCAATGTATTTATCAATAAAACCTTGATGTTCAATGATAGAAGGTTCCATACGACTTAAAAAAGCATTGATAAATTTGAAAGTTTCATGTGGTGTCATTTTTTCAGAACGTGCTGTAAATTCACGGATATCAGAAAATAAGATGGTCATTTCCTTTGCGACTTGATCACCTAGTTGGACATCAACCACGCTTTTTTTATCTAAAAGGCTTAAGAATTCACGAGGTACAAATCGCTCATACGCTTTATTTAATTCAGTGAGTTCTTTAGTAAAACCAATCCGTTCTTTTTCAGCTTGTTTACGTTCCGTAATGTCTTGAAAAACTGCGATTGCATAAGCGATATTGCCATTTTCTCTGCAAAAAATAGGGGTACCCCAAACTTCTATTGGAATTCTTTTATTGCCTTGATGGATTTCCAAATCATCAACCGTGACATTTTCACCTTGTAATGCTCGCATCAGTGGTTGACGTTCTTGCGGATAAACTTGATCAGTTCCTGCTATATAAACTTGATAAACGCTGACTAAGTGATCAGCATCTGTTGAAGGCACAATTCCTTTACCCAACAATTGTTGTGCTCTTTGATTAGCATAATAAGGATGACCATCAGCGGATATAATAAATACACCAACAGGCATTGCTTCTAAAAACTGAATGAGTCGGGTTTCACTTTCTCGTAATTTAGCATTTAAAGCTTGGGTATCCGCGTAAAGTTTAGCATTGTCTATCGAAATTGCCATTTGTGAAGAAAGTGCATTGAGTACTTCTAATCTATCTTGTGTAAAAGCACCCGTCATCAGATTATTTTCTAAGTACAACATGCCAGTCAATTTATTTTGATTAATCAGTGGCATACATAAAATTGATTTGACATGGTGCTGAACAATATATGGATCCAATGCGAACTTTTCATCTTCTGTCGCATCTTGCAATACAACACTTTCTTGAGTACGAATCACGTAGTTGATAAGGTTTGTTGGCAGACAAGGTTGCGTCAACTCTGTAGAAGCTATCAATGGAATTGATTGCAATACAGCGATTTCTGTTTCATCCATCTTTCCTTCTGCCTCAATAACCCATTGTCCTGCTCTATTCAAAATTAAAAATCCCCGTTGTGCTCCCGCATTTTCGATAACGACTTTCATCAACTTTTTCAACAACCTATCTAATTCAATTTCACCCGCAATGGCTTGTGACGCTTTGATAACTGTTGCAAAATCTAGCAATTTAGAAGAATTGGCTGCCATTGTAAAATAAGTTGTCGTTGTGGAAATATCAGTAATAGCGGTTTCTGAGGTTTGACTTGAAAGTAGTATAGGATATTGCCGTTTTAATTCTTCTACCTTATGTTTTGCATCCCAACGCTGGTATCCATAAACAGCATCCTTAAAATGGAGTTTAGCATATTTGTCTTTACCTTGATAAAGCCAGAATTTTGCAGTCAATTCATTAGCTAAAGCCTCGTGTTGAATAAAATCATATTCTTTCGCTAAGCTAATTGCTTGTTCGTATAAATCAATCGCTTCTAATTCTTTACCGTTAATACGTGCCATTTCTGCTTCAACAAGAAAATAAAGGTGCAAAAAGTTATGAGGGCAATTGTCAGCCCAATTTTTCATTTGTTGCTGATTACTTTCTAATTGTCTCCAATATTGTTTTCTTTCTTCTCCATACGTAATAGGATAGAGTGCTATTAAACTGAGAGAATAATAAAAATTATACACAGCCACTGAAAAAAGTCCTGTTATAAAACTAAGATATCTCTTTGCTTTTAAGGCGTAAATCAACGCATGTGTTGATTTACCATAAAGATAAAGTACCTCTAATTTCTGGATATAATAGAGACATAAACCCATAAAACTTTGATGTGATTGACAACGTTCTAAATAGTATGCTTCACTTAGATTGTCATTACAAAAAACTTCTTTATCAGCGGTTAATCCCGTTAAGTTTAAGAGAATAAATTGACAGCCTAACATGGCATCGCTGTCCCAATTATTTTTTGTCCTTTGAGTAAACTGTAAAACATGGGTGAGATCGCCCAAAATGCTTTTCAGATTTTTGCCTTGATGAAATGAATTCATTGTTTTACAAGTTAAAATTGAACCCGCTAATTGTAATTCACCTGATTCTAAAGCGGCTTGATGAGCTTCATCATTAATAGTATCTGCCGATTTAATATGTCGTACCCAATGATTCAAATAATTCGCAACTATGTAAGCATTTTTACATTGATGCCCTAAATCAGCAAATTGACGACTGAGATTAAGTGAGAGTTTTCCAAATTGATAGGCAGATTGATAATCTTGCAACATGACACCAACAACGATCCCATAAACCGCATAACCATAAGCAGACTCTGGTAAATGACCATAACGAAGCGATAAATTAACCATTTTAGCAGCAATGAGCATCCATAATGTACTATTTGAAAAATAGGCAGAGGGAGCCATACTGTTTAACAATTTCAGAGTGGTTCGTTTTTCTATCGAAGTCATTTTCGCTGTTTTTTCTAAGGAAAGAATTTCTTTATTCCCCAAATTCTTTTTTATTTCATTAATTTCAATGCGTAATACCGTTTGCAAATCTTCTTCTGGCAATATCATGCACAACAGTTTTAAAGCAATTTTACCATGTTGAATGGCTTCATCATATTTTGCCATTGTGTTATATTGCATAATTCGCAGTTGATATAAGGCTGCTTTTTCAAGCAAAGAATCTATTTTTATCAAGGTTGAGTGGATTAATTTTTCACATTGCGAAAAATCACCATTCAAATATGCCATTTCTGCCAGTTCTTTATGTAATGTTAACGCTAATTGGTAATAGTCTGTCCAAATATCATGTTTTTCAGAAAAATGGATGGATTCAAGGAAAGAAAGTGATGTGGTTAAATATTGCAAAGCAGCAGCATAAGCCATTGTTTCTTTTGCTTTTCTTGATGCCACTAAATTTAAAATACTGGATTGGAATTTTTCTAAATCATCCTCAATAAATTGATGGCCTATGTTGAGATGATTGACCAATTCAAAAATACTTTCTTCTACATCTGTGCTTAAAGAATCTGTTAACAGCAGCTTACCTATTTTAAAATGAGCCACTTTTCTTTGTTCATTGTCAAGCAAAGCATACGTGGCTTGTTGGACACGATTATGTAGAAAAGAAAAAAGTAATTTATTGCGTGCAAAAAGTGATTTTCGACAAAGATTGAATTTTTCACTTTTCAGTTTTAACTTTTCTTTTTGAATAATTAAACCTTCCTGAACCGCAGGTATCAAAATGTGGGAAATATCTTCTTCTGATTGCTCATAAATAAGAGAAAGCATATTCAAATCAAAACAGTTACCCATACAGGCAGCTATACATAAAACTTGCTGTGTTTTTTCAGGCAATTTTTTGAGTTTTTCTATCACCAGTTCTACGATATTATCAGGAATTGTCATCGCTTTAATGGGTGCAATATCCCATTGCCAATCGCCTGTTTGACAAGTTCCCTTATGTCCATTTTTTTCATAAGATGCTGGTGGTGTAAAGGTAAGTAGTCTTTCTTGATACAACATTTTCAGAAATTCTTTCACAAAAAGAGGATTGCCCCCCGTTTTTTGTCGCACCACTTCTGCGAGATAAATCAATGAATTATTCTCTTCACTCCAACATTCTGCTTCAAGGTGAAGAACCTTTTCACTCTGAAAGGAAACTAAAGTATCAAGAACAACAGTTTTAGTTTCATTCATTTCGTAGTGAAGAGTATCCGCAATCAAATCGGTAATATTTTCAAGTGATAAAGGGGATAACACAATTTGTTGGGCAATCGTCTTTTCCTTACATAATTCCTTGAGTGTGATCATCAATGGATGGATATCGTTTACTTCATTTTCTCGATAAGTCCCAATCAAGAGCAAATACTGTGTTTCCTCATTTATCATCAATAATTCTATTAATTTAAGTGTTGCTGTATCTGCCCATTGCAAATTATCAAGAAAAATCGCTAAAGGATATATGGCTTTACAACAAAAAACATGAATAAAATTAAGAAATACACACATTAAACGGTTTTGAGCTTCCGTAGGAGGGAGTGGTTGAACGGGTAATTGAGGGCCTATAATTACGCCAATTTCAGGAATAACATCAATCATTACTTGCCCGTTTGGACCAAATGCCTTGAGAAATTTTTCTTGCCATAACGAGAGTTGTTCTTCGCTTTCGGTTAATAATCGTTGAATGAATGAACGAAAAGCCATTACTAAAGCAGAATAAGGGATATGTTGCTGAAACGGATCACATTTTCCTTCAATAAAATATACTTTGTGTCGATTTTTTTTGGTCGCTTCTTGAGAAGAAAGGGATGAAGATTGAGAGGCATAAAGTTTATGGACTTCTTGCACTAAAGTCGTTTTGCCAACACCAGGTTGTCCCGTCACCAAAATTATCTCAGTACAATTTTGATTGACTCTTTCAAGTGCTGTTAATAACGTTTCTATCTCGTTATTACGACCATAGAGTTTAGAAGGAATTTGAAATTGATCAGAAATATCTTGGTTGCCCAAAGTAAAAGTTTCAATTTTTCCATAAATTTGTAATTGCGTTTGGCAAATTTCTAAATCTGCTTTAAGTCCCCAAGCATTTTGATATCTTGTTTCCACCGTTTTTTCTAATAATTTCATAATAATATTAGAAATCATTAAAGGAATGTCAGGATTTAACTGATGAGGTGATATGGGTTGTTTGGCAAGATGACAATGCACTAATTCCATTGTATCCAAAGCATCAAAGGGCAGTTTTCGAGTGAGTAACTCATAAAAAGTGACACCTAGTGAATAAAAATCAGTGCGATAATCTACTGCTCTACTCATTCTGCCCGTTTGTTCTGGTGACATATAAGCAGGTGTTCCCTCTAACATTCCGTTACCTCCCTCAAATTGAGGATGGCTATTTTTGAAAAAATGCGTGTCATAAGAAGCAATGCTGGAAATGCCAAAATCAATCAGCTTGATTTGTCCCGTTTTCACATTAATAACAATATTAGAAGGATTAGTATCTTTATAAATGATACTCGCTGCATGAATTTCGCCAAAAATTTCACTACATTTAATAGCAATATCCAAAAAATTGTTGATTGTCAACGGTTTTTGTTTGATTAACTGTTTAAGAGATTCCGCCCCAAAATCCTCAAAAACAATAACCCGTGTATTTTGATATTTTTCTAAAGCCAGAGCTTTAATCACCCCTTTTAAATTTGAGGAGTGAGTAATTCTATATTCTTGTTGATAATGAGCAATTTCAGTATCTGTCGGATAATCTTTTTTCAGGAGTTTGAGAATAACAGGTAATTTATCCTGTTTACGAATCCCCCGATAGACTTGAGAAATATCACTTTCATAAATTTTGGCAGTAACTAAGTAGCCAGGTAATGTGTGCATCGTTGAGAGTCTCTTAAGTTTTATCTCACACAAAGTAGTTTTAAGATTGACTTTAGTGTTCTTAGGAATGAGGATTTAATAAAACTGGCAATTAAACCTGCCAGGTTTTTAAAACCTGGCAGGTTTGAACATTCAAATTTTGGAAGTTATTAAATCCTCATTCCTTAGCAGTTTGGTGTGAGAATGAATCTGACAAATTAGAACTTTGTAGGTAGAAGTCCAAATTTTAAGTTTGGAAAACCGAGATAAATCTTGGACTCCTTCGTTCAAATTTTAGTTTGGTAGAAAGGCTTGCAAATTTTGTTCAAGCATTGTTTTAAAGAGTAAAATTATTTGCCTATTTATTATCTTTAAATATCAAGTTATTTTACTTGGCAATGCTATATTTCAGTCATGTTTAGGATCGATTCTAAGTTTCCTGGCAAAAACTTTAGCCTCTTACATGATAAAGAAATTAATTATGAGAAACAAATAAAAATTAAATATAAACAATGAATTAGTTATATAATTATTTTAAAATATGATGTATTTCCATTTTTCATTTTAATTTATATATTTTTAATTAATCTATTATAATAACTGATGTTACGCAGAAAACTTCAAAAGTGAATGCCTTCGTGCAAAATTTATTTTGCAAGAGATTGCACTCCAGTTGGCAAAATAAATTTGAAACGAAAGTTTGGGAACTATTTGCGTAATATCAGATAATAATTAAAAAGTAAGTAATTTAAATTAACTCGTGCAAAGCAATATGGAATAAATACTAACGTCATATTGCCAAATTAATTCTCTTTAATCCACTGAATTCCCTAATTAGTTTAAAGCTAAAAAATTGATAGGTAATAAGTTGTTATTGATTATATTATCATAAATATGTAAGCATCCTAAATAATTTGTAAAAAAAAAGTAATAACTCTAAATAGGAGTACCTACCATGTCCAAATTCCCCAAATCAAAAATTAAACGTTCCATATCCATAATCCGTACTGTTGTATCAAAATGATGCTGTGCATTTAATTAAGGCTATCGCACTATAAATTCTTATCTGGTATAGCTTAGAACACATTAACATTTTCCTGATTGTAACAGATTTTGGGGACACCCCCCTAACCCCCCGTACACGGGTGGAACCAAACATCATTCGACACTTTTTTAATTTTTCTATTTTGGGACTTCCCCCTGTGTACGGGGGGTTAGAGGGGTGTCCCCAAAATTCGTTATAATCAGACATTTTCAAGTCCAATGTGGTAACACATTAAAAAAAACTTGAGTATATTACTCTTGATAAAAATATATAATAAATTCAGTATTGTATTATATTACCATAGAAATTGGTATACAAATTCCGAACTATTTTATAGAAGCAAACCAAGCTAATTTTGAAGGATATAACATTGATTTTGCTGAAACTAAAACTAATAATAAAGGACATGGCTACATTGAAGCAAGACGCTGTTGGGTTGGCTATGATGCTCTTACTCGTATAGATAGTTCAGAAAATTGTTCAGTCTTTCAAACAATTGTTATGGTTGAATCTGAAAGAAATGTTAAGGATGAAACGACTATAGAACATCGTTATTATATTAGTAGTACATTGGGAAGTGCTGCATCAATGCCATTGAGTTAAGGGCAACCATATTCGAGGTAAAAGTTTTTGCGCGCAAAAACTTTTACCTCGAAAGGATTGTCCCTACATAACCAATTGATTTGTAGGGGTAATCCCTTGTGGCCCAATTAAAATTCTTAATTCAATGGCATTGAACGTGGACGTTGGGAACGAGAAAAGGGAGTTCCTGGGTATAATCCCTTCTAAAATGTAATCCTTGTAGTTATTGTCAATCCCTGTAGTTATGGTTGGTTACTTCTGCTTCAAAACCAACAACGTAATATCATCAAACACAGTCTGCGTACCAATAAATGCCTTCACATCATCAATCACCGCATTTCGGATTTCATTGGCTGTTCGCTGCCAATTTTGTTTGATAACCTCACATAACCGTTCCATTTCATATTGTTCTTTGTCGAGGTTTTCGGCTTCGGTAATCCCATCCGTGTAAAGTACTGCAACATCTCCCGTATTCAGAGAGATTTTAGCTTCAGAGATGAAGTCAGCGATATTATCATCTAATCCTATCGGAAAACCTAAGTCGATGGTATCTATTAATTCCAATTCGCCAGAACGTACCACAATCATTTCTTCATGTTGTCCACTTAAGCGAAGTTCACCGTTTTGGTAGTTGACTAAAGCCAGCGTTAAGTTTTTCCCTGCATCCATCCGTTCTACATTGAGATAGATAACTTCATTGATGGCACTTAAGAATTTAACCGGATCGGTTTCATCATTGGCGAGTAGGGCGCGTACTGCCGATTGCACCATAATTGCCAAAGCACCACTTTCCAGTCCATGCCCCGTTACATCACCGATGCCCATTAAAACACGCCCATCATGTTGAAGCACATCATAATAGTCACCACCGACTTCATCCGCAGGCTCCATAAAGCCTGCTATGTCTAAACCTTCAACTTCAGTGAGTTCCTTTTCTTTAGGTAATAACATCTGTTGCAGTTGGCGAGAAACATCTAACTCAGCACCCATACGGAGATTTTCTGATTTCAGTTGTTCATTGAGATCAGTAATTTCTTCATTGGCTGAAGCAAGTTGCGCTGTACGTTCTTCTACTCTTTGCTCTAATGTCCGATACAATACAGCGTTTTCAATAGAAACTGCCAGTTGAGACGAAATCATTTGAAGGACTTGTAAACGATCTGACGTAAAAGCACCTGTTGTCAAGTTGTTTTCTAAATACAAAATACCTGTCAGCTTACCTTGATTGATGAGTGGTACACACAATATGGATTGAGGACATTGTGATACAATATGAGCATCACGGATAAATTGTCCTTCTTGAGTCGCATTATTTAACACCACATTCTCTTTTGTTCTGGCAACATACTGGATGATAGTTTCTGCAACTTGTTGATTTCCAAGAGAAGTGGATTGCAATAACTTAACTTCATCGCTATCAACATGACCTTCTGCTTCAATAACCCATTGTTCTTTTTTTGGGAGCAGTAAAAAGCCAACTGAAGCACCCGCATTTTCAATAACAATGTGCATCATTTTATCAAGCAATTTACTTAAGACAATTTCTCCAGATAACGCTTGAGCCGCCTTCATCACACTGTTCAAATCTAAAAAATTGGAGATTGACTGAGTTGATGAGCCTAATTGTGTCACTAATGATAGAGTTGCATCTACCTGAATTGGCATTGACACTTTTTGAGCAAAAAATTGGGGATATCTTTCTTCTAAATCCTCAACTTTGGCGGTTGCTTGCCATTGTTGGTAGCTATAGTGAGCCTCTTTCATGTAGGTTTGGGCAATTTTTTCCATGCCACGTCCGAGATAAAATTCAGCGGCTAATTCATAAGCCAAAGCTTCGTTTTGAATATAATCGTTGTCTTTTGCACCTGAAATCGCTTTTTCATACAAATCCATTGCCTCTGCCACTTGCCCCAAAACTCGTGCTTTCTCTGCTTCCACCAAATCGTATTTGTGTTGGAAGTTCATCGGTGCATATTTTGCCCAATTGCCTAACTTTTCTTGGTTAGCAATCACCTTTACCAAATATTCTTGTTGTGTTGCTTGATCCACCACAGGATATTGGGCAAGAAACGCAAGAGACGGGTAAAAAAAGTGTTCAATCGTAGACAAAATGCCTATCCCTGAGTTTTCATACTTTGTTGCTTGCAGAGAACTCGCAACAGCAGCAGTATTATCTTTAAACAGATAGTACAATATGGTTTTTGCCTGATGGAAAACCAATAAAGCAAGACTATTATCCGATTTTTCCAAAAGTGGAATCATTTCAGCTTCATTAAAAAATCTGCCCATTAAACGACATCTATCTTGTGTCTTACCCATCAAATTCATCACGATTTCTTCCCACACTTTCGCATAGTATAGAGAACTTTTTTGTTTGATTTTCTCTATAAAATCAGTGTACTTCAAGTTGATTTGATGAACATATTCTAATGGTTTTCCAACTAAAAAGTGATGTGAGAACGTATACATTGTACTGTAACCCGCTCTCAACAAATCACCATTTTCCAACGCAACGCGAATATTATCACGCAATGGTTCCAAGGTATTAACTGCATGTTCTTTATAAAAAGAAACCGCAGCATAGAACATTTCCGTAATTCGACCTTGAAGTTCGGTTTCCTCAAATTTATCGTGGATTCGCATAGCCAATTGACTGAGTTGATAACCTTTCTCAATATCGGACAAGACAGCACAAAGCAAAACACCATGAGTCACATAAGCAAAAGAAGCATAATAAGAATTACCTTCTTCAACACAAATATCAACCATCTTGAATATCATGGGCATCCATGAAGGAGATTGGCTAAAATAAAAAGCAACTTGAACAACCGACATTATTCGTAAAGCAATTAATTTGTAAGGGTCTGTCATTAACGGTAAAGCTTCTAGTTCCTCAATCACGAGGTGTTGAGGAGGAGATTCTGACAAAGAAACTCCTAAAATTTCGAGTGCCTGTAAACCCGCATCCATCGCCGCTTGCAGGTTGTTTTGAGCAATATAACACGAAATTTGAGTTTCATAAATTTTTGCTTTATCAAGTACACTCTTGGATTGTTTCAAAATGATTTGGGCTAAATTATCCGCTTGTTCAAAATGGGTATTTAAGTATTCCACCTCCATCGCAATTACATGGAAACTCAAAGTGAGATCATACTCAGTTTCCCAACTGTCTTTTGCTAAAAGTTGAAGTCCAACATTTAAGTACTTAAGAGCCGCTTCATAAGCAGCCGAAGCCTTGGCTTTTTGCCCTGCTTTCAAATTCAAATGGGCAATTTCATTTTTCTCAACTTGGCTTGTTATCAGCATTACTCCTTGATTGAGATGTTCGACAATCTCAAATAATTCTTCCTCAAATTTTTCTTGAGGAGTATTTTTTAGTAATAAGCGACCAATTTGTAAATGCATCCCTTGTTTTTGAGCATCATCAATCAATGCATAAGCGGCTTGTTGAACACGATCATGTAAAAATTGAAAATGTTGAATATGAAGATTGTCATCTTCAGCCAATTCAATTGCAGAAATTGGCAAAACAAATTCTTCTTTTAAGATAGGTGTAAGCGTGTGAAAAATCTCAGAAGCCGATTTTTCATAGATGACAGAAAGCGTATTCAAATCAAAACGATTACCAATGCATGAAGCCAAACGCAAAACATGTTGTGCTTCGTTTGGTAATTTTTTCAGTTTACCGATCATCAAATCCACCACATTATCGGTAATGTTCATTTCCTCAATTTGGGTAAGATTCCATTGCCAATTTAACTGCTCCCTGTCAAAATGCAGTAAATTTTCTTCATACAACGCTTTCAAAAATTGATTGACAAAGAAAGGATTTCCCCCTGTTTTATGCATTACCAAATCCGTTAGAGGATTGACCATTTCTGTGTTTTGATGCAAACTGTCAGCAATTAATAGTTCAACATCTGAAAAAGTCAAAGGTTTTAAAGTGATTCTATTAACCACAACATCAGCCGATTTAAGTTTCCCAAGTGTTGTCATCAGTGCATGATCTGAACTGACTTCATTATCTCGATAAGCACCTATCACAAAAAGATGATCGATTTCTGCACCTATCATCACAATTTCTAATAACTTGAATGTTGCTAAATCAGCCCATTGCAAATCATCCACAAAAATCACCAATGGATGTTCTGCTTGACAAAATACCTTCAAAAAATTCTTAAATACCAAATTAAAACGGTTCTGAGATTCAGTTGGTCCTAATTCTGGTATTTGAGGCTGTTTTCCTATGATCAATTCAAGTTCGGGGAGTACAGAAGTAATCACTTGACCATTGGGTCCAAGAGACTCCAAGAGTTTGTTTTTCCAAAGTAAAAGTTGTGACTCTGTTTCTGTTAATAATTGTTGCACCAGTTCTCGAAAAGCGTTGATGATACCACTGTAGGGGATATTTCGCCCTAATTGGTCAAATTTACCAGAAATAAAATAGCCCCGTTTTTCCGTTAGCAATTTGTAAATTTCCTTAACAAGAGCTGATTTACCAATACCGGAATACCCGGCTACCAACATCATTTCGGCTTTCCCTTTTTCTTTAAAAGTGGCTCGTTCAAAAGCAGAAAGCAAAGTTTCTATTTCATCTTCACGCCCGTAAAGTTTTTGGGGGATTTGAAACTGTCCTGAAAAATCGTTTTGGGCTAATTCAAACTCTAATGTCAGTTTTTTAAAACCTGATAGGTTTTCTTGACATTTCGCTAAATCCGCCTTTAACCCAAAAGCCGATTGATAACGATCCTCAACATTTTTCGCCATCAATTTCATTACGATGTTTGACAAAATCGGTGGTACATCGGGATTGATTTCACAAGCAGGTATAGGAATTTTAGCAATGTGACAATGGATTAATTCCATTGAATCTTTTGATTGAAATGGCAATTGCTTTGCGAACATTTCATAAAAAGTCACCCCCAGTGAATATAAGTCAGAACGATAATCCATAAACCGATTCATACGCCCGGTTTGCTCTGGCGAAATATAGGCGAGTGTTCCCTCTAACTGGTTAGGATTTTTGAGGGTAGGATTTTCACGGGGTAAAACACTTGAAATCCCAAAGTCGATGATTTTGAGTGCCGAAGTGGAGGGATTAAAAACCAGATTAGCGGGATTAATATCCTTATGAATAATCTGTTTCTGATGAATTTGTCCTAAAATATCAGCGGCTTGAATGGCAAGCGTGAGTAATTCTTCTAGGATAAATGAGCGTTCCGCTAACCTATATTTTAAAGATTCTCCCCCAAAATCTTCTAAACTTATGGCTAACCGATTTTGAGGTTTCTCAAGACTGTATGCATTAACAACACCATCTACATCAAGTAAACGGCGGGTAATGTCATATTCTTGACGATAGCGCGTCAACTGCTCCGGGGTAGGATAGTCTTCTCTTAAGACTTTAAGGATAACTGATTGATTATCCTCATTTCTAATTCCTTGATAAACGAGTGAGTTGGCACTTTCGTAAATCTGCTTAATAATCTGATAGTTGGGAAAATTTATCATGATGATATTGTTGTTTGAGTTTAACTAAAAAACAGAAATTATAACAGATGCGAATAAACACCACAATAAGGCAGGAATATTTATTTTTTGGATTATGACAAAAACAACAAGATAAGAACTACAAGGATTATATTTTAGAAAGGATTAAATTGTCGGGTTATTGGAGTCAACAACTTTAGCTTTGGGAGGATAACTACAAGGATTATAGCATCCTTCATATCCCTATAAACTGTAAACTACTTTTGAAGGATGCCTTATTAAATCCTCATTCTTTAGCCTTAGAATTTATTCTAAGGAAACTCAGTGCGTAACATCAGTTAGGTTTTAGGAGTCCAAACTTTAGGACATCCTTCCAAAATAAATTTTGGACTCCATCACTCGTATTACACTACTAACCAAAAACTTTTGTGTACCTACTTAATTGTGTGCTATTTTTAATCGCAATTATTATTTAGAGGGAGCATCCAAAAAACCGTTTTTCCAAAAATATGAAAAATAGATACTGAGCAATTGAGTCTCAATGGAAGGACAAAAAATATTAGTATTCGCAAGTCCCTGAATTGTATTCTGGCAATCAAATTGTGACATGATATTTTGTGCGTGTTTTTCATCAGAAAAATCGTCTTCTTCTTGAGAAAATACGGACAAATATGGATATAGGGTATTTTCTTTTTGAGAGCTAAGTTCAATCAGCCATTGCGTATATGAAATTTCTTCAAGCGAATAACCAAAGGAACGTATCCAATCAAATAAATCGCGCCAGAGAAAATGATGAGGACTCAGCAAATGGAAAGTTTTTCCTAACTCTTGGTTTTGTAGTGAAAGATAGATAATAGCACGGCTAACATAGTCCACAGGCATAATATTGTCTTCTTCTTCGCCTATAGCGGGTACTTTTCCCAATTGAATACAACTTTTAATCGCCAAGTTAAAAAAATCATCAGTGTTAGATATACCCGTTTGACTGTGTCCCCCTATTCTGGCAGGACGATAAATACAAACTGGCAGTCCTCGATCACTGGCACATTTTACCAATTTTTCTGCTACCCATTTACTTTGGACATAACCACTGTCAATGAGTTGGCTGTTATCAATAAAATCAGATTCTTTTAATATTGTATCATCAATATTTAAAGAAAAAAGAACACCAATTGTCGAGATAAAATGTACTGGCTTGGCTTTAGTCTGGCAAGCTAACCTTAAAACTTCTTGAGTACCAAGCACATTAATTGCTTTTAACTTAGAATATGGATAAAGATGGTTCACCCATGCTCCGTTATGATAAATCATATCAATTTGATGAGCTAATTGAAAAAACTGTTGCTCTGGTATTCCTAAAAATGGCTGAGATAAATCACCTACAATCGGGATAATTCGAGAATGAAAATTTTCATGCCACAGAGAATAAGAGGAGAGTGTTTTTTCTAATCGCTTTTTAGCGTCTTCAATACTGGGAGATCGGACGATACAATAAATAACCGCTGTTGTTTGTTGAAGCAATTCATAAAGCAAATAAGCTCCTAAAAAACCTGTAGCACCTGTCAGTAAAATAAACCGAGGCTTATCAAGTGCTTCTATTGAAATCGCAGGAGGTTGAATAGTTGAATCTAAAACAACTTCATTATTGAGATCAAGCGCAATTTTTTTGATGGTAATATTATCCGTTTTTGCTTGGCGTATCCTATCAATTTCCTCAGCGAGGCTTGCAACTGTGGATAATTCAAACAATTGGCTCAATGGAAGTTGAATCGAAAAAACATGACGTATCTTCAATATAATTTGTGTAGCAAGTAAGGAATGTCCACCAAGTTCAAAAAAATCATCATAAATACTCACTTGCTCAATATCAAAAACTTCAGCCCATAAACCAGCGACTAATTTTTCTGTTAGGGTGTTGGGAGCCACAAAAGTTTTTTTAGTTAATTCGAGCGATTTTTCCACGCGCAATTGTTCTAGTGATCTACGATCTATTTTACCGCTTGGTGTCAATGGCATTTTTTCCAATTGAACAAAAGCCGATGGTATCATATAGTCTGGTAGATTTTTTTTGACAAAATGGCGTAATTCTCCCTCATCAATGGATTGAGAATTATTAGAAATCAAATAAGCAACTAACTGTTTGTTGTTAGGTGAAATTTCATGAATAATGACTATACTTTCTTGCACAAAAGGGTGTTGAGCGAGTTGAGCCTCAATTTCACCCAGTTCAACACGAAAACCACGAATTTTGACTTGATTATCAAGGCGGCTTACATATTCAATATGACCATCTGGAAGATAACGCGCTAAATCGCCTGTTTTGTAAAGACGTTCATTAGGGTTATTGGCGAAAGGGTTAGGAATGAATTTTTCTCGTGTCAGCTCAGGATGATTGAAATACCCCCTCGCTAAACAAATACCGCCAATATATAATTCACCAGAAACGCCAACAGGAACGGGGTTTAAAAATTTATCAAGTAAATAAATTTGTGTGTTGGCAATTGGACGACCTATTGGCGGAAGTGATGGCCATTCTTTTATAATACTTGAAAGAGTCAAAGTAGTGACAACGTGGCTTTCACTGGGTCCATAATGGTTATGCAATGTACAATGAGGGAGTTGACTGAAAAAGTGTGCGATAGCAGGGCTGATATGCAATTGTTCGCCAGCCGTAATGACTTCAGATAATTGAGTCGGTATTTTTCCTATCTCTTCAGCAACTTGTGCCAGTTGTTGTAAAGCAATAAAAGGTAAAAAAAGTCTTTCAATGCTGCGTTCTTTCAAAAAACTTAATAATGCCAACGGTTCTCTACGGATATTCTCGGATATCAATACAATGGTTCCTCCCGTACACCAAGTTGTAAATATTTCTTGAAAAGAAACATCAAAGTTTAAGGAGGTGAATTGCAATGTTCTTGTTGCATGAGACAATATATCATGTTCTTGATGCCAATTAATGAGATTAACCAAAGCAGCATGTTCCATTGCAACGCCTTTAGGCTTTCCAGTTGAACCAGAAGTATAAATAACATAAGCCAAATGAGAAGGCATAACACTACTTTGTGGATTACAAGCATCAAACTGTGAAGAGAATTGTTCTGTGTCTAAACACAGCAGACTTTTTGATTGAGAAGGTATTTGCTTAATTAAACTGGATTGTGTTAACAATACGGTTACATTAGCATCTTCTAACATCATTGTTAAACGTGCTATTGGATAAGTTGGGTCTAGTGGTAAACAAGCCCCTCCTGCTTTTAGAATGCCCAATAAACCAATCATCATTTCAATTGAGCGTTCAATACAAATGCCAACAATTGTGTCTGGTTTAACTGCTACTGATTGCAAATAATGCGCTAATTGGTTCGCTTTTTGATTTAAAGCAGCATAGCTGAGAGATTGACCTTCAAATTCAACCGCAATCGCATCGGGTGTACGTGCGACTTGAGCTTCAAACAGTTGATGAATACAGCGTTCTTTGGGATAGTCGGTTGCTGTATTATTCCATTCAATCAATAGTTTTTGTTGTTCTTTATCTGACAATAATGAATGATTTTCATATCGCGCAAACGGATCGTCTATCATTGCTGTGAAGGTTTCAGTGTAATAATGAGCTATTGCTTTGACTTGTTCTTCACAAAGTTTATTTGTATCGTAAGCCAATTCTAAATTGATTTTTTGGCTATCCAATTCCAAACTAAAGTTAGTTAATAACGTAAAGTTAGTTTGCTCAAACATCTCACCACCCAACGATTCTACCTCTTCAAATGCCAAAATATTTTGGTAAATATGAAAGTGGATAAAGTTAAATGCCGTTTCAAACAAAGTTTGCCCTCCTAACATACGTTGGATGTCAGCCAAAGGAAAACGCCGATGGGGTAAAATATTCCGCTCCAATTTGAAGGTTTCTTCTACTAAATCTATCCATGTACTCCCTTCTTGTAACGCTAAACGAAAAGGTAATGTATTAAGAAACAGTCCCAATACATTTTCACTCCCTATTTCTTCAAGCCGTCCATCAGAAACTAAACCTGTCAAAATATCTGCTTGATTACTCATAACACTTAATACTTTTAGATGGGCAGCTAAAAGAACGCTTTTTATTGGGGTATGGGCTTTTTTTGCGAGTTGTTTTAAACCATTAGAAACATCTATAGATATTGGTACTTCCAATTCTCCTTGTTCTTTTTGAGAACTCCAATAAGCTTTGGGCCAACGGGGTAACTTTAGCAGAGTGTAATCGTTGAGCCTATCAAGCCAATATTGCCGACATGTCTTTGATTCAAGCGTTAATTTTTCTAGTGCAATGAAATCACAGAAAGTAGTCGCAGGGATTGGTTGAATAGAAATTTCTCGTCCTAATTGAGAAAGGTAGTGTTGAAATAATTGCGTCATTAATGAAGCGACACTCCAGCCATCAAAAATCGCATGATGAAAGCTAAGCGTTAAATTAAACGTTTCTTCACTACGGCGATAGATATGAAAACGGAGTAAGGGCGGTTCTTCCCAATTAAAAGGACGGTTTTTTTCTGCGTTTATCCAAGCGGTTAATGTTGTTTTTTGTTCAATCTCTGGCAAATGGCGCAAATCATCGACTTGTAAAGGGATTTCAACTTGTTTATGCACGAATTGTAAAGGTACTTTAACATTCGTAAACGCGAAGCAAGAGCGCAACATAGGATGGCCTTCAGCCATTTTTTGTATTGCTTGATATAATGCTTGGTGGTTAAACGGCGTTTTTAGATAATAGCTGAATACATCATGATAAATACCTGTTTCAGGGCTATATTCACTGTGAAATAACATGCCCCCTTGAAGGGCTGATAGCGGATAAGCGTCTTCAACATCGTCAGAGAGTTTTAAACGTTCTTCATCAGAAATCAGACTAAATGCTGTTGTTTGTGGTGCTATAATAAGCGAGCTTTCCTGTTCAATGAGATGTGCTAACTCATAGATGGTTGGCATTTGGAACAGTTGTTGAAGCGAAAAGTCAAGATTGGCTTGTTTCGCTTTAGCAATTATTTTGATGCTGCGAATAGAATCTCCACCTAAATCAAAGAAATTATCATGGATGCCTACCTGTTCAAGATTCAGTACTTCAGCCCAAATATTGGCCAATATTTCTTCTTCTGAAGTACGAGGAGCCTTAAAAACCGTATCCGTTGCTCGTGTCGCTTCTGGTTTTGGTAAAGCACGGTAATCGACTTTACCATGCGCGGTTAATGGGATGTTTTCTAATACCACAAAGTTTGCTGGTATCATATAATCAGGCAGCTTTTCTTTGAGAAATTGACGCAATTCATTAATAGAGAAATTCTGATCTGCATTTGGAACGAGATATGCAACAAGATAGTTATTGTTTTCTGAATCATTGTGGGATAAGACTATGGCTTCTTGTACCAAAGCATGTTGCAACAATATCGTTTCAATTTCTCCCAGTTCTATACGAAACCCTCGAATTTTTACTTGATTATCAATACGATTCAAATATTCAATACTACCGTCTGGCAGGTAGCGTGCTAAATCTCCTGTTTTGTAAAGACGCGCATTGGATTCTTTGCTGAAGGGATTGGGGATAAATTTTTCCGCTGTAAGCTCCACTCTATTGAAATACCCTCTGGCTAAACCAATACCACTAATATGAAGTTCACCAGGAATACCTATAGATGTAGGCTCTTGATAACTGTCTAAAATATAAAGTTGGATATTAGCAATAGGATAGCCAATAGGCACTTTCTTTAAATGACTCTCTCGCTGACACTGCCAATAGGTAACATCAACAGCAGCTTCTGTGGGTCCATAAAGATTGTGTAATTCTACCTGATGAGTCAAACGAGCAAAAAAACGTTCTTGGAGTTCAAAAGGCAATGCTTCGCCACTACAAATCACCCGCTTTAGTGAAGTACATTTTTCAAATTCTGGTTCTTGAACCATCACTTGCAGCATAGAGGGCACGAAATGTAGTGTTGTGATTTTTTGCACAATAATAATTTTAATCAAATAGGCATTATCTTTATGACCATTAGGTTTAGCGACAACGAGACATGCTCCTGCCAATAAAGGCCAGAAAAATTCCCACACTGAAACATCAAAACTAAACGGGGTTTTTTGTAATATCTTATCTAAATGGTTTAATTGATAAGCTTCCTGCATCCAAAGTAAGCGATTGCAAATACCACGATGCGTATTCATCACTCCTTTTGGTTGCCCTGTTGAGCCTGATGTATAAATCATATAGGCTAAATTGGAGGGCATTGCACCACTGCTCGGATTATTATCATTTAGCTGTGATATTGTTTTCCAACCACTATCTAAACAAACGAGATGGTTTTTAGCTTTGGATTTTAAATTTTGGGTTAAACCCGATAATTTTTCGATTAATTTCTCTTGCGTTAACAGTATCAAAATCTGCGAATCTTTTAACATAAAAGCGAGCCGTTCTTGAGGATAATTGGGATCTAACGGCACATAAGCCCCTCCCGCTTTTAGAATACCTAATAATCCTATCACCATTTCCAGAGAACGTTCAATACAAATCCCCACCAACACTTCTGGTTTCACGCCTAAACTTTGCAAGTAGTGGGCAAGTTGATTGGCTTTTTTGTTTAATGTTTGATAAGTGAGTTGTTGATTTTCAAAGGTGACAGCTATCGCATTGGGGGTTTGTTCTACTTGCGTTTCAAATAATTGATGCAGGCATTGGTTTTGAGGATAGGTTTTTTCTGTGTTATTCCATTCGATAAGTATTTGATGTTTTTCAGTTTCTGTTAAAAGAGGTAATTGGGAAATAGGTTGTGTCGGTGCGGCAATAATTCCCTTTAATAACGTTTCAAAATGAGTCACCATACGACGGATGGTATCCGCATTAAAGAGATCAGTATTGTATTCTAAACTGCCACTTATTCCCTGAGTCGTTTCTTCCAGTGATAAAGTTAAGTCAAATTTGGCAGTAATGTTATCAAGTTCTAAGGGAGTGAGAGTCAAGTCTGGTAACGCTAAGTTTTCTTCTGGTGTATTTTGTAGAACAAACATCACTTGGAACAGTGGTGTATGACTGAGGTTACGTTCCGGTTTTAAGGTTTCCACTAATTGCTCAAGTGGTACATCTTGATGGGCATAAGCATCCAAACATGCTTTTTTCACTTGTACCAATAAATCATTAAAGCATGGATTACCTGATAGGTTAGTACGTAATACCAGTGTATTTATAAAAAAACCAATCAGTGGCTCAATGTCGGCAAAATGCCGATTCGCGATGGGAGAACCGATAACAATATCTTCTGTACTGCTATAACGTCCTAATAAAACAGCATAAACTGCCAGCAAGGTCATAAACAGTGTGGCATTGTTTTCTTGGCTCAGTTGGTTTAGTTGAGTTAATAATTCTTTTTGAATTTCAAATGATTGGGTATGGCCTTTAAAAGTTTGAACTGGTGGGCGTGGATAGTCAGTCGGTAATTCAAGTCGTGCTGGAATATCGGCCAATTGTTGTTGCCAATAATCAATTTGTGTTTGAAGCCGCTCTCCCGCTAACCATTGTCGTTGCCAATGAGCAAAATCTACATATTGAATAGTGAGAGGAGGGAGTGGAGAAGGTTCGTCTTTTGAAAAGGCTTCATAAAGCGTAACAAGTTCACGAATAAAAACACTAATGGACCAACCATCAGAGATGATGTGGTGCATGTTGACTAACAAGATGTGTGAATTCTGGTTAACCCGTAAAAGAGTTGTGCGAAATAAAGGGCCTTTAGATAAATCAAAAGGATGCTGACTTTCTTCATTAGTAAGCCGTTGTATTTCAATCGCTTGTGCTTCAAGCGGGATTTCTTGTAGATTGATAATAGGGAGCTGATAATGGATAGTAGATAGTTGAACCGAGGGTTCTCCATTAATCGTTGGAAAAATGGTTTGCAGTATTTCGTGACGTTGAACTATTTCTAATAGACTTTGCTTAAGTGCTGGGATATGTAAGGAACCTACAAGGCACTCAGCCGCCGACATGTTATAAGTCGCATTTTGTCCTTCCAATTGATTTAAAAACCACAACCGTTGTTGAGCAAAAGAAAGTGGTAACTTTTCATTTCGTGAAACGGAAACAATAGGAGGTAACTCATCTTCCGAATCTAATTGTGTATCCGCTAAAAATTGAATAATGTCTGCTTTATGCTTAACTAATTGGGCACGTAAATCTGTAGTTAATGCCCCTTTAGGTGCTTTATAACGTAATTGGTTATTTTCAAGCCAGAGTTTTATATTGCGTTTTTTTAATTCTGATAATAATTTCTTGATTGTTTTCACAATGTGCCTTTTTTTAATTATTATTCATTGAGTGTTCAACATTAAAAATTTTGTTTTGTCGGGTGGAGTCCAAAGCTTTAGCTTTGGCAATAGTCCCAAACCTAAAGGTTTGGACTCCAATAACCTATCAATAAAATATT
>JAUCGK010000478.1 GCA_030378085.1 Candidatus Parabeggiatoa sp. HSG14
AATTATTTTATACTCTGAATTGCTGGGAGTACTGTGCGTAACATCAGTTATAAAAATAAGCACAATTTCATTTAAGAAAAAAGAGGTGTTACTGTGATGTGATATCTGAATAAAATTATTACTGTCAATATTTTTAAGACACGACAAATTTAACGAAAATCCATCACCAAAAAATTGACAGTAACAAAATTATATTTCAATTGAAATTATTATGCAGATAATTTTAAAAATGAAGGGGTGTTACAGTAAAAACTTAATTTTGCAATAGACTTAAAAAACTTAATTCTACATTTATCAGATTTAAGTATAACAAATTGATTTACAATTAATAATTTCTTCTGTAATTTGACTTAAAGTAGAATTAATTTCTGGAGAAACAACTTTCATCTTATTTAAGGAGTATTGGTCCTGCCCCTACTAATGCTTGTAATGCTAACATCGTTTGTTCACCAGCCACACCATCAGGCCCCAATTTTTGACTACGCTGAAACGCAATGACTCGTCGTTTTAATGCATAATCAAAATGTGGTGATAATGTATGGAGTTCACTGCGTATTCCTTCAATAATATCTAAGTGTTTTCTTATCCAAATGACAGATTCGTGGCTTGTACCCACTTTTAATATAGGAGGTGGTAACGTAGGTGGATGCCATAAGAGTAAAAACTGTCCTAACCAATATTGATTAATTTCACTGATAGGAAATTCACCGCTTTTTTCCTGAGAAATTGCTAAGGTGACTACATCTCCTTGTAACCGTGTTACGACTAAATGATGTTGTATACCTTTATCAGTAATTAATTCAATAACAGCAGGTCTATTAATACGACGAAGATCATTCCATGTTCCTGTTCTTAGTAGACATGCCAATTTTTGTGTTGCCGCCCGTTGACATGCCTTGTCTCCCTCAAGAGTCGTATAATCTAACTCCCAAAGATTAAACAGTGTAGTAAAAGCAGACTCTGTTTTGCTTTCAAGCAATAATTGTCCTAAATTTAAGGTTGGTATGATTGGTTCAGCAAATAGAGTTGGCTTGGTGGGAACAGGGAGAGTGGCTTTTGAGTCTGAAGATAAAGAAATATTGGGTAATGTAACTGGATTTTTTAAAAAGGGTAAATCAGGCAATAAAGTCCACCACCATATTAACACGCTGGCAAGCAAAGCAATTATTAGCATACCTACCCACCCACTAAAAAGTTGTGGACGTTGGCTAATATTTTCGCCACGAACTTCCTTAACTGCCTTACGAACAATATGAGGATTTATTTTATTTTCATTATTGACATACCCACCTAATAAGGCACGGTCACAAATAATGTTAATTAAACGGGGGATACCCTTAGAATAACGGTAGACAAGGCGCATAGCTGCTTCGGTAAATAAAGAACTACGCGCACCACTGATTGCTAAACGGTGATTAATATAAGCTTTAGTATCTGTTAAAGAGAGGGGTAATAGGTGATAACGCGCCGTAATGCGCTGGGCCAATTGACGAAGATTATTGCGTTTCAATAATGTATTTAATTCTGGCTGGCCTACTAAAATAATTTGTAATAGTTTTTGGCTTGAGGTTTCTAGATTGGTTAATAATCGTACTTGTTCTAGTACTTCAGGGGGGAGATTTTGAGCTTCATCAAGGATTACTACAGTGCGGCGGCCTACAGAATAAGCGGTCAATAAATAACTGCTAAGTGTATCAATAAAATCTTTAACAGTGTAAGACTGTGGATCATAACCAATTCTCAATTCGTCAAACAGCGTTATCAATAACTCCATTGGAGTTAATCGTGGATTGAGTAATAAAGCGACATCAACGGTGTCTGGTAATTGCTCAATCAAACTGCGACAAAGTGTTGTTTTACCTGTGCCTACTTCGCCTGTGAGTAAAACAAAACCGGGGCCTTCGTTAACACCATATAACAAATGCGCCAAAGCCTCGCGATGGCGACTACTTAAATAGAGATAATGGGGATCTGGTGTAATAGAAAAGGGGGCAGCATTCAGCCCAAAATGTGCTGTGTACATGGGAATCTACGATTGTTTGCTGAACCCCACCTTATAATGGAGGGAAAACTGGTACCCGGGACCGGACTCGAACCGGTACGGTGTTACCACCGAGGGATTTTCTTACCAACTACAGCTTTCACTGTCACATTATTAATTTATTATCAACAATGTGTTTGTGGTCTGGATCCTGTCTTTGCCTTTAAATCTCAAGATTTAGTCAGGCAGGAGCCGTATGATCTCTACACTTTCTCAATCTTTAAAAGTTTAAAGTTGAGCTTAGCTCGGCATTGCCATTTTAAAGGTTTTACCGAATTAGACCCCATTCATCATAAGGATTTCGCCTTATGTGCTCAAATTAGCTTTTAAGTCCCTTGCGTCTACCAAATTCCGCCACCCAGGCATAAAAATTTTTACAGGAGTTATATATGGAGGCTGAAGCCGGAATTGAACCGACATCCACGGTTTTGCAAACCGCTGCATAACCATTCTGCCATTCAGCCAATTCTTCAAAAATTGGAGCGGGAAACGAGACTCGAACTCGCGACCCCAACCTTGGCAAGGTTGTGCTCTACCAACTGAGCTATTCCCGCTTTGAGTTTATCAGGATGATTATACCATTTAATATGAACGTGTCAAGTTTTTTTTTATGATTGAAAAAAATCTACCTCAACTTAATACCATCCGACTTATAAAAAATTAACTCAAAACAGTTAAACAGAATTTAAAATACAAAAAACAATTCCAAAAACTTTGTCATTAAAACTTGAATCACCAAATCTTTAAATATGTTTAAGTAAATTAAATTCTCATTCCAGTTTATTGTTAAGACTACCTGTATTAACTACAGGATGAAATGATAAATGATTTGTTTCAAATTTGCAAGCATTTTTTTAGAATTGAAAAAATAATGAGGGGAAATGAAATCTGTATTGAGACAGTTATAAATTTTATAATTAATTTTTATTTTTTAAAAATAATATTAAAAGTATTTAGCGATTATTTTAAAAAAAGACATTGCTAATGCCGGATTGTTCAATATTCATAACCACCAAAATTGTAGAAAAATAAATTCTTTGCAATAACTGATTTACAAAATAACATAAAATTTATACCGATTTAACACAACTTATTAATTGTATTAATCTACACTACCTTACTACATGAAAATCATTGAAATCAAGCATTTAACTTCAATCAGTAAAATGTCTATGTTTTTCTTGAAAAAAAGCGAATATGGTTCAAATCGAAGTAGTCCTTACGAAAATAATGATAGCATTTAACCTGACGCTATCCCTTAAAAGGGATAGTATCCATCACATTACTACTTATAAGTATTGCACTTTGGGAATTTTCCCTATTTCCTATTACGCTTGTATCACATCTCGTCCATCTTTTAAGGCTTCTGTCCAATTATTAATGAGACTTGCACATCTACGGAGATATTTACCATAATTTTCACTCCAGTCTTCTAAACCTTGCATCACACTGTCGTTTGCTGGATCACCTACCATTAGTCTAACTTTCGTTAGCACTTGTTGTAACAATACCGTATCTAAAGCATCCCAAGTGCTATTCATGTCTAAAAGTTGCAAGTGATCCAAGCAACGTTTTAAGGATTCAGCAGCACGTAAGGAAAACATTGCATTTTTATACTTAAGCAATGCATCAAGTTCTTCTATAGACATGATTTGTTGTTCTTCCAACTCAAGTTTAGCCCGATCTAACGTAGCTCTTGGTTCTAAAGTAAGTTCAAGGATAGAAGCACGATCCAAAACCCGTGGCGATAACGATAATGTTGTATGATCGTTATTAATAGTAGCAATAAAACGGATAGCAGGGGAAATAAATACTTTGCTAGTATTATTACAAATACCACGAATACCTTTACCTCCCAGTTCAATCATACGCAATTTTTCTTGATCATCTGGATATTGTGAACGTACTAAAATATCAGCAAACCAATATTCTGGTTGACTGAGATTAAATTCTTCAAAAATAACCACATAAGTGCGTTTATCTTTCTTTTGCCATGCCGTTTGTGCTTTCCATAAAAATTTTGTAAAATCAGTCGGTTCAAATTCGTTACTGATGGGATTGACATAACCGAGTAAATCTTCACGACCACGCCAAGTTGAACCCACTGGGACAATCAGTTTGCGTTCTGAATCATCAATCAATTCTATCGCTAAAGTGCTTTTACCAACTCCCGGATTACCAGTGATGATGAGAATATTTTTAGTCAACGAAACAGCCATCACGGCATCTAAAATTTCCTTGCTATAACTCGTTTTAATTTTTTCTTTCGTACTGTCTTTATCTAGTAGTGGGTAAGTTATTGCCTCATTTTTTGCAGGTTGTTTAGTAGATGTTGCTAATACTGAAGAAGTTGTCGGTTTTTTAAGATCTAAGTTTTTTAGACCGTCGAAAGGGCTTCGGGTGGGTATAGCCGTCTGTGTACTTCGAGTAGTGTAAGTTCGCACCATATTTTGCTGCAATCGCAGCGCATCTTCTCTAGCTGTTTCAAACCATTCATGCAAATGGGCATGAAAATGTTCAAATCGTTCAATGTCTTTGGTATTGTGCCAATTAGGGTGAGGGCTACGAGCTTGTTCAGCCGCCTTTTCAAACATATTTTCCACTGCAACGCGATTAACTTCTTTAAGATAAACTCCACCAATAATGCTCTTGTAATACACAGTTAAGATATAAGGTTGCTGAAAACGTGTCCAACCATCAGGATAGGGTTCTATTTTCCACAATGTTTTAAATTCATTGATTTTTTGTGGAGAAACGCTACGTACCCTGTAAGCACCAAATACATAGTCTTTGGGTCTAGCATTAATATCACTAATACCACGGGGTTCTTGAAAACGTTTGCCCCAAAATAGCAAAATTTGGTTATTTAAGACTTCTGGGTACGGTTCAAGTAACCATCCGATACCCAAATCATCAATCAAGCAATAGGGATTAGCTTCTTCAAAAATATGAATGTGATAGCATCGAGGATCGCCTTGTTGACAATAATCTGCGCGAAATTGTTGTTTTGCAGAACAATTCCAAGTCTCGGCATTTTTACAAATACTCCCATCCCATCCTCGACGGTGAGAGTTTATTGTGCAACCTAAAGCATTACCAATGGTAATAAAACTCATAAGACAACAGCTCCTTTTTGTTTTATGCGTGTTTCAATTTAAGAATATCTCAACTGGTCAGTTTAAAATAATTTCCCAAACGTGAATTAATAACTGATGTTACGCAGATAGCTTCCAAACTTTCGTTTCAAATTTATTTTGCCAATTAGAGTGCAATTCCTCGCAAAATAAATTTTGCACTCCTCTCTCACAAAATAAATTTTGTACTTCTATCTCGCAAAATAAATTTTGCACTCCTTTATTCACTTTTGGAAGTGTAGTGCGTATTAGAGTGCAATTCCTCGCAAAATAAATTTTGCACTCCTCTCTCACAAAATAAATTTTGTACTTCTATCTCGCAAAATAAATTTTGCACTCCTTTATTCACTTTTGGAAGTGTAGTGCGTAACATCAGTTAATAATAGAAAATTAAAAAAATTAAAAATATAATTTAATGACATGATATTGGAATTGGTTTAACTTTTCATTAAATTTATAGTGGTGGATACCATACTTCATACATAAATCAATACCTTCGCCAATTATCCTACTAAATAAGACGGTTATTCTATGATATTGGTTAAATTTCAAGTAGTTATCCTATTTCAAAACCCAATGACGCTTATTTTAAATCTCGTTGATTTTTAAACGTTTTTTAAATAGCGGAGTTTAATAGTCAAGTTTTGGGCGAAGGTATTTTAAATGGAAGCTGTTTTTATTTTTATATCAAATAATTAAGTTTTTTTCGTGTACGAGATATAATATCCACCACTATTAATCATTCATATTTCACTCAATGCTAGACATTAAGGTGTGCTTGCTAAGGATCGTGCATAAAATAACTTCGACAACGTAAACCACTCCTGCCCTCTCCTTCAGGGAGGGAGAAATTCCCTCTTTTTTGAAGGAGGAGGAAGTTGACTAAATTATTTCATGCCCATTCCTAAGAGTATTAATCAGAATAAATATCAATAAACTTTTAAGCCTACGTGGTTTAAATATAATAAATTAAATGTAAGATTTTATTATATCTCGTAATCGTCATTTTTAATAAAATTAAGGTTTCAGTATGAAGGGTTTACCCTTAATTTGAACCATGCTTTATTAAGCTTACCAAAAAGTGAGAGGGATTGTGCAAAGATTTACTTCAAGTCCCTTTAAAAAAATCAGGACTTACGTACTGATAAATTCATTTTTTTATTTTAACTATAAATATCATTAAGTTATAAATATTTCAATTCTGAATAATTCTATGAAAATTGCCTAAAAATGACTTATCCAAAATTTGAAATGCCTTGTATTTAAAAGCGTTCATAGAATTTTTTCTCTGTCAATGCGTAAGTCCTAAAAATGTATAAAACCTGGATTAGTAAAATACCCAAATAAGAATAGCTTATAAATATGATATTAAGCTCAGACTTAAGGTATTTAAATTTTGCCTCTAAAATATTAAGTGAAAGGTAAAAAAACGAAAAGTGACAAACAAAATTGGACACCCTTCAAAAGTAGTTGGCAGTGCGCTTTTGATTTCCCGAAATTAAATATGGGTTTCTGGAAAGGAACGAAGTGCAATGAACGAAACAACTGTTCACTATTTTTGTAGGAATAGGAATATGAAGGGTACTCAAAATTCTTTATGGATAATTATATCAAGTAGGACTAAAACTGATTTTAAAAATCCATGAAAATATTCAACAATTATAAAAAATTATTCATTGACATGCT
>JAUCGK010000479.1 GCA_030378085.1 Candidatus Parabeggiatoa sp. HSG14
TTATTATATACAATCCTTGTAGTTAAAGGTTTTGTAGTTAAAGGTTTTGCAGTTAATCCCTTATTATATACAATCCCTGTAGTTAAAGGTAAGGTTTTGCAGTTAATCCCTTATTATATACAATCCCTGTAGTTAAAGGTTTTGCAGTTAATCCCTTATTATATACAATCCCTGTAGTTAAAGGTTTTGTAGTTAAAGGTTTTGCAGTTAATCCCTTATTATATACAATCCCTGTAGTTAAAAGTTTTGCAGTTAATCCCTTATTATATACAATCCCTGTAGTTAAAGGTTTTGCAGTTAAAGGTTTTGCAGTTAATCCCTTATTATATACAATCCCTGTAGTTAAAGGTTTTATATACAATCCCTGTAGTTTTTTGGTAAAAGAGATAAATAAAAAAGGGTTAGAGCCTGGCAACCCGGAAGCCCAAGCTGTCGACGCGGTACGCCGGCTCGAACCTGAGGCGGTCCGCCGAGCGCATCCTCCTCGCGTCGAGGCTCCACGCGCCGCCACGGAAAGACAAACGGGAATCATTATTGGCACGATTTTTGCTTAAGCATCGTTTTTCTTTACCCTTGTACTTATTCTCGTACTCAGAGCAAGTCCACTCCCAAACATTGCCCAACATGTCGTACAACTTGAAAGGACTCGGATCAAAAGAACCGACAGGTGACGTGTACTTAAAATTGTCTCCACAATGATTTTTATCACAATTAGCTTTATTAGAGCCAATGTCATTACCCCACCAATATTTGGTTTTTGTTCCCGCTCGCGCCGCGTACTCCCATTCGGCTTCGGTAGGCAAGCGATATTGTTGACCAGTTTGCTGACTTAACCATTTAGTATAAGCGATGGCACCGTACCAAGATACTTCAATCACTGGATGGTTTTTATAACCATTTTCAACACGAAAATTACCTGTTGAACCGGTAATATGACTATCAGAATCTTCAGCTTTCGTTTCAAACCAAGGTTCATTTTTTGAACCTCGATGATTAACTGTATTTAAAAAGCGTACAAACTCTGCATTTGTCACTTCATACCGCCCCATCGCAAACCGCGAAACCGATACTTGATGCACCGGTTTTTCATCATCATCGCCACCGCCTTGAATATCCCCCATACGAAATGAGCCTTTGGGAATCCACACCATTTGAGGACCTTTACTGCCATCTTTTAGGGTATCTCGGAAAACTTCGCCAGTAGCACCATTGATATTTTCCAATCGTGCGGTTAACGCAACCAATTTGGGAGATTCAGGATTGACTTGACGTAAACGTGCCAAATATTTTTTCGCATTTTCCCATTTTTTCTGATCCAATGCTTGCTCTGTCAATTTGGCATAGCGAGTGGTTATTTTTTCTAAACCGGCTAATGCCTCAGTATTGCCCTCGTCTTTTTGCAAAACATTTTGGTAACAAACAGAGGCAGTGGTTGTTGTACCAGTGGGACTGGTGGTGAGATAGTCTGCTCTAAAATAAGCTTCACATTGACGCAATAAAGATAAGATTTCTGTCTTTTCTGGCTGACGTTGCGGAACAACTGGCACTGGCTGATTTTTTAAAGCATCCAATTGACGTTGAAAAGCCTCTTCTTTTTCCCGCTGTTTTTGTTCAAGTTGAGCCAGTCTACGTTGAAAAGCCTCTTCTTTTTCTCGCTGTTTTTGTTCAAATTGTTGGGCCAATTTACGCTGCCAAACTTCTTTTTCTCGCCGTTCTTTATCCAGTTTGTCTTGTAAATTTTCGGGACAAGACACTAAACAAAATTCACCAATCAATGAATCATAGACGGGAGGCACTTGTTTATTACGAGTCTCCAATGCGATTTGTTGGCGAGTCTTTTTAAACACGTCTTCTATAGTTAATCCCGGTTGGCGCATAAACTTTAATAAATGCCCGGTGTATAAACCATTCGTCCCCTTTTTACCATCCGGCGTACTTTGCCCATGCCCTGTCGCAAAACCAATAAGGGTACCCCTGGGCGCATTCATAGCGGCTAAACCGTAATCTTCATTGGTGGCACGGGTTTTATCAGGGCGCGGAAATGTACGGCAAGCATCCAAAATCACAATACTGACTTGGCTCCCCGCGTTTTCCATTACTTCAACAACCCATTGGGCTTCAATGGATTTTCTTTTAATTAATTGCGTTTCTGGCAATCGCAAGTCAGTTGGCAATAAGTAATTTTGTCCTTCTACTACTAAACCATGTCCGGCAAAATAGAATAAACCGACTTGTCCTTTTACCAGCTTGAGCTTGAATTTGAGAACTTCATCTTCCATTTCGTCAAGCCCCAGGTTTTCTTTGTGGGTGACTTCAAAGCCTAATTGAGGACTACTCAGGAGTTGTGCCATCTGCCGCGCATCGTTTTTGGGATTGTTGAGCGGTTTAAATTTATAAAGCCAATTGCCAATAACCAGGGCAATTTTTTTGCCAGTATAGTTGGAGGCGTTAATCGTGCGAGAGGAATCGTTGTCGTAAGGTGATCTGCTGGGTTGAGATTCAGACTCACACGCGGTTAGGGATAATAGTAAGACTGGGAGTAGTACTCGCCAGATAGGGGGAGATTTCATATTAGTTGCTCCTTTAAGTGGAATCCAAACCTTCAGGTTTGGAACTCTGCAGAACCTAAAGGTTTGGACTCCAGTGTAATTTTTTTCTAAAATCCTAAATTGAGGATAAACTCAAAATGTTATTTAGCAAATAGTATTGTTTTAATATACCATTTACGTAAAATCACTGTTTAGGTTGACAAGCCGACAAGATTCGACAATAAAAACATAAGACAATGAAAACGATAAATTCCTTATATATAAAAAATTATAAACTGTTTAAAGAACTCCGTATTGATAATTTGGCTCAAGTGAATTTAATCATTGGAAAAAATAATGTGGGCAAAACCTCCCTATTAGAAGCAATGATGCTGCTTTCTGATAACCAAAATATTGTTCACAACCTTTTCAATATTTTATGCCTTAGAAAATTATCTCCAAATGCAAATTCATCAACCCAACAATACTTAGAAATATTGCGTACCTTCTTTCATAACCAAACTAATACTTGCAATGAGACAATTTTCATCGGTGCTAATGAACAACAAGGATATTCCATTTCTTTAAGTCATAATAATACCATTTCCCGACAATCAACACTGGTGATTAAACAGGCTGATAACACTGTAGAAGAAATATTGCTATCTGATTTTCAGCAAATATTTAATGGAATAACAAACCATGAGACTCATCAGGCATTTGTCAGTACAAGAAATGAAGAACCAGAGGATTTTTTGTCCCAAATATGGGGCAAAGTCGCACTTTCTGAAAAAGAACAGTATCTTATTGATGGGCTTAAAATTATTGATGATAACATTGAAAAATTGGTTTTTATTGATGACACAGCTCACACAAAAAAAGCCATTGTCAAATTACGTGACACTAAGCAGCCCGTCTTACTAAATACTATGGGAGATGGTATCAACCTTATGTTGAGAACCCTATTAACATTAGTGCATTGCGAAAATGGTTATTTGTTTATTGACGAATTTGCCACAGGGCTACATTGGTCAGTACAAGCAACTCTTTGGAAGATGATTTTCCAACTCTCGCTTAAACTCAATATCCAAATTTTTGTCACCACCCATAGTTTGGATACACTCTACGCTTTTCAAGAAATCGCCAAACACGATGATACCAATGTTGCTGTCATCAAATTACAAAAGTTTCCCAAGAAAAATAAAATAAAGGCCATTCATTTTAAAACCGAAGATATTATGATTGCGGTTGAGCAAAATATTGAAGTGAGATAAGTCATGGCACATATTCAAAAACTGTTAATTGTCGAAGGAATTGATGATAAATATGTGATTTCAAGATTATTGCAAAGACGCAAAATCACGTATCAGCATTTTGAAATACATGATGCCAATGGCGTTAAGCCGTCGCTTAATACGTTTTCAATAGCCATAAAAAGTGGTAATTATGATGTCATTGGTATTGTAGTCGATGCGGATACTGATTTGTTAGAACGATGGCAAGATTTAAGGAATCGGTTAATAAAAGAGGGTTATCAACATATTCCCCAAAATCCTAATATAAAAGGAAACATTATCACCGATCCAGAAGAAGAATTGCCCACTGTTGGTATTTGGCTTATGCCGAATAATCAAAATACAGGGATGTTAGAAGACTTCATTCGTTTTTTAGTACCTGAAGGTGATGAACTGTTATCTATTGCTAAAAATAAGGTCAACGACATTATCAAAGCTGGGCAAAACAGATTTACTCAAAGCCATAAATCCAAAGCGATTATTCATACTTGGCTCGCTTGGCAAGAAAGACCAGGTACTCAACTGGGTAAAGCAATTACCTATAGATTTATCAAAAGCCAACAGTATATTCTTGATGATGGTAAGGCAAGTGACTTCATTAATTGGTTACAGACTTTATTCAAAGAATAGCTAAGTATCCAAAGAAAAAGCAGAAATGATTTAATGAATGTTAATGCTTTTTTATAAAGAATGACGCTGGAGCGTCATGAAATGCGTTCCAACGCTGGAGCGTTGGAACGAGAGGCTGAGTAGTTACCTACAAATTAAAAATCTTTTTAATTGATAGTCGAATATCCATTACCTCGTCAATCACTTCAGTATCTTTCATGCTAAAAGATATAAATTCACGGGGCTTAGAATAAACGGTTATGGATTCAGTCGTTGGAACAACCATCCAACATGATTGAATACCAAGTGCAAAGTAAGCACGAATTTTACGTAAAATCTCATCCATACCTTGTCTGGGTGAAAGCACTTCAATAACCAATAAAGGCATATCTGGCATCTTTAGAACATCACAAGTCCAATCGGGTTGCACTTTTCCTTTTGGATAAAGACAGATATCTGGCTTAAGCTCCCTTTTAATATCAAGACCAAATTGCGTTAAATCTATTTGTCCAATATCTAAACTCAATTCAACGATTGTGGTAAATCTTTCGTCATTAAGTAACTGTCTGACTATCTGGGTTTGTGCAAGGCTATGGTTTAGTGAACCCATATCAATATTCTCATCTTCAAATTCTGTTAATTCATTGCTATCTCCCACCATTACGGGAATAGAATTGGCAGGTTTATTGATTTCTAATTGCATAAGTTAATCCTAAAATAAGGAGTACAGTAAATGAGTACAACAAATGAGTACAACGAATATTGCAAAGCCTCGACGCTGGCGCGTCGTGACTGCATTCCCACGCTGGCGCGTCACTGCCATTAAGTTAAGGAATATTTGTAGGGTGGGTAGAACGAAGTGAAACCCACCAACTATTTAAAAATGGTGGGTTTCGTTATCACTCTACCCACCCTACACGTCTTAACTTAATGGCAGTGACGCTGGCGCGTGGGAACGAGAAATCTTTTAAAATTCGTTGTACTCATTCGTTGTACTCATGCGTTATACTTATTATTATTTCAATTCATAAGTCACCCGACTCACACAACCATCACAACTTAATAAACGATCACGTATCACAAAAAATCGTTTGCCATCTTCATTAATTTCATAAACAGGGGCTGGTTTTGGGACTTTCTTTTCAGACAGAGGATCATAAACGATGTCAGAGATGTCTCTGGTTAACACTACCTTCTCAAATGCACGGGAGGCGACTTTTTCATTCGCTGGATTTTTGATGGTGCGAGCGAGTAAAAGTTGGTTGTATTGACTTTCTAGTTCAATATCAATGTGTTTGGACACGATAAAGTAAAGTGTCTCTTTACCAGCCACACCGCCCAAACTAAATGCCTTGTCTTTTTTGGGGATATAATAATCCACATTGGCTAATACCGGATTGAGGTTGTTCACAGTTTTCCCCTTAAAACTCTGCATGGGAAAAATCCGATAGATGTTACCCGATGAACCTTTAGCAAAGATGTAAACATAAGCGAGTTTTGAGGGCGTAAAGATAATTTTTAAAAAGTCTTTTTCCCGATATAAAACAGAACCATCTTTAAGTGTCTTGTAATTATCCCAGCCATCGCGATAATATAGGTATTTAATATCGACTTGGATGGGTGCGGCAAGGGATAGGTTGTTTATGCCCAATAATAAAATTAGGCCAATACCAATCATTTGGGTTAGTTTAAGTTTGTTCATATTGCACCTTTGGTTATTTAAAGTTTGGATTATAAGAAAAATTTTTTGGTGGTGTCAAGGAGTCCAAAATTTATTTTGGAAGGAGAAAATCATGATTACTTTAAATTTTGAAAAAGCACCCGCTTGGGTGGCATTTATTATCGGCATTGTTGTTGGATTTTTTGTACAACCTTATGTTATGGAAGTATTCAATAATTCACTGATTTTTGAAAATCAGACGTTGAAAGATAAGATTGTGCAATTAGAGCAACAATTATCAAAATCTTCTGAAGAATTTGTTCAATCACCCAATCCTCCCTTGGTTCAACCACTGCCCTCCCCTGTGGAATCTCATTTTCAAAATAAGCAAACTTTCAACGGCGTAGAAATCACGCTATCAAGTTGTCAGAAAATAGAGAAAGAAATCATTGAATCTCACGAATCAAGTATTGCGTGTCAGTTCACAATAAATCAACCGTATGATTTTATGACGATTTATGCCTATGGTACTGTACTAAAGGCGCAACAGGAGATAATAAGCTATGTGGATGCTGTTCAAGCAACAGATGTAGAAATTATTAAAACAGAAGAAGGAGAAATCAGTAGTTGGAAACTATTGACACCACAAACGGTGTCATTGACGATTCGTTTCTGGATACCAGAAGAAGTGGCAATGGAAGGTGATTCTGTAGAATTATTTGTCAAACCAGCATTGAAGCAAGCAACAACTGTTAAATTTGCGCCAA
>JAUCGK010000276.1 GCA_030378085.1 Candidatus Parabeggiatoa sp. HSG14
TGTTTGGTTCCACCCGTGTACGGGGGGTTAGGGGGGTATCCCCAAAATCTGTTACAATCAGCAAAATTTCATTTTGCACTACTCTGGTATTCACTTTTGAAGTACAGTGCGTAACATCAGTTATTAAGATAAGCCTAAAAATTTTGTAGTGATCAAAAAAACAAAATTTGAAAAATCTTTTTTTAGACGGTTAATTTACTTTTAATTTTTTTTCATTGGGTAAAAAAAACAAAATTTGAAAATTGATTTTTTTAAGTGCTATTAAATTGAAATCAGGGACTAGATTTTTAAGCAATGATGGACTATGCTAATCATGTTAGTTTTGTAGACATATAGATGATTTTTTAATTTTGTGCTATAGACGTTCAGATAATATAGTTTCACAAATCAAAAAAATTATTGCTGACTTTTCAATAAGTTAAAATATATCAGTGTGAAATTATTTACCTGAAAAACTATATTTTTAAGTTAAAGTGAACAGAATTTATTATGACGAACTATAACAAAAATACCCGATTTTGTAATTTTTTGACTTTCACAGAAAATATGGGAGAAACCATGCAAAACATTACATATTACAAATTGACGTTAGGGGTGTTGTTATTGTCTTGGTTTATTTCCGGATGTGCCACCCCTACACATAAGGATGATCCATTTGAAAAAATGAATCGCGGGGTTTTTGCTTTTAACAAAAAAGTGGATAAGGCAGTGGTAAAACCTATTGCAAAAGGTTATAGGGCTATTACGCCAGATACCGTAGAACAAGGTGTCAGTAACTTTTTTAACAATATTGATGATATTATTGTTGTTGCCAATGATTTGATGCAATTTAAGCTTGAACAAGCGGCTTCAGATAGTGGTCGGTTTTTAATTAATTCCACTGTTGGCCTTTTGGGATTTTTTGATGTTGCTACTAAAGTGGGACTTCCTAAGCATGATGAAGATTTTGGTCAAACCTTGGGCTATTGGGGTATTAGTAGTGGTCCTTACCTCATGTTACCCATTTTAGGACCTAGTTCAGCGCGTGATGCCGTAGGATTGGGGGGAAATATGCTATTAGACCCTCGTTTTTATTATGTGACTACCCCAGCAAGCAGTAATGTTGTTATTGCCTCATCAGTAGTAGAAGGTGTCGATACACGTGCTGGTTTGTTAGAAAGCGAAAAAGTACTTCGTGCAGCCTCTTTAGATGAATACTCATACATGCGTGATGCGTATTTGGCAAGACGTCAATATTTAGTTCACGATGGCAATCCTCCAAAGGAAGAGGAGGAAGAAAGTTTATTTGATGATGAAGATGAAGATGAGTTATTTGCAGAAGAAGATGAAGAAAATGAAGAAGATTTAGAGGAAGATATTGATGAAGAAGAAGGCACGATTTTGGAAAACGAGAAACCAGATAAGGAATGAGGATTCAATAAAACTCGATCTCGTTCATTAAACTTGCCGGTTTTTAAAACCTGGCAGGTATGGACATTCAAGTTTTTTCAGTTCTTAAATCCTCATTCCTAAATAATTTTAACCTGAGTTCGATGTAAAAATAGAGTTAATTCAATATCGTTCCCAAATTTTATTTGGGAACGCACTGTCTGCCAAGCTTTGCTTGGCAAAACTCGAAGCAAAGCTTCTGATGCATTGTGTTCCCAAATAAAATGGGGACACAATTGTCACAATTATCAGTGTATTATATAACAAATATAATTACTTATATTCATCAACTTATATCGAACTCAGATTAATTTTAGCGATAGTTTGAGATAGATGATTTGATACTCAATTATTTAATTAACTTTATGAAAATTTAAAGTATTTTTCAAGATAAATTTGTATCAATCAATAAATATTATGACTAGAACTATAAAAAAATCTTTATTTGTTTTCTAAATAGTTTATAGTTTTATGAATGTCTATATCATTTTTATTTCAATTCTTCATTTGCTTAATAAAATAGCTGTGATTAAAAGTGCATGAGTATCCCAAATAAATTTTAGAACGAAAAACCAACAGTCTAACAGTCTAATGGAGTCCAAAATTTATTTTGGAAACCGAAAATTAGCATTCCATGCACCTTTAATCATACCCTAATAAAATCGTCATTTTTTATCATATTGAAAAAATAAAAGGTTTTTTAAGCTTTTAAGAATGCATTTTTTATGCTGTATGATTTTTTGTCATCAAGTTTCAATAATTTTCTTTCAAGGCTACTCTGCCTTCAACAATACCAATAAAAGCATAAATACTTGATTTTAAAGGATGTAAAAATTAAATTTTTTGCTTAGGAACGTGCATGAAATAATTTTGACAACCACCCACCACTGCCATTAAACCCCCTCCTTATCAGGGATGGGGAACTCCCCACGTAGGAGGAGTTGGGAAAGGTTGGGGAAATTATTTCATACTCATTCCTTAATTATTAAGCGAATGGTAAGTTTCAAAATTCATTTTTCATTCTTTTAATGCCATTCATGGAAAAATCAAAATTAATGGAAAAATCGAATTATTTACAATCATTGGAAACTAAAATTGATACACTTATTCATCTCTGCAAACAATTAACTGATGAAAATAAAGCGTTGCGTGAAAGCCAAACTCATTTAATGTCTGAACGTGCAGCCTTACTTGAAAAAAATACACTTGCACGTACACGTATTGAGGCGATGGTTGCAAGACTAAAATCTATGGAAGTAAGCACATGAATCGTGGTAAATCTGTACCCGTTAATTTACGCATCCTTGAAAAGGATTATGTGGTTGCCTGTCCAGAAGAGGAACGTGAAACTTTGATGGCTTCAGCACAGTACCTCAATCAAAAAGTTCAAGAAGTCCGCGAAGGCGGTAAAGTTGTCAGTACAGAACGTATGGTGGTTGTAAGTGCTCTTAATATTATTCACGAATATTTACAATATAAACAACAAAAAGAAAACGATAATTTTACCGTAAATAGTGAAATTGGATTATTGGAGGAAAAAATAGATCTTGCTTTATCAGAAATAAAACAATAGAATTGAGTCCATAAATTTTTTATTTTGGCATCCCCTCTTGTGTAGTGAGCTAGGTAAACTCTTGAACCTAACTTATAAATCAAGGGACTGAGTGTAGTGGATATTGTGAGCTTGTGCCTTTGTCGTGGAAGCCTAAAGTATCTCTCCGATGTCCCACCGTGAACCACTCGGTTCAAGGCGAAAATTCTCACAGCATGATGAGGTGGATGCCTTCCCTAGAATTTATTGTTATTCCCTATTTTAGTAAAAGTAAATCTTCGCATAAATCAATAAAAAATCTCTCTTAATCCCCTATTTTCTGTATCGTTACCCTCCAAAAGTAATCTTTGCCTGTAAATTGGTACGCGAATCCGCATTAACTAAAGCTTCTTCCAATGAAATCCTTCCTTCTTGATACAAATCAAATAATGCCATATCAAATGTTTGCATACCCTCTGCTCCACTTGCTTGCATAGCTTCTTTTATTTCATCTATTTTACCTTTCAGAATTAAATCAGCAATATAAGGGGTATTAATCATTACTTCTACTGCGCCAACCCGTTTACTCGAAACGCCAACGACAAGACGTTGCGAAATAACACTAATAAGATTTAAGGATAAATCCATAAATAGCTGATTGTGTTGTTCTTGCGAGAACATATTGATAACACGTTGCATGGCTTGATTAGCATTGTTAGCATGTAGGGTAGAAATAGCTAAATGTCCCGTATTAGATAATTCTAAGGAGGCTGCCATTGTCTCCTGATCTCGAACTTCACCAATTAAAATGACATCAGGCGATTCACGCATTGCACTTCTTAACGCATGTATATAAGAATGTGTATCAACTCCTAATTCACGTTGATTAACTAATGATTTTTTATGAATATGAATAAATTCTATTGGATCTTCAATAGTTAAAATGTGACTTGCTTTATTTTCATTATGATGATTAATCATAGCGGCAAGGGTGGTTGATTTACCAGAGTTAGTTGCACCCACCATTAATAGTAACCCGCGCTTATGCATAATTAATTCTTTTAAAATACTTGGTAATTTTAATTCATCCAATGTAGGTACTTTAGATTTTATATAACGCATAACTATGGACACAAATCCTTGTTGCTTAAAGGTATTAATACGAAAACGTGCATTAACCTCTGGCCAAGTAATAGAAAAATCTATCTCAAGTTCTTTGTTAAAAAATACTCTTTGTTCTTCGTTCATAATATCGTGCGCTATAGTCTGAGTCATTTCTGCAGTCAGTTTTATTTTACCTACACCAATAACTTTCCCTCCAACTTTAATACGCACAGGTGAGCCAGCCGTAAAATATACATCAGAGGCATCTTTTTCAACTACTAATTTTAAATAAGGATTAATATCCATAATTTTTATGTCAACTTAATAAAAATGAAAACTGAGTAAAGGGATAGTTAAAAAACAAATTATCCCAAAATCCAACATACCTACACTAACAAGGGAAATAAACCTAGAATGGAATAATTCTTTGTTTTTTGGGATTATAAATTTTTACAACAGACAGTTGGTGTTTAGGAATGGTCACGAAATAACGTCCTGTTTTGGCTTAGTTACCACCGCTGGAATTATACTGATTATAACGAATTTTGGGGACACCTACCTTTTTACCCCCCTAACCCCCCGTACACAGGGGGAAGTCCCAAAATAGAAAAAGCAAAGTGTCGAATGATGTTTGGTTCCACCCGTGTACGGGGGGTTAGGGGGGTGTCCCCAAAATCTGTTACAATCAGGAATTATAATAGTGGAACCGGTAAAATTAGAGATATAGGGAAATTATTTCATGACCATTCCTTAACAAATAATCACATACAGAGTTCTCGGCTACTCTATGCACACTTCTGGCTGAAAATTTATAATAATTGATTTTATAATGAATTATTATAATGAATCTTAAATATTAAAATCATTAAAAATCAAATATTTAAAAATTTATGTGCATAGAGTAAATATTTTCAGGATGACCTATCCGTTAAAAACAAAAAAAAGAAAAACAAATTTTTCATTTTATTGGGCTTTGGTAATCATATAAGCCACAGCAGCTTTGATGTCTTCATCTGGTAAATGCATGAATCCCCCTTTCGGTGGCATAACTCCAGCGTCACCTTGAAATCCTTTGATAGCATTTGTGAATAAAGCATCCATACCTTTTGCAAGGCGAGGCTCCCAATTATTTTTATCATCCATTTTTGGTGCTCCCGCAATACCCGGTCCATGACACGCAAAACACGCACTGGTAAAAACTTGTCCACCCTTAGCAAGATCAAAACCAGCAACTGAGGGTTGTTTTGTGACTTCTGCCTTAACTGGCGAAGAATCAGCAGCAGCAGTGTTTTGTGATGCGTTATCTGTTGCTGTTGAAGAGGGTTGTACTTCAGAAACCATATAGCTTACAGCGGCTTTGACATCCTCATCTGACAATTGCATGAATCCCCCTTTCGGTGGCATTACCCCAGTTTCACCTTGAAAACCTTGTAAGGAATTTGCAAACAAAGTATCCATGCCTTTTGCAACACGGGGAATCCAACCTTCTTTATCTCCAAACTTCGGTGCTCCAACAATACCCATACCATGACAAGTGGTACACGCGCTGTTATAAACTTGTTCACCTTTAGCGAGATCAATCGTGGACTTTTCCAATTTTGGTGGGGGAATTGCTGTTTTAATGTCTGGGATCGTTGTCCCTTCAATGTGAATTTGCCCAACCGGTTTTACCCGTTTCTGCAAAGCCATTGAATCTTCCTGGACATCCTTCACACCTGATAGACTGACTAACCACACTACAACTAAGAATGCTACGACACTAACAAACCCTGTAACAGTGCCGAATATGATGTTTGCAAATGTATTTTGTTGACTCACGCAAGTTTCCTCTTTGAATTAGATTTTCAGAGTGATTGGTTAATAAAAACCTTAAATTCTAAAATATCATTTACATTTAATCAAACAATAAATTTATTCAAGGTGTGATTGAAAGTGCTGAGAATGCTAATTTTCGGTTTCCAAAATAAATTTTGGATGAATTATACCCTAACCATACAAGTCGAAAAATTTTCCTTGCATTTCCTTCATTAATAAGGTACACTCCCCGCCGACTTGTAGCTGATGCGCCCGTAGCTCAGCCCGGATAGAGTGTTGGCCTCCGAAGCCAAAGGTCACAGGTTCAAATCCTGTCGGGCGTACCATTCAATTATAGATAATCCATTACACTTCTGTACATTTTTTAAATAAATATCAAAATCTCCCTCCGTCGATTTTTAACTCATCATTCTTAAAATTATTTAACTGATGTTACGCTTCCAAAAGACACACAGCCGTGTGTCTCTACGGGAGTGCAAAATGAATTTTGCGAGGGGTTGCACTTTATCGTTGGCAAAATGAATTTTGCACTCCAGTTTGGAAGCCATCTGCGTAACATCAGTTATTTAACAAGCTCCTGCTATATAGCTTAAAGATGGGATGAAAATGAAATTCCTACATTTTTAAAACTTCATATTCCATTTTGGTAGTCCTGCACATAGTAGTGGTCAATTTATTAAAATGTTGATTTTATTACAATTTAAAATAATCACCACTACATATTGCAGGACTACCTCCATTTTTTATTCTGTTTTATTAAATACTCCTAAAATGATAGTTAATTAAATTACTGATGTTACGCAGCACGTTTCTTAAAGCCTTATCGTTTTTAAGGAAAATAACAAAAGCAATTTCGAGTATACCGAAAAGGTTTGTTATTTATAGAAACTATTTACTTGATGTTCACCTTTTTTTAAACCGTATATAACTACAGGGATTACTTATAATAAAGGATAAGATTGTGCCAAATGAA
>JAUCGK010000277.1 GCA_030378085.1 Candidatus Parabeggiatoa sp. HSG14
ATTTTAAAAACCGCTAACTACAAGGATTGTATATAAGAAGGGATTTAAAACAGAGTCATTATTAGTTTTTTTTGTAATCCTTTTTTATATACAATCCCTGTAGTTATGGTTTTTTTTAAATCCTTTTTTATATACAATCCCTGTAGTTATTGGTTTTTTTTGTAATCCTTCCTACAAGCTTGAAATACTGTACAAAAACTAATGCTATGTATGCAACAAACTATATTGATATTGAACTTTTCAATTCACAACAATTTGAAAACGCTCTAAACACGGATGATTCAGAACTTAATGTATTTCGTAATGCCTTAAAACAAGGACACGATATCCTGAAAGAACGTTTTCAAAAACGTAAAAATGCAACTGATTATGTTAATCAACGTACTTGGTTAGTTGATCAAATACTGATCGAAGCCTGGCAACAAATGTGTATTCGTACTGTTCAAAAGACAGTTGCGCTTGTTGCTGTCGGCGGTTATGGGCGTGGTGAGCTCCATCCTTACTCTGATATTGATCTTTTGGTTTTATTAGAATCACCGTTAGATGCAGAAAAGCAGAAATGTATTGAAAATTTGATCATGTTTTTGTGGGATATTCGTTTAGAAGTCGGACATAGTGTGCGAACTATTGCAGAATGTGAACAAGAAGCGGCAGCTGATATTAGTGTGGCAACTAATCTTATGGAAGCGCGTTTGCTCACAGGGCAGGAATCTTTATTTCAAGCCATGCAAACAGTTGTTGCACCAACTCAGATTTGGCATCATAAAGACTTTTTTGCGGCTAAACTCGAAGAACAAACACAACGCCACCTTAAATATGATGATACCGTTTATAAACTGGAACCTAATATAAAAGAAGGCCCTGGGGGATTGCGCGATATTCAAACAATCGGTTGGGTAGCTAAACGTCATTCAGATGCCGAAACTTTACATGATTTAGTACAACATGGTTTTTTGACAGAAACTGAATATCAAAGACTAATTGAAGGACAAGAATTTCTCTGGAAAATTCGCTGTTTTTTACATTTAGTAGCTGGACGGCGTGAAGAACGTTTATTATTTGATTTTCAACGCACACTTGCCGTAGCTTTTGGCTATCAGGATGATAATAAAGGGTTAGGTGTAGAAAAATTGATGAAGCGGTACTATCGTACTGTTCTGGAAATAAGTACTCTAAATAGTGTGCTATTGCAATTGTTTCAAGAAGCCATTTTGTATGCTGATATCCCTACAACCGTTCGTCCTTTAAATAAACGTTTTCAGGTACGCAATGATTTTATTGAGGTAACTCACGATAAAGTCTTTGTAAATTATCCTTTTGCTTTGTTAGAAATTTTTCTTTTAATGCAACAAAACCCTGAGATTAAGGGACTACGTGCGTCCACTATTCGTTTAATTTTGTATTACAACTATTTGATTGATGAGGCTTTCCGAAGAGATTTGCGCTCACGGAGCTTATTTATTGAAATTTTTCGTCAACCAGAAGGCTTAACCCATACACTATGGCGCATGAATCATTATGGTATTTTGGCGACTTATATTCCCTCGTTTGGTAAAATCGTGGGACAAATGCAATATGATTTATTTCACATCTATACTGTCGATCAACACAGTTTTTTTGTTGTGCGTAATTTGAGGCGTTTGACTCTCCCAGAGTTTTATCATGAACTCCCTTTTTGTTCCAAACTCATACAAACTATCCCTAAACCAGAATTATTGCATATAGCGGGTTTATTCCATGATATTGCGAAAGGACGTGGTGGTGATCATTCAAAGCTAGGTGAAGTAGAAACTTTAGATTTTTGTCAAAGACACTGTTTAAGCGACAATGATGCGCGTTTGGTGGCGTGGTTAGTTCGTAACCATCTACTAATGTCTACGACTATACAACGCCAAGATATTTCAGAGCCAGAAGTTATTAAAATTTTTGCACAACGAGTTGGAGATTGTGTACATCTTGATTATTTATATCTGCTGACGATTGCGGATATAAGAGCCACTAACCCTAAATTATGGAACACTTGGAAAGATGCGTTATTAACTGAACTTTACCATAAAGCCAATGCAGTCTTACATCATGGTAAAGAAAATGTTTTAGATAAAAAATTTCACATTCACAAAATTCAAAAAGAGGCGCGTCATTTACTGAATGAGCCAACAGATGAACGTATTACTGCTTTATGGAAAATGTTGGGTGATGACTATTTCTTAGATTCTATGCCAAAAGATATCGCAAATGAGACACAAGTCTTTTTAAATCATGCCTCCTTGGATGATCCTTTGGTATTAGAACGTCACGCTATCAAAGGTGGCTTTGAGTTTATTATGTTTTATACGAAAGCTCGTGATAATCTGTTCGCTGAAATCAGCTATTTTTTAGAGCAACAAAATTTGACCATTGTTAATGCTTATATCATTCCCACTGACAGTGAATATACGATTAGTAGTTATACGCTTTTAGAAGAAAACGGTATGGAAATCAATCATCGGGAACGAGTTGATTTTGTGTTGCAAGGGGTTAAACAAATATTGGATAAAGATATCAGTACGTCATTCTGCCCGATCACTCGCCTTATGCCGAGACAACTTAAACATTTTTCCATGCCTACCCGCGTCACTTTTACTCAAGAGCCGGGTAATAACCATACCATAATGGAGGTTATTACCACAGATCGCCCTGGAGTCCTTTCACGTATTGCACAAGCGTTAGAAACCTGTAAAATACGGGTTAAAAAAGCTAAAATTGCCACATTAGGTTCTCGTATTGAAGATATTTTCTTCATTACCGATTATGAAAATCATGCCTTGTATTCGGCTAAAAAATTGGATGATTTGAGTAAAAAATTATCTGATTTGCTAGATAAGGATGTGCCAATGATACAGGATGTATTAACAATTTAAAAAATATTTCAACTTTATTTTTAAAAGTCAATAAAAAAATCCTTGACTTTAGATTTTAATTTAAGTAGCATACTCCCACGCCTGTAAGTTGCAAAAAACTTTATGAGTTTTGATGATTGTAAAAATTGAGATTTGAATTCTAATTTTGTTTTAATAAATTCTTTGCAACTTTCTAAGGTAAAATAGCCCTTAGCAGTTGATAGGGTTAAAAATTTAAATATATGGACTGATTTTTTTGTAGATGTTTATAGAAATTTCTATACTTTTCTACAAATTTGTGATCGAGTAATATTTTGGATTTGTTGTTAATTTTGAGGTTATTTTTATATGCAGACTGGGACAGTAAAATGGTTTAACGAGCGAAAGGGATTTGGCTTTATTGCACCGGATGAAGGTGGAGATGATGTATTTGTACATTATTCAGCCATCCAAGGTGACGGTTTTAAAGTGTTGGTAGAAAATCAAAAAGTACAATTTGATGTGACTGAGGGTGCCAAAGGATTACAAGCAATCAATGTTGATGTTTATAATTAAAAATTGCTCATTATTCTTTAGCCTATTTTAATTTTTTCTTAAATTTAATCCTCATCCTAATAAAGTGTTATCAAAAAATTACGTCTTATAGAAGCGATTAGAGACTCAAATCTAATTACACTTGAGATGTAATTTTTGGTAATTCCCTTAGCTCAATGGGAGAATGATTTTTTGTTGGGATTAAGGATAGAGGGTGAGGTATTGGATATTGTTAGAGTAAGAAAAATAAATCATCATAAATTGAATTTTTGATTAAAAATTGATTCTAAAAACTATTAGTTAAAGTAAAACGTAATTTTTGGATAGTCAATTTTAAAAAATCATCACTGCCTCCCCTTTTCAAAAAAAGGGGAAACAAACAAAAATATTTACCATTTCACAAAAAATTTAGCTTATTTTTTCATATAAATTAATCAGTTGACAATTTTTTGGTGTACACTTCAATATAATAGCTTTATCATCTCTCCAATCTCCCACCACTCGACGAATTGCGTTTTTCCCATTAACTTTCAAGTGATGTACAAAAGGACGATGGGTATGTCCATGAATTAAGTGATAAACGCCATGCGTTTCTAAAACAGAAATAACCGCATCAGACGTAACATCCATAATAGCCTCAAGAGTTGTTGTCGTTTTTGCTTGACTTTGAGTACGTGCTTGTTGGGCAAGGATGTGCCGTTGTGTTAAAGGTTGAGCTAAAAATTGTTCTTGCCATTTACGGTTACGTACTTGTTGACGAAATGCCTGATATTCAACATCTAATGTACAAAGGGAGTCTCCATGCATTAATAACGTAGACACCCCATATAAATCTATGAGATAAGAATCTGGAATAACTTGGCAACCAGTGACTTTAGCAAAATCCTCCCCTAATAAAAAATCTCGATTACCACACATCACATATACAGGAATACCACTCGTAGTTAGATCGTGCAAAGCGGCTAATATTTTTTGATAAGTGGGATTATCATCATCGTCCCCTACCCAAACTTCAAATAAATCCCCTAAAATGTATAATGCTTCAGATTGTCGGGCATAATCTGCTAGAAATTTTAAGCAGAGGGCCATGGGAGTGGGCCGTTTTGGGTCAAGATGTAAGTCGGCAATAAAGAGTATTTCTGACATGATTACTGATAAACTATTTTTAGCGGAATTAAACTGGCAGGGTTCAAACAAGAAAACAGAATGAGGTACAAATAAGGAACGTGCATGAAATAAATTCGACAACTAAACCTGACAGGTTTTCAAAAGCTGTCAGGTTTGACTCAATTAAGTTGGATAAATTATTTCATGCTCCTTCCTTACCCCAAATTAAAAATTTTACACAACCTCCGCACTTTCAATAATCACATCTTTGACAGGTACATCCTGATGATGACCAGAAGTCGTTGTGGCTACTCCTTTGATTTTATCAACAACATCCATGCCTTCTACCACTTCACCAAAGACACAATAACCCCAACCTTGTGACGTTTTAGCAGAGTGATTTAAGAAAACATTATCAGCCACATTAATAAAAAATTGTGAAGTTGCTGAGTGTGGCTCTGATGTCCGTGCCATTGCAAGTGTTCCCATCGAATTAGTCAAGCCATTAGTGGCTTCATTTTCAATGGGTGGACTGGTTGTTTTTTCTTGCATACCAGGTTCCATGCCCCCTCCTTGGATCATAAAACCGTCAATAACACGGTGAAACAAAGTACCGTTAAAAAATCCAGAATTCACATAATTCACAAAATTTTCAACAGTTTTCGGTGCTTTTTCAGAATTAAGTTGTATTGTCATTGGACCATAATTGGTCTGCATCTTTACTTGCATAAAATAATTCCTTCCATAAAAAAGTTAATTAATCAGAAAGAGGTTCTGGCTTATCAGGCTCAGAAGGTGGATCACACGAAGATAAAAGTGTTTTTGATAAAAAAATAGTAGGTGTTGGTAATATTTGAGCTTGTGTATCGACTTTTAGCTGACAATTACTAGGTATTTGCAACGTTTTAGAGGGTGTTTTGATTTTTGGTTGAGTATCACGAAGTGTATGCGGTACTTTTTTGACTTGTAATTGTATTTTTGGTTGATTTGAGATAGGTGATGTCGTCACTTGTATGCTGGTTTTAGGTTTAAAATTGCTAGCGGTTTCCACATCAACGGGCATTTCTACTTTTTTCTTGCTTGTATTAAAAATATCTTTTTCATTGCTCGCATCAAGAACATTTTTTTCTCTCTTATTACTGGCTTCAAAAATTTCTTCCTTTATCTCATCTATCTCATCGTGATCTGGCATTTCTACTTTTTTCTCGTTGAGATCAAAAACCTCTATATCATTGTTAGTATCAAGAATATCTTCTTTTGTCTCTTTACTAATATCAAGAATATCTTTTTCTTTTTTATTTTTTGATGAAATATCTTCTTCTACGTCATCAGAGGTTATAGTCTCAAGAAAATCATCGTCTGTGATACCATCTAATTCACCAGCTGTCATACTCTCTGGAGCATCAATAGAAGTAGAGAGTTCGGATGCTTTCTGCTTGATGGGGATATTTTTTACCGTATCATCTGAGGTTATAGTCTCAAGAAAATCATCGTCTGTGATACCATCTAATTCACCATCTGTCATACTATCAGGCACATCAAGAAAAGTAGACAATTCAGGTGTTTTCTTTCTAATGGGAATATTTTTTACTGTAATTTTTTTAATAAGAATAGGTTTAATTGGAACATGTCTTTTAAAAGGCCCCTTGGCACTGGTTTTAGCTTTCTGAATCTTATTTACTACATCCATACCTTCCATAACATGACCAAACACAGTATAACCCCATTGTGAATACATGGAAGATTGAAAGTTAAGGAATTCGTTATTGTTGATATTAATAAAAAATTGTGAAGTTGCCGAATGGGGATCTTGACCACGACCCATTGCAATAGTACCCCGCAAATTTTTTAGACCATTATGACTTTCATTGGGAATAGGATCATAGGTCTGTTTTTTCTCATAACTCTGAGTGTATCCTCCTCCTTGAATAACAAAATGTCTAATCACACGATGAAAAATTGTACCTTCATAAAAGCCTTCCTCAACATAACGAAGAAAATTTTCCACCGTATTTGGTGCTTTTTCTGAATCTAATTCTAAGATTATCGTGCCAAAATTTGTTTTAATCTTGACAATGGGCATTTCTTCACAATGAACAGCAGTTACTAAAAAGAATAACAAGCATATTGAAAAGTATTTCATTTTTTTTATATTAACTGACCATTTGCTTAATAAAAGCATAAATATTTAATTATTATCTTGTTGATAAATATATAACCTAAAATAACGCATTTTTTGTGCCATATATTTAGAGGTATTTCGCTCAATTTTTGTATGTACATGAAAAGCAGACATTTTCTA
>JAUCGK010000278.1 GCA_030378085.1 Candidatus Parabeggiatoa sp. HSG14
GCCCACCACTATTGACAATTCTTTGTAACCAAGCCATAAATAACAAATGATGAGCGGCTTCGGTGTAAGTTCTGCGGTTAGTAATCAATTCGCTGTGTTCTTTATAAAACGCCACATAAGCATCCAATACTTTGTCGATATCCAGTTTGCCAGACGGTTTGACATACCATTTGGGATCGATGCCTAACATGTCTTGTTGGTAAGCGGTTAATTCTCTTGGAATGATTTCACGATAAATCGGATTAGCAATTTCTAGTCCTCGCTTACCAGAACGGACTAATCCTAAATCAATTAAGTATTGTTTATTCTCATTCCAATCGAAAAAAACGGTTTCTTCTTGTTGCTCTCCTTGATCTTCACCAATCAAAATCGCCTCAATGATTTTAGCAACCCTGGGTTCCGTCAGTTTATCCGCGAGTTGATCCAAATGCACATCGCGTCTTTGAATGAGAATTTCGGTGGCAAAATCCACATCTGAATCAGTCACGGTTTGTTCAACGGCGAGGGCTTGTTCTTCAAAACATAACTCCCGCCCTAATGCATTGACTAACCAAGGTTGTCCTTGTGTCAATTCATAAATCTTTTGTAAGGCTTTTTCGGTAAACGTTTGTCCGGTTGCTTCAGTATGTTGAGCGTATAATTCTTGCACCTGAGCTTCAGTAAAATCTGCCAAACGAATAGACTTTTCTTTAACGTTAAATGCTGAACCCCCAACAATATAACGTTTTGAGGCATCTGAATAAATCCGATAATCACGGACATCACGTAACCCAATGAGACAGAGCGCATGGGGAAAAGCTTTGGGGCGTTGCGTATAGCCACTACGTAATTGACGTAGCACCGAAATCAAACCATCCCCAATCAATGCATCGACTTCATCCATAAATACCACTAAAGGTTTAGGTAATTCCATACACCACAGAGTCAAAAACAAAGAAAATTCATTCCCAATATTTTCAAAACAAGCTGAAGATGGCTGATATTCTTCGGGTAGAGAAATTTTCGCCTTGATACGAAATTCATGGATAATTGTTTGATTAACCTCAGCAATATTATTACGCCAAGGTTGAGCCGCTTCCACGTTGACATACAACGCAATATATTTACCTTCTTGATTCAGCTTTTCCGTCAATTGCAACATCAACGTTGTTTTACCCGTTTGACGGGGAGCATGGAGGATAAAATAGCGTTTATTATCAATCAGTTTCTGGATGGTTTCAAAATGGGGTGTGGTTGATACCATGTAATGATCCGAAGGTATACAAGGTCCTCCAGTGTTAAAAGTTTTCATAATAATTCCTTCTGGGAATGGATTGATTATCTATCAGAGTGCATCCTTTACTATCTTTAATTATACATTATCTCTATAGTTGTTGCTGAAAAGTTTGTTGAAGTCCAAAATAAATTTTGGACTCCTAAGCCACCATTTATATATATAAATAACAATTTATGATTACCATAAAAAATAAATGTTTTTTTATATTTGATAGAATGTTTTTCTTGTCGTGCATGTCTTGCTTGGGGGACGGACATTGAATACGTTACGTTATATTCATGCCAATCCAAAAGCGGCAAAGACTCCAAAAACCAGACACTGTAATCCCTTCTAAAATATAATCCTTGTCGTTATTTTTTAAAAAAGGTATGAAATTTGCTTAAAATACAACATACTGGTTTTAAATAATTTTTAAACCAAATTGACTGCTAATCCTCCTCAAAATCCGCTCGACTCAATCCCTTCTAAAATATAATCCTTGTAGTTATTGTTAATCCCTTCTAAAATATAATCCTTGTCGTTCAATTTAGGAGAAATCCATGAAATCACCCCATTTACTAACAATTGTTTTATTAATCATCAGCTTATCCGTCAACGCTGAAATCACCACCGATGGCTCCCTTGGCTCCCGTGCCAATTTACCGGGTCCCAATTATTTAATCGGAGCCGATTTAGGTCAACAACTGGGCAACAATCTTTTCCATAGCTTTCAAGACTTCAATTTGAATAGCTCCGAAAGTGCTACATTTTCTGGACAGAACACGGTTCAAAATATTCTTAGTCGCGTCACTGGTGGCAATCCTTCCAATATTGATGGGTTAATCCGCTCAACCATTCCCAATGCCGATTTCTATTTCCTAAATCCCAATGGAATTATGTTTGGTCCCAACGCTAAGTTAGATGTACAAGGCTCTTTTCATGCCAGCACTGCCGATTATTTGCGCTTGGGAGAAAATGGACGATTTGATGCACGTAATCCTAGTGATAGTTTATTGACTGTTGCACCAGTTGAAACATTTGGTTTTTTGGATAACACAGTTGCTCCTATATCAATCCAAGGAAAAGGAAAAATCAATCAAATTGATATTGTTGGATTAGCTGTATCTGAAGGCAAAACGTTATCCTTGATAGGAGGAAACATAAATATAAGTAATGGTTCTTTTACCATTAATGATGGAAATGATGATTCAGGTGGTTTCATTTCCGAATATGATCAAAAAACTAATTTAGCAGATATTGCCGCTCCATCTGGCCGAATTAATTTGGTGGCGATTGCATCGGCTGGTGAAGTTGAATTAGGTAATGATTTTATAGACATATCATCTTTTTCCAAACTGGCAGACTTACATATAATTGACAAATCTGTGATACAAACAAGTGGAGAAGGTGGTGGTTCAATTTTTATTCGTGGTCACACTTTAAAATTGATTGATAGCATGTTAGAAAATAACACCTTGGGTCAACGAAATGGAGGAATAATAAGTATTCGTCTGAATAACCTGTTTGCAGAAGACAGTTCTAAAATATCAGCCGAAGCTATGAGTATTGGTAACAGTGGTTCTATTGATATAATGGCCGATAAAATGCATTTGCTTGGAGCCGCATCTATCACCACCAACACCCTTTCTAAAGGAAAAGGAGGTAATATCAATATTAAAGTAAATGGAGATTTAGATATTTTTGGACAAAGCCAAGCTGGTTATTCAAGTGTGATTTCTGCTAGTGCAACTAATATGTCAACCGGCACTGGTGATGCTGGCTACCTTTGGATACAAGCAGAAAATTTAACTCTAAAAGATGGTGGTACTATTGCCAGTTCCTCATTTGCTTTGGGTAAAGGTAATGGTGGCAATATTATTATTGATGTTACTGATACCTTAATGATTGATGATGGCTTTACTATTCCACATCCTATGTTCGCAAAAATTTTGCCACATTTGGCATTATTAGCCAGTGCAATTGCCGCAACTGCTAATGGAGGAGCTAATGCAGGAACAATTAACGTAACAGCCCGTAAAATTATATTAAGTAACGGCGGGGCTATCCTAAGCAATACCCAGCATAGTGGCAAAGCTGGTTCTATAAATATAAAAGCTACTGAAGATTTGATAATTAAAGGCTATTATGTTGGTAGAATTGTGTTCCATAGCGGTCTTGAAAGTAATTCTATGACTCCACGAGAGAATGCTGGTGATGCTGGTAGCATTTCAGTACAAGCTAATAGAATATACATTGATGACGAAGGCACAATCGCAACTACTGCTGTTAATGCTGGTGGTGGTAATATTCATATTGAAGCTTCTAATTTGTTATATTCTAATCTTGGACAAGTAACTACTAGTGTATATGGAGGAAAAGGCGATGGTGGTAATATTATTATCAAAAATCCAATGTTTGTTGTATTGAATCAAGGCCAAGTTAAAGCCCAAGCCGATGCCGGACATGGTGGCAATATTCGCATTGTCGCTGAACAATTTATTACCTCACCAGACAGTTTAATCAGTGCTTCGTCAAAATTAGGCATTGATGGTGATGTACAAATTAACTCGCCTGATGTGGATGTAGAAGGTTTTTTGGTTGTTTTGCAGGGTGGTTATGTTGAAGAAGCACAATTGAAGCAATGTACTCGCGAAGAAATTGACAATCCCAGCACTTTTAAAGTGGATTTGACTCGTAAGAAAGTACTGCCTTTTGAAAAATTCTTAAAATCGGAATAAAGTTGTATTCCAACTATTTTTCATTAAAACGTAAATCAACCCAACCTTTGCTAACTAATTCCATTATCCAATTCAAGGTACATTTTATCCAAGGTTCAACTTCCTTTGCTTTTTGTTTAGCTATAATTACAATAGCTTTGGTACTAAAACCAGACATTTCAAGAATAACTTCTCTTACATGAGGCGATAATTCATTCCATTGCCAAATCATTGCTTGTGGAGATGAATTATCGAAGCTTAAACCCAATTGTTTAAGACAATGGAAATTCTGGGAGGGTTGCATCAATTTTTTCCATTAAGTTAATGGTTTGTTCTAAAGCAGCTAGAATATAGAAATAATGTTCACAATCCTCATAACTCAGTTCTCTACCTTTTCTGTCTTTGAGCCATTTTTGACAGACTTGATAACCACCAATATGAAATTGCCAAACGTTTTCTTTGACGTTATCAAAGTATTGGGTTTTGTTGATATAGACTTTTTCGCTTTTGTAAGTGATTTTATCAACCAAATTATTGCCTTCGATGGGATAACCGCTTTCTGTCTCAATATCGGCTTCCATGAGATGAATTGTTACCAGTTGTTTTCCTAGTTTGGCGAGTTGTTTGAATAGCTTTTTGTCGCTGGTTAAGGGCAAACGGGGGAAGTCGATTTTTAGAAATTCGGCGTAGCGTTGGCGATAAGTTGGGCTGTGGAAGACTGCGTACATATAGTGAAAAACGTCTTCGGGGCCGATGGTTTTGGTTAAATTGCCAGTGCCATCGTCAATGAATTTTAGGTTTAGACGGGTTTCTATATCTTTGATGAAGTTGGGGGCGAAGTTGGGTTTTCTTTTTGGTTTAGGTTTGCCACTACCGTTAAGAAATTCGTCTTTTTCTGTTGGGTAAAGATAGAGAGGAAAGAGAGATTCACCTCCTCGATTATCAGAACGAATAACACCATCAGAAATAATATTATTTGAGACGTAAAAATATGTACACGGTTGTGAAGGTAACATCTGTCGTCTTGTAATCAATCCCAAGTTTTCCCCAGCCAACATGTGTTGCATTATCTTTTTCACAGTTCGCCAAACAACAGCATCATGGTAGTAGATATATCTACTTTCAAAAGGACGGTATAAAACATCAGTAAGATATTTTTCAAAATCTTCAACGTTTTGTAACATCTGCCACGCTTTTCTGATGTTCCACCCCTTTTTCTTTCGGATGTTAAATTCTTCATGTAACTCTTCATCAGATAATTGTGCATTTTTGAACGCCATTATTCTACTCAATAAAGCATCTTTATCATGATCGATAACAAATTCATCACGTGCTGTTATCATTCCAACACCATGAAACGGCATAATTTCCGTAATTTTCTGGCATTGTTCATATTCACTTAGCAACGTGATATCTTGAGGAATGAACAAATAAAACGGCGAAGTAGGTTTTAACGCTTCCCAATCTGTCGTTTTCACATCTTGTTCTTCTAACCAAGCATATTTACCCTCACGTTCTCCCCATAAATCAGCATGAAATACCTTTGCGGGTTTTTTATGTGGTTGACGAGACTTTACGAAAATTCCAATCGCTACGCCTTGTTGAATATCAAACACATTTTTATCAACACTACCGTCTGGACATTTCTCTTTCTTCTTAGAATTTCCATGCAAGTCAAGTATATAAATCTCATCAAAGTCTTGCATTAATGCCTGACGCATTCCTCGAAAAGTGGGATTATCCAAATAACCATGATTAGTTACAAAGCCCAAAATTCCATAACCAGTTGTATTAATTCGCCATTGGGCAAAGCGGATAAACTTAACATAATCATCATTTAACCATTTAGGATTTCTCTCTTTTAACGGCTTGCCATCAACCTGAAAATAATTAGCGGTTTTAGCTTCATTATTGCGCCCATCAACCCCTTTCAACAAACCAATAATCCATTCCCCAACATTAGCAGAATGCCCAGAATAAGGCGGATTCCCCACAACCACCATCACCGGCGAATCTTGTTTAACGTCACTGGCTGCAAGTCCTTCATTAACCAACCATTCCATAAAAGGTAAAGTTGGCGTGTTTCCTTTTTCAAAAGCATCTTCTAAACTATTGGTTAAAAAAATCTGTAATCGTTCATCCGAATCAAACTCATAACCCATTTCTTGCAACTGCAAACCTAATTTCATGTGAGCAACGGTATAAGGAGCCATCAACAATTCAAAACCATGTATTCGCGGCAATAAATGTTCCGTCACATAAGTTGACCACATCCCTTTGTTTTTTCTAAACTTTGCAAAAATTTGATTAAACACCGCATACAAAAATGTACCAGTTCCTACGGCGGGATCCAAAATCTGCACCTTATGTAACCCCGATTCTAAACGACTACTATCTGCTAATCCATTTCGTAGCTTAAACTGTTGCTTTAACAACAAATCCACCGAGCGCACAATATACGAGACTACCGGCTCCGGTGTATAATAAACTCCCCGCATTTCCCGCATACTCGGATCATAATGTTTCAAAAATGTCTCGTAAAAATGTACCACAGGGTCTTCTTGTCGTGTTCTTTTACCAAAATCGGCTAAAATCGCAGCAATGTCGGCATGATTTAATACCGTCACCAAATGCTCAACAGCCCACACCAAACGATCATCTAACTCAACTCCCACAATTTGACTGAATAAATTACGTAAAAATGGATTAGTCTTTGGCACATAATGTCCCGCATGAATCCGCGTAAATGGTTGAGCTAATGCACTACACTTTGCCGCAAACAAACCATAGCATACTGTTTGCGCGTACATATCTGCAAATT
>JAUCGK010000279.1 GCA_030378085.1 Candidatus Parabeggiatoa sp. HSG14
TATTATTCATAAGGAAACAAACAGGATTATGAGTCCCTACAAGCGTAGAGATTTTTGTATAATTTCAAAAAATCAAATAGTTAAAAAGTTGAGCATCGCGTGAAATCAACCCATTAAAACCCAAAATCCAAAGGCTCAAAATTATACTACTTACTATTTCTACTTAAACAAAATGAATTAATTTCTGTTAAAGTTCATTTTTAATTTTTAATTTTTAATTTGTGTTACTTTTTAAATATTTCATTAGAACTAATTATTAAATACCATTCCCCAATTATCATGCCTATTAAAAAATTATCACATAAACCATTACCTGCTCAAGATTTAGCTAACCTCTATTTGCAACTCAGCAGACTAGAAGAATCTGGCATTCCAGCCCAAAAAGCAATGACTCTAATAGTTCAAGACGGTGGTGAAACCGGTAAACGGGCAAGAGTCGCATTGAATTATCTTAAACGAGGGAAACTTTTATCAGAGGCGGGAACAAGGGCGGGTTTATTTGTTGGTTTAGATGTTGCGCTCGTTAAAGTCGCTGAAGCAGGAGGAACCTTTGCTAAAGTCTTTCGACAATTAACACAATTTTATGAAGAAAAAGCAAAACAAATGCGACAAATTAAATCGCATTTATTTTTGCCAGTAACAATTTTGCTATTGTCTATATTTATTCAACCTATCCCCTCTCTAATATCAGGAAAGATGACAATAATTAATTATATAGGTGCAACCGTAGGTTTTATTATCCAATTGGGTATTTTGGCTTTTATTGTTTTGCATTTACCTAGATGGTTTCACTCTGGTTTTTTAAAACCTTTCGGAGGATTATGGGACAAAATACAAATGAATCTTCCCTATTTAGGTTGTTGGTTTATTCGACAAAGTGTATGCGATTTTATGCGAGCATTAGGTATGATGTTGCAAGCTGGTTTACCCATTTTTGAAGCTTTGCCTAAAGCTTATGAAGTAATAGAAAACACCCATTTACGCAAACGACTTCAGAAAATAACCCCCCGTTTACGTGCTGGCGATAGCTTCGCTGATGCTTTCTCTCAAGTGAAAGGTATAAATTTTCTTGCCACCCAGCTTATTTTAACGGGCGAATATTCAGGAAGTTTGGCGGAAATGATGCTTCATTACGTCAAAATAGAATCAGAAACAATTACTTTGCACAATGAAATGTTAGCAGCATGGATACCACGCATTGTTTACGCTGTGATTGCTGTTTGGATAGCTTATGGTATCCTAAGTACAGGACCACTGACATCACCTATACCTGAAGACATTTGAACTATTAGCTTGATGATAGATTAGAATTTAAAACGAAGCTTTGTGTAATTGATTGTTTTTGTTGGATCGATCAGCTATAGTTAATCAATATAAGTTACAATATTGGTGATTTTGAAACTATAAAAGTAAAGAAATAAATGTATTATAACTGATGTTACGCACTGCACTTCCAAAAGTGAATAAAGGAGTGCAAAATTTATTTTGCGAGGAGTTGCACTCTAGTTGGCAAAATAAATTTTGCACTCCAGTATTGAGTGAAGCAACATTGATTTCATAAGATCAGATAGGATAATTCCATGACGAATCATACATTAAGCAAAAATTTGCTAAATTTAGATCCCAGTACCATTAAGCAGAGTATATTAAATCATTTGCATTATTCCATTGCTAAAAATCCCAACACTGCCACTGATCGTGATTGGTTTAATGCCATTGCCTATTTTTTAAGAGATCAAATGACTTCACTATGGATGGCAACCATAAAAGAATATTATGACCAAGATACTAAACGAATTTATTACTTTTCCTTGGAATTTCTCATGGGACGAACCTTGGTAAAAAGTATGCTAAACATGGGCATCTATGATCAATGTGCTGAAGCAATTGCACAATTAGGCATTTCCCAAGATTGTATTGCGGAACTTGAATCCGATCCCGCACTAGGTAATGGAGGTTTAGGACGTTTAGCTGCTTGTTTTCTTGATTCAATGGCAACATTGAGTTTGCCTGGTTATGGCTATGGTATTCGCTATGAATATGGTTTGTTTTACCAACGCTTTTTTAATGGTTATCAGATTGAAAATCCTGACAACTGGTTGCGTTATTGTAATCCTTGGGAATTTCCGCGTGCTGAAGTGTTATATCAAGTTCATTTTGGTGGGTATGTTGTAGAATATCAAGATGAACAAGGGCAAAAAGCTTATAATTGGAAGGATGCCGAAGATGTGATGGCAATGGCTTATGATACCCCTATTCCAGGATATGGTACGACTACTGTTAATAACATGCGTCTTTGGGCGGCTAAATCTTCGCGTGATTTTAACTTACAATATTTTAATGAAGGCAACTACATCAAAGCAGTTGAAGGCAAAAACAATTCGGAAAATCTTTCCAAGGTATTATATCCCGATGATACCACACAGATGGGTCGTGAATTGCGCTTACGTCAAGAGTATTTTTTTGTTTCTGCTTCCATTCAAGATATTATTTGTCGCTATACAGATCATCATAATGATATCAGAGGATTACCAGATAAAATAGCCATTCAACTCAACGATACACATCCTGCATTAGCCATTCCTGAATTGATGCGATTGTTATTGGATCATTTCCATCTTTCTTGGAGAGAAGCATGGGATATAACCGTGCGTGTTTTTGCCTATACTAATCATACGTTATTGTCAGAAGCCTTGGAAACATGGCCAATTTGGTTATTTGAGAAATTGTTACCACGTCATCTCTTGATTATTTATGAAATCAATCACCATTTTTTAAAAGAAGTAAGTTATCGCTATCCTGGAGATACGGAAGCATTGCAACGTATGTCTATCATTGGTGAGGAAGGTGATAAACATATTCGCATGGCTCATCTTGCTGTGGTGGGTAGTCACAAAGTGAACGGGGTAGCAGAATTGCACACCCATTTAATGAAGAATACTATTTTTACCGATTTTGAACGTTTTTATCCAGGTAAAATTATTAACAAAACTAATGGTATAACACCACGTCGTTGGCTCCATGAAGCTAATCCTGCCCTCACGTATTTGATAAACCGACACATTGGCAAAGGTTGGGTGGCAGATTTATCGCAGCTTAAAAAACTGATACCGCTGGCAAAAGAACAAGAATTTCGTGACGAATTTCGCGCAATCAAGCATAGCAACAAGCTCAAACTCGCTGCTTTTATTAAAAATAAATTGGGTATTGAGGTTAATGGCAATTCTATGTTTGATGTACAAGTTAAGCGAATGCATGAATACAAACGGCAATTGCTTAACCTATTACACATCGTTACCTTTTATAACCGGATTCGTGCTAACCCTGACCTTGATATCGTTCCACGAACTATCATTTTTGCGGGAAAAGCTGCACCCGGCTATGTTATCGCTAAGCTGATCATAAAACTTATCATCAGCGTGGGAGATGTTATCAACCACGATCCCGCCATTGGTGACAAATTAAAAGTTGTTTTTATCCCTAATTATGATGTTTCCAATGCGCTAAGAATTATTCCAGCCGCCGATTTATCGGAGCAAATTTCCACAGCTGGCACAGAAGCTTCAGGCACAGGCAATATGAAACTCGCGCTTAATGGTGCTTTAACCATTGGCACATTAGATGGTGCGAATATTGAAATTCGTGAAGAAGTGGGAGAGGATAATATCTTTATTTTTGGCTTAACAGCCGAAGGAGTCGCTAATCTTCGTAAATCCTATAATGCGTGGAATTATTATCATAGTAATCCTGAACTTAAACAGGTATTAGACATGATAAGTTCTGGATATTTTTCACCCGAAGAACCTACACTGTTTCAGCCCATTATTAATGTCCTAACACACGACAATGACCATTTTATGTTATTGGCAGATTATGCGGATTATGTGCTTTGTCAAGAAAGGGTAGCGAAACTTTACCAGCAACCCGAAGAGTGGACGCGTAAAACCATTCTTAATGTTGCTAATATGGGTAAATTTTCCTCAGATCGTACTATTAGTGAATACGCTGAGGAAATTTGGGGAGTTAAACCGGTTAAACCTAAATTAGAATTTCCATCCTAATTTAAAGATAATGAAAACCAAAGGTTAGCTTGAATTGCCGGCGATAGTGAATAAAAACTTTTGAAATTCTTGCAAAATTAAAATAATTTGATTGATGTTACGCACAGTGTTTCTACAAGAGTCAATGTTCAAGTTTAAAAAAAATAATTTGTATAAAAATTCTACAGATTATGTTGTAGAGACGCGATGCTCTCGTCTCAGCTCGCGTTGTGCGTAACATCAGTAACTTGATTTTATTGAGACGATAGTTTTGCGGGAAGCTCTTCTGTAAGTTAAAATCCTATTAGCTACTCAATAACCAACAAAAATCCGAAAAAGTAAAACTGCAAGCGTATACACCACTCTTCCTTAAGAATTTTCGACAGGATCGATATGGGCAGGTAAACGCATTGTAAAAGTACTTCCATATCCAAACTTACTTTCCACAGAAATATCGCCACCCATCAATTGACAAAATTGTTTGGTAATTGCTAATCCTAAACCACTTCCGCCATATTTGCGTGTGGGAGAAGCATCAACTTGAGTAAATGCCTGAAATAATTTTTTGATTTGTGCCTGAGTCATTCCAATACCTTGATCTGTAATATGGAATAATACCCAATCAATACCCTCTTCTGTCTCTCGTTTTACAGTTAACAGAATTGTACTTTTTTTGGAAAATTTGTTTGCATTACTCAGCAAATTTAACAAATTCTGCCGTACTTTGCTTAAATCGGCTGACATAGTACCCAAAGCATCGTCACAATTCAATTTTAAAAGATTAGACTGTTTTTCTAATAGTGGTGTAATAGTTGTTACAACATCTTGAATAATAGGTGCTATGTCAAATGTATCTATATACAAATCCATTTGGCTAGATTCAATTTTAGACATGTCAAACAAGTTATTGATTAACTCCAGTAAATGATAACTCGCTCCATGAATTTTCTGTAAGTCTGGAATAAGATAATCTTGCCCTCGATCCTGTATGTCTTCTTGCAAAATTTCCGTATAACCAATGATAGCATTCATTGGTGTGCGAAGTTCATGACTCATATTTGCTAAAAATTGTGCCTTTGTTTGACTAGCTGCTTTGCTTTGCAACTTAGCACGTTGAGCTTCCAATTTATGTTTTTGAACTTCGACTCGTGCTTTTTGAATTTGCAAACGAGTTTCTTGATTTTTAGCATGGAAATTTTTTATCTCAACTTCAGTCTTTGCGAATTTACCTTTATACTCTTCAATTTGTTGCGTTTGTTCGGTATGAGCAAGACGTGAAGCCTGCAAAAGCTTGATACATTTAGTTCTTTCACTATTGATTTTAATCAGTTTAGTGGCCATTTGCGTAAAAACTTCAGTCAAATGACGTATTTCAATAGCCACGTTGTCTTGCAACTTTGGTAAAGTTTTACTGGGTTGGGCAATGACTGTTTTAGCCATTTGTAATAATTTTGACAATGGAAAAACTAGAATTTTAAATAATATCAATATTATAAGAATTAACATTATCAAAATGACAATAAACCCGGTGGTAATAAAAAAGGTACCAAATTTTTTGTCTTTTTTTAATTCAGCTGTTTGTTGATAACTAACCACTGTCCAAGGTAAAGTCTGCAATTTTTTGGAGGATAAGGTATACAGAATTTCTTTGTCATTTTTTATAGTCCGATATGGAATATCTTGATTGAGAATATCTTTCCAAAATGATTGGTTGAGATTACTATATAAGCCTAAAGATTCACGTTCAGTTGCATTCAAAAAAAGAAGTTTTGGACTACCTGTTTTTCCTATTTTGCTCAATAAAATGCCTTTTTGATTATCAGCAAGGAACATACCGCCAGTATCACCGAATATCTTGTTTTCAACTTCTTCAAAAAAGGTGTCTACTAATATGCTGATGCCAACAACTCCTTCAAAAACCTGATCGCGATAAAGCCCTTGACTAATACTGAATATAGACATTTTGGTATAATCGGTATCAAAGTAAATGGGTATGATTTGCAAACCTTGATTCTGTTTACTCAAATAATACCAAGATTTTCTAGGATCATTAGCATAACTCTGCTCTGTCCAATACTTTTGTAACATGTGTTGCGGTTTGTTATATCGATCTGAGTCACGTAAGGAAGGGTTTTTATGTACCAGCAACAATTTACCTTGTTGATTAAAGTATTGCCGAGCTTTGAAAGGTTCTAAGGCAATATAATTACTATAATGATTGTTTTCAAACTGTAAATCTTCAGCCATCATATTTTGAAGAAATGCTACATTCTCATCCGCTTCACCAAAATTTTTTTCCAAAATAGATACATACCCTTTTAGACGACTCACATTTTGTTGAGCTAATCCAATTTCTCTATCTAACTGTAAGGCTAACTTTTCAACGGATTGTTGTAATTGTGAATAAGCTAATTGATTTTGCAACTGGCTATATTTACTGACAAATATTACGATGGAAAATATCAGTATTAATGTAATAATTGCTATAAAAATTAATAAAATAGATTTTATACTCAATGCATTAAGATTCATGCAAAGTATCCTATCAGTTTTGAGTTTTTAATATTTTGGATGGGTGAATAAAATCGGGTTTAATCATATACCTTGGTTACTAAATTTAAAAATCTCATTCTGCATCAAGCGCAGGGTAAACTCTAATCCTTTATTACAAAGGGAGATTTGCGCCACTGTCAAAATAATGATTAACCCCATAAAATCAATGTACTCCTCAACATCATCTTGACAAAGTAC
>JAUCGK010000280.1 GCA_030378085.1 Candidatus Parabeggiatoa sp. HSG14
ACATTGATTAATGATAACAAATTTTTATTTATTAATATATTTCTAACTAATGAGGTTTCTTTAAATTTAAAATTTTTAAGTTTTTTAAAGTGCTACTTCAATTTTACATAAAATACAATACTTTTAAAAAGTTATGAAAATTTCTATTTACAATTTAAAAATTAATATTTAAAGATTTCGCTATGGATTCCAAAAACATACCCAAAGTTTCTCTTATTCCCAATTTAACAAAAAGGTTAAAAAACACATGAAAATCCGTACCAAACTATTAGTTGTTACCCTGGCAATGAGTTTAATTCCGGCTATGATTATTGGCGTTTTTTCTTTATTTCAAAATCAAGACACTTTGAAAAATAAAACTTTTAGCCACCTTGAAAGTGTACGGGAAATCAAAAAAGCACAACTAGAGGTACTTTTTGCAGAACAGCGTGGCGATATGGATATACTTTTAGATGTAGTAGCTAACTTTAATCAAAATATTTTCAAAAAATCTCAATCTGTCCCAGTCAATCAATTAGAAGATTTTTTTGCTTCAAAACTAACCAGTAAACAAGAGGATTTTTTTGCTAACTATATTCGCCAGCATAATTTTTATGATCTTTTTTTTATTCATCCTGATGGACAAATTTTTTATACTGTCAAACATGAATTAGATTATTCAACAAATATTCTAACAGGCAAATATGCCAATTCTGAATTGGGTCAACTTATTCCAAAAGTATTAAAAAGTAAGACATTTGGTATGAGTGACTTCGCACCTTACGCGCCCAGTTTTAATAAACCAGCTGCCTTTATCGCCCAGCCATTGCTTCATAATGGCACAATTGAATTAGTAGTGGCTTTACAGTTAAGTGGTACAGTGATAAATAGAATTATGCAAGAACGTACTGGCATGGGTAACACTGGCGAGACTTATCTTGTTGGCAAAGATAAGCTCATGCGATCTAATTCTTATCTTGATCCTATTCACCATTCACTAAAAGCTTCTTTTACCAACCCAATTAAAGGAGCAGTCAATACAGAAGCCAGTAGTAATGCTTTATCTGGTGAAACAGGTAAAAAAATTATTAAAAATTATCGTAATGTGTCCGTTCTTTCTGCCTATACTTACATAAATATAGGAGATACAACTTGGGCCATTATTGCAGAAATTGATGCTAGTGAAGCTTTTCAACCTATTAAACAATTTCGGCGATTTCTCTATATAATCACGCTATTAATGAGTATTATCATATTGATTTTGCTCTATCGTTTTACGAAGCATTTGACAATACCTCTATTGCAAGTGAATAGTCATTTAAAAACGCTTGCCATGGGAAAAATAGTCGAAGATGATATTGATTACTCAATGAAGGATGAAATAGGTGAACTTGTTATATCTACTTGTACCTTAAAAAAAGCGATTGAGAACACAATAGCACAAGCGAATGCTATTGCAACTGGAAACTATAGTAGCGATGTAAAATTGCTCTCTCAGCAAGATCAACTAGGACAAGCACTTACTGAAATGACACATCGGTTGCGAAATATTACCGCAATTTCTGAAGCAATTGCCAGTGGTGATTCTAGCCCTACTAAAATTGATGTCAAAGGAAAACAAGATCGATTAGCTATGTCAATAAATATCATGCTTGAGACGAGAGAAAATGTTATTTCGCAAGCCAATCAAATCTCTAAAGGAGATTATACAACAAACATCATTCCTCGAAGCGACAAAGATATATTAGGGATGGCATTACAAAATATGACCAAAACATTGCACGATATTTCAGCTGAAAATCAAAAACAAAATTGGCTTAAAACTGGGCAGAATCAATTAAGCGAGACAATGCGTGGTGAATGGGATATTGTTTTATTTTCCAGAAAGATTATTACTTTTCTGGTGAAATATTTAAGTGTACAAATTGGCGTATTGTATTTATACAATGAAGAAACTGAAGTATTAGAACTCACTGCGAATTATGCATTTAACAAACGTAAAAGTCTTAGCGAAACCTTTAAAATAGGTGAGGGGTTAGTTGGACAAGCCGCACTTGATCGAGAAATAATTTCGACAACCAATATTCCAGAAGATTATATGCGGATAAATTCAGCAATTGGTGATGCTATCCCACGGTATTTAATCATTGTGCCTTTTATTTATGAAGAAACACTGAAAGGTGTTATTGAACTAGGTTCTTTTCAAGAATTTTCCAGTACTGCGCTGGAATTTATGACAATTATTATGGAAAACATTGCTATTGGCATTAATTCAACGCAATCACGCAGCAGGATGAAAAAACTATTGAAGCAAACTCAAATTCAAGCAGAAGAGCTTATTTCTCAACAAGAAGAATTAAAGCAAAGCAACGAAGAATTAGAAGAACAAGCAATAGTGTTGAGGGAAAATGAGGAAAAACTACAAATACAAAAAGAGGATTTACAAGATATCAATTTAGAACTGAACAGAACACGATGTGAGATTGAAAAGAAAGCAATTGAACTGAAAAAATCTAGCAAATACAAGTCAGAATTTTTAGCCACTATGTCTCACGAATTGCGTACTCCACTAAATAGTATGCTTATTCTTTCTCAACAACTGGCTCAAAATGAGGAGGGTAATCTCACTAAACATCAAGTTGAAGCCGCACAAATCGTTTATAACAGTGGTAGTGATCTTCTTGCCTTAATCAATGAGATACTTGATCTTTCTAAAATAGAAGCGGGGAAAATGAGCATTGTTGTTGAAAAAGTTTGGTTATCTGACATTGCCAATATTATCATTGCTAATTTCAATCCTATTGCTGATAAAAAGGGACTGGTACTACATGTTAACATAGATAAAACGCTCCCTGAATTTATTATAACTGATCATCAAAGGTTGAATCAGATTCTTAAAAATCTGATATCTAATGCTATTAAATTTACCACTAAAGGGAGTATAAATGTTGATTTTCATAAACCTGATACAAAAATTTATCTATCTCGTAGCGATTTTGCACTGAACAAAGCACTTGCGATTTCTGTGATTGATACAGGTATTGGTATTCCAAAGGACAAGCAACAAGAAATTTTTGAAGCATTTCAGCAAATTGATGGTGGTATCTCACGCAAATATGGTGGCACAGGACTAGGGCTATCTATATCCAAGGAATTGACGAAACTATTGGATGGCGAAATTCAATTAACCAGTGTAGAAGGGGAAGGATCAACATTTACAATTTATATTCCAGAAAATATTGAGAAAGGTAAAAAAGAAAATCAAATAAAAGAAGAGCAAGTAAAGGAAGATAATCTATTCACACAAGAACAAGAGCCGTTATTGTGTTCATCTAAAAAAAAACCATTTTCATTGTCTTCTCAAGAAAATGATATTCCTTTGCTTGATATGAGTGATGATCGGGATAATATTGAAAAAAAGGATCGGGTTATTCTGCTCATAGAAGATGAATTAGAATTTGCAAAAATTTTGTACCAATTTTGTCATAAAAAGGGGTTCAAATGCCTCCATGCTCAAGAGAGCAAAATAGGTTTAAAATTAGCCAAACAATATCTCCCTTATGCAATTCTTTTAGATAGCAAGCTTTTCAAAATAGATGATAGGCTTACGATTGACGCTTTTAAAGAAAATTTAAAAATATCTCACATTCCAATACATACCATATCTGTTGAAATGCCATACCTTGACGAAATTGCATTATTTTTGAACAGCATTGTCGAAAATATCCCAGCTACCCAAAAACCGAAAATAATTTCCAAACCGTATGACAAAAAAACGCTTTTTAAGGACAAAAAAATACTTCTTGTAGATGATGATATGCGAAACGTTTACGCACTTTCCCATATCCTACAAAAAAATGAAATGGAGATTTACAAAGCAGTTAATGGTAAGGATGCTCTAGATATTTTAGAAAAAACGCCCACGATTGACCTTGTTATAATAGATGTGATGATGCCTGTGATGAATGGTTATGAAACCATGCAAGCCATTAGGACACAAAAACAATTTGAACATTTGCCTATTATCGTCTTAACTGCCAAAGCCATGAAAGAAGATCGTGAAAAGAGCATTACAGCAGGTGCAAACGATTATCTGACAAAACCCGTTCAAATTGAGCAATTGTTTTCACTCATGCGAATATGGCTATATAAATAGGAGGCTAGAATGGTTTTTGATAGTTTTGATAATGATTCTAATAACAAACCGTTGTCAGAAATATATTATCCCTTTAGTAGATGTTATGTTGGTATTGTTGATTTTATTCATCATTACTGCCCCTTTATTCACACCTCATGCGATTAAGATTGATATACCAGAAGCAGCAAGCCAAGATATTTCTGAGGAACCCAACAAGATATTGTTGGCAATTAATGAAAAAAGAGAACTATTTTGGAACGATAAACGTATTGATGATAAAGAATTTATTGTTCGTTTGAAAGAAACAGCTAAAAAAAAACCACCTCCAGAATTACATTTACGTGCTGATAAAAAAACACAATATCAAAGGTTAGCTAAAATAATGTTGTCATAATTCTGTTATTTGAATCTTTAATACATTTTGCTAATTATTATGTGTCAAAATTTTGTCAGTTTGATGTTATTTTTGTCAGAATTTTGTCAAATGTTTGAATTTATGGATTTCATCATTTATTGGAGTCCAAAATTCTGGTTTGTTCAAAGTGAAGTTTTGTAACTCTTCATTTAAAACTAACGTTTTTTATAAGGAGTGATGTTGGAGCGTTATGGTGTGCATTTTTTTGTTTTCGCGGGAACGAAAGGTTGAGTAGTTACCATATTTGTTGTTATGTTCGTTATAAAATGGTGAGGTTTTCAAGAGTTGGCATTACTATTGCTATATACATTGTGACCGTGATTCAAATAACTCCTACCTAGTTTGAATTGCGGCTGGGGAGCTTGAGTGCTGGTCACACTCAAGCATGCCCTCCATTTAATGAGTATTTTTTCTCTTCTCGTCCATTCTTCAATCAATTCATATTGTCAACTTAAATTCTCTTCTTTTTCTTCCCTTTCCTTTCCCTAATAAACTGAGAAGTTTGTTTAAAGATTAAGCATCCAAGTATGCCTCTTCAAAAAGCTAAAATTAAAGTACTCGCCGCATCATAATGCCTGCTAAAACCAAGAATAATAGTGGAGGCAAAAAGGCACTGAACATTGGGCTAATATTATACACCAAGCCAATATTACCAATAGTTTGATTGAGCATGTGAAAACCAACTCCCAGCAATGCACCCACTAAAATGCGTTGTCCTACTGACACACTGCGTAACGATCCAAAAACAAATGGAATCGCTAATAAAATCATAGTCATACCAACTAAAGGATAACTTAAGCGTGTCCAGAAAGCCAATTCGTATTGTGCTGTTCGTTGTCCGCTTTGCTTTAAATATTTAATATATTTATATAATCCCATACTTGATAGCTTATGGGGGCGAACCACAACAATTTTAACCAGTTCAGGGCTTAAAATCGCATCCCAAGTGATACTTTTTAAAAATTGACGGCTGACTTGAGTGGGTTCGATCAGATTTTTTTCCATGTCGTAAAGTGTCCATTTTCCATCCTTATAATAAGTAGTCCTTGCATAAGTGAGTGCTTGTAAATGCTGAGCATTATCAAATTCATACAAAACAACCCCACCAAAACCACCATCTGGATAAATGGTGCGAATATTAATGAAATCGTTACCATCGCGTGCCCAAAACCCATAATGGGTCGTAAAAACCATTTGCTGTTTTTCATGTTCAGATTGTGCAATAGATCGCATACTGGTCGCATATTGTCCACTCATCGGAGCTAAAGTTTCACCTATCAACATGCTAATAAGGGTTAACACTAGTCCCACCTTTATGATAGAAATGCCAATTCGCATAATGGACATACCAGCTGCACGCATAACTGTCAACTCACTATGATTAGCTAACATTCCTAATCCCAATAAGCTACCCAGTAAAGCAGATGTAGGAAATAACTCGTAAATATATCGTGGGATTTCTAAGGCAATATATTGAATAACTTCCCATAATCCATAACGTTGTTTACCTATATCATCAATTTCATCAATAAATTCAAAAAAGCTAAATAAACCGACCAGTATCAATAAAATGATTAATATCCCCCCTAGCACGGTTTGACCAATATATTTATCAAGGGTTTTCATATTATGTGATTTTTAATTTTTCGGTAAGTTGTAAATATTTTCTTACATAAAATGGAAAATTATTTGTAACTACTCAGCCTGATTCATTATTTTTTAAAAGGAAAATCCCTTGTGGTTGTTCTGAGTAATCACAATTGTTTAAAACAAGAAATGTTTTAGCATAGCTTTTAAGTCGTAATAAGTAGTCGTTCTCCCCAAAAAAAGCCCTTTGATTAATGCCTTTGGGTTTAATTGATTGAAAATTTATGGTTCAGTATTTTATAGATATTATCATCAGTAAAAACCAAAACCGAGATAAAACGGACATTTTTTATTTTATAGTTTTTTTGTGTGGTTTTTAATTGCAAATTGCTAACAATGAGAAATAAATAAGGTGATTCGTTAATAACAAATTGAGTAAGTTCTAGCTATCAAGAAGGGTTAATCTTATGCCAGTTTAAAGGATTATTTTAATTCGTTGACACTTTTATGACGAGTGTTTACAATTAGCATAAGGTTTTGACGATTATGGGAAGTTATTCAATATATTGCCTTAGAAATCCCACGATATATTTACGAGTTATTTCCTACATCTGCTTTACTGGGTAGCTTATTGGGATTAGGAATGTTAGCTAATCATAGTGAG
>JAUCGK010000036.1 GCA_030378085.1 Candidatus Parabeggiatoa sp. HSG14
TTATTTTCCCGTTTATATCAAATAACTGCCGTTTTCATGTCGTAAGGAGTACAACGAATTTGAAAAGACAACAACGAATAGGCAATATTTTGTATTCATTGTGATTTTTTTTGATTCGTTGTACTCTCTATTTTCTTAATGTCTCGTAAGTACAACGGATTAGGGGAATAAACGGATTAATGCTGTGGTATGAATAAAGTGAGAAGCCTGTATTAAAATGTGTCAATAAGCTTAGAAAGCTTACTGAATTTTATTTCTTTAATCCGTTGTACTTCTGTCTAAATTGTTTCTATTTCTGGATTGAAAACGTTAAAGTATTTTTTAGCAAAGTTCAATAATCTTTTATCACAAGCAACAAAATAGTCTACTGGCATCGCTTGATGGGATAGAATTGCCGTTGCCAATTGCATTGCGTCTAAAGTAGCCAGATTGTGTTTGTGAGCAATTTCGTCCAAAAGGTGTACAGCAAATTCTTTAGCGAATACATCAACTTCTACTAAATGAAACATTTCTATTTCTTGCTCAAATAGTGTTAATGCTTCTCTGACATTTTTTAAACGCATTTCACCAATTCTAACACGTTTCATTAAAGCAGAATGACACTCAATTCTTGAAATATCAGTAATGGTAATGATTAAGTTATTCACACTATGAAAACGTAAGCTATTGACAAGATTGTCTGTCCCTATTTCCTGGTGATAGAGTTTCACTAAAGCACTAGTATCGACAAACAAGTTCATGACTGGTGTCTTTCACAAATAATATCATCAGATAAGTTACCACTAATTTTTTTTGTCAGGGATTGAATTTTAGCGTAAGACATTTTTTCAAAATTCACTTTTGGAATAATAATGACTTTAACCGCAGCGTCATCAGAAAAGGGGAGATTATTGAGTTCCAAATGCCCGTTTTTGATATGAGTTTCTTTAGTGACTTGATACATAATATGAAAATTCCTTTAATGTAAAAAATGGGAGTGAATAAATTTTTAAACAGTGATTGTTTTGTATACTTAATTTCTTTGATGAACCTATTTTATCAAGTGTGAGTTAAAATGCAAGAAAAATAGGTTGAATTTACAGGGAAGCAGATAAAAAAAACGACAGAAATCGAATATAAGCAAGGATTGTTATCTCCCCGTTTATATTCAATGACTGCCGTTTTCATGTCATAAGAAGTGAGTACAACAAATTTGAAAAGACAACAACGAATGGGCAAGAGTTTGTATTCGTTGTGATTTTTTTATATGGGCGTTTCGCCGCTGCGTTTCGTTGTACTCTCTATAGAGTTACATCAGCCAATGCTTGTGTTTTCTGACGTGGCAAATTGGCAATGGTATATTTCATTTCCATGGCATGAGGTTCATTAATTTGTTGGGAGGCATCAAGTATTGCGTCTATATGGACAATCTCAATATGTGGTGAAGCTTTCAAACTATCAATGAACTCAATGGTTTTTTTTCGATGGATACGAAGTGGGTTGGTTAGAAGTGCCACGAGTTCAGTAATAATATAGTTGGTGGTAATGATTTTATTTTTCGGTTGCCGTGTCTGTCGGTAGATTTTGGCAGCCAGAGAATGAGATGGCAATGTTGAGTCAATCAATTCAGCCCATCCAGAAGTATCTGCAAAAATATCAGACATTTTAATGATGCTCCGGTTTGGTATTAGGCATCGTTCCCATTACTTCTTTCCCAATATATTTATCATGCTCATCTGCCCAGTCAGGAATATGGCTACTGAACGCGCCAATAAATTTTTCAAAGGGATCAGCTTCTTGATTTTGGGTTATCGTTTTTAACCACTGAACAGCTATTGCTTCAGGTTTTTGTCCAATTTGCGTTGCTGTTTTTAGGAGCAATTCATAGACGTTTTCTGGTACGTCTAATATCAGTGAGTATGCCATTTCTAGTTACCTCTCATTGATTAGTGAATAATATAACAAAATAAGTTTGATATATTTTACTCGTTTTGAGATAAAATTTAAAGACTATAACTACCGAATTTCAAGATTCTAATCAAAAAAAACGACAGAAATCGAATATAAGCAAGGATTGTTATCTCCCTGTTTATACTAAATTCCTGTCGTTTTCGTTAACGTATCCTTCGCTTTCTATTAGAGTAATTTCTTTGGATTTTGTCGATTATCAAAAACCGAAAAGATGTAAATCTTATTATCTTCAAAAAGATAAAAAACACTATAGGGGAAACGTCTGAGCAAAACACGTCGAAGATTCTTGTGTTTTTCCGGATACGAAAAAGGATGATTTTGAATTTTAGCAATAGCGTCTTCTAAACACGTTAAAAATTCAAAACCCAACCCACGTCTTTGGCTTTCATACCATTCAATGGCAGATTTGACTTCAGATTTTGCCCTTGATTTATAGAAAACAGGATAACTCATAATGATTTTCTCAATGTGGCATGAAATTCATTAGCGTTCGTGGCATCATTTGGATGAGTTTTATGTTCGGCAAGTCTTTTATCCAATTCTTCTCGTTGCCATCTTGGGATTTCAATCTCTTCATTAGATTGAAAAATCCTGTCCCAAGCCTCTTCAAGAAGCAGGATTCTTTGGGCTATTGTTAACTGAGATATTTCATCAAGAATCAATTCGTATGTCATATTTATCCTCTTTATTTCAAAATGAATGAAACAATGGAATTTCCCTCTATTCTTTACTCATACTTTGCGCAGGTGGAGAGAAAGTACAATGAATAAGAAAAATACCATATTAGTTTAATATATTTTACTCGTTTTGAGATAAAATTAAAACAAAATTTAAAGATGTTTGAATGTCTCAAAAAAAAACGACAGAAATCGAATATAAGCAAGGATTTTTATTTTCCCGTTTATATCAAATAACTGCCGTTTTCATGTCGTAAGGAGTACAACGAATTTGAAAAGACAACAACGAATAGGCAATATTTTGTATTCATTGTGATTTTTTTTGATTCGTTGTACTCTTTTCCCTATACCAAATGCCTATCGTTTTCTTTTGTTCCTTAATTCGTTGTACTAAATATTTGCAAGTGCTTGTGCTGGTGTGAGTGTTGGAATAATACTGGTTACACGAGTTAAATGTTCTTGATCAAGCGATATTAAGCTTGTGTTATAGCGTAGTGCTACAGCAACATAAACTGCATCTGCTCCTCGTAATTGATAATTAGCAGCAACTTCCAATGCCTGTTGGGTTATTTCATGGTCAAGAGGAATAAATGTGATTTGTGGTAATTTTTGCAGAGCTATAGCAAAATCTTGTGCTAAGATGGTGTCACCATGTATACGACTGATAGTAGCTGCTACTTCAACTAACACCAATGACGGTTCAATGATAGGAATAGTTTGAGTCACTAATTGGGTAATGAGTTGGTTACTTTCAGTATAGCCGATCTCAGTTTCGTTAAAAGCGTTTAGAACAACACTGGCATCAAGGGTGTACATATCCATTTTTAATTCCTATCGGCGCATTTCTGATAATACTTCAGCACTGGAAACGCCGTTTGGCCAACCTTGGGTCATTTTTTTTCCAAGGCTTTGTAATTCTTCCAGGGCATTTTCTGAAGAATTAGGAATAGTTTTAACTGTCTTTTGTGAGCTTTGAAGTAATAACAGACGTACCATTAACTGTGCTTGTTCTGTTGCTGTTAATTGACAGGCCAAACTAAAAATGTTATTGACTGTAATAGATTGATTCATTTGTGTATTCTCTTATAAATAGCATATATTAACAAATTAAACGGATTAACTTTACAAATCAATATAAATTAGTAGATATATTTTACTCGTTTTGAGACAAAATTTAAAGACTATAAACTACCGAATTCCAAGATTCTAACCAAAAAAAAAACGACAGAAATCGAATATAAGCAAGGATTGTTATCTCCCCGTTTATATCAAATAACTGCCGTTTTCATGATTGAACCCGTAGGTTGGAGTAAGCTTGCGAACTCCAACATTTAAGGGTGATAACTCCAAAATTTTGGACTTCCTATCGTCAGTCCAACCTACGCGCTCTTCGTTGTACTCTCTATTTTCTTAATGTCTCGTAAGTACAACTTCTTTCCAAAATAAACGGATTAATGTTGTGGTATTAATGAAGTAAGAAGCCAATATTAAAATGTGTCAATAAGCTTAGAAAGCTCACTGAATGAATCCGGTAATGAAGCTAATCTGTTGTACTTTATACTTTCAGAACTATACTTCAGACGTTCAGGTTTTCGGATTATGAGAATATACTAAAAATGCACGCCAGACCTGACAGGTTTTGAAAACCTGTCAGGTCTTAAATCCGAAAATTTGAACGTTCAGAGTATAATAGACAAAACTAACAGAATAATACTTTAAATTAAAAGGGAGCCATTCTGAAAATTCTTAAATTCTGTTAATTCTGATTCAGACAAAATGTACGTGGGATACACCCTACGTTTGCTAAAATACCATTGTTTGATGAACCAAAAAAGCCGAAAAAAAAATTGAGCAAGGTGGACACCCCCTTGCAACCCCCGTCAAAGCATTCAAAGCATCAAAGAATCTATTGTCCGCCTCGCACCGGCCATACGTAGAAGGTGTTAGTAAAATTGTCGCTGCTCACGCTGCCATAGTAGATGCCCACGTACCATGCGTAGGTCGTGTCATTCGCGTAGGTGGTAGACGACCAGTAGCTGCTGCTGTCCGTCTGTACGCCCGAGAACGCATCACCTTCTTGCCACTTACCGGTACCCGCAGCGTTGGAAAGTGCCGGTTTAAAATAGTTATCGTCTGTCATTGCTTCCCATTCTTCTTTAGTCGGTAAACGCCATTTACCCGTTGTCGAGCCATCAGTCAAACCACACTGCCCACTAGCTAAATTAGCTGCTTTTTGCGTAGCTATGTCCCACTTTTGCATGCCAAAACAATTTGCATTTTTCAGCCATATCAGTCCGGAATTGTTATCTGTAACGGTACCATCGTTATTGTCGGTATAACGAAGCTTTACGGATGCTTTAGCGTCTCGAACGGGCCATACAAAGCCCGTGTTAGCCCAGCCGTCGTTGTACACGTAGCCGTCGTCGATGTCCACGTAGCCGTCGTCGATGTCCACGTACCATGCGCTGGTCGTTTCGTCCGCATAGTCCGCAGAAGACGACCAGTAGAAGTCCGTCTGCACGGACGAAAACGCATCACCTTCTTGCCACTTACCGGTACCCGCAGCGTTGGAAAGTACCGGAGAAGAATACTTCTTGTCTATCATTGCTTCCAATTCTTCTTTAGTTGGTAAACGCCACTGACCCGCTTTCGAGCCATCACTCAAACCACACTGTCCACTAGCTAAACTAGCTGCACTTTGCATAGCTGTATTCCAATCCGATCCGTATCCTTCTGGATTTAGGTCAACACAACTTGCATTCTTCAGCCATACCAGCTTGGAACGGTTATCTGTGACAGTACCATCGCCATTATCGGTATAACGGGCAGAAGGTGACGGTGGTGTTTCTGATTCTATAGCATCCACCCCAACAAGCCCTATCCCCTTTGTACCAACAGAACTCAGCGTCACGGTATAAGCACCAGCGGCTAAATCTAATAACAATGCAGCATCAATATTATCAAAACTCGTTGTCATTTCACTGGGGATTTCACTGTAGCGTGAATCCGTTTTCCAGTTGTCATTACTTGCGACAAAATCACCGCTGGGATATTTTTGGAGTGTCAGTTTGGGATCAACACCTGGTTCTATATCCCAAGCTCTTATCACAACCCGTTGTGTTTCCGTTCCGTTAATGATAAAACCAGCAATAATATCACCTGCACCGCCTTGAATGGGCGCGCGGGTGCTGATGTTACTGAGTTTAGTCAATGGAATAGATGTACCATCAACAGTATCGACTCCGATAAGCCCAAGTCCTTTAGCATTGGTAGAACTCAAAGTAGCAGTATATGCACCGACAGGTAAATCTAACAACAAACCGGCATCGGTAGAATTAGGTAAAGCGAGGTGCGTTGGAATTTCATTGGCTCGAGAATCCGTTTGCCAATTATCATTACTCGCTACCAAATCACCGCTGGGATATTTTTGGAGTGTTAGTTTGGGATTAACACCGGTTTCTAAGCCCCAGCCTCGAACAATGACTTTTTGAGTTCCAGTACCAGTAATAATAAAGCCAGCAATAATATCGCCAGCACCACCTTGAATGGAAGCGCGGGTACTAATGTTAGTCAGACGAACATCCGCCTGTGCAACAGAAAAAGCCGCCATGAGCAATATACCAAGACAGAGACTCAATGTATTGCGGTAAACACTGTTTGACAGCAGTGATGAGGGCCATAAAATAGGCCATTTAGTGAACATGATTAACTCCTTTTTTAAAATTGAAAAGACACATTGTTATAGTATACTCATAAAGTGTCGAGGTCAATGACCTGTAAAAAGCACTTTTTTCTTAAAGCTTTTTTTCGTTGGCAAAATCTTGAAATTACAATAAATTTTATTTAGTCTCCCTTTGTCAAAGGAATAAATAAAATTAATGAGTTTTGAAGATTGAAAATTTAAATTCTTTAATCACTTAACAATATCACATTTTAATACACCATAGTTATTAAGGAATGAGGATTTAATAACTTCTAACTTTGAGGTTCAAACCTGACAGGTTTTAAAAACCTGTCAGGTTTAAGATTCGGATTTTATTTAATCCTCATTCCTAACTGATGTTATGCAGATAGATTCTTGGGTAAACACGCATGTTCGCCCCTACACCCAATATCACGGATCATCGTTATACACAAATATTTAAGTCATTGATTTTATTGTAGGGTGTATAAGCGTTAGCGTCATACACCAAACCTCGAAAAAGGTGGATGACGCTATGCTTATCCACCCTACAATCGTTATACACAAATATTTAAGTCATTGATTTTATGGTAGGGTGTATAAGCGACAGCGTCATACACCAAAACCCGAAAAAGGTGGATGACGCTATGCTTATCCACCCTACATCAGCAAATTTTGACTTGTGTATAACAATGAGATATCACTGTTAGGCAAATACTATTTCCCATCGAAGCTAGTTGTTGAAGTGGTTCTATGTCCTTATAATATATCGTTAGAAAATTTAAATAAGCATCATAGGTGTTTGGGATTTTTATCTTTATATCGTTTTTATCGTTCCCAAATTTTATTTGGGAACGCACTGCACAAGAAGCTTTGCTTCGATAAAATCATTTAGTTTATGTCTGACAAATTTTTAGCAGCTATTTTGGGTATTTTTGAAGCGAAGCTTCTCGTGCAGTGCGTTCCCAAGTAAAACTTGGGAACGATAATGAATCCAGAACATCTATAAAATAAGCATACTAAAAATTAATAATTAACAGAAATAGATCAAATTAAAGTTTAGTAAAATATAAGATTTACCATTTTATCGTGAGATATGATTAAATTTTCACTTACGAAAATAAAAGTATTTAAAGTTTTAGCTTTAGAATAACAAAACAATGGAAGTCATTAAATTAGAAAACATCAGTAAAATTTATACCCATTATGCACACGGTATAGATCGTTTATTGGAAATTATAACGCACAAGCCGCGTCATCAATCTTTTACCGCATTGTACCCTTTAAGTTTAAGCTTTTCAGAGGGGCAAGTTGTGGGTATTGTGGGTAATAATGGGGCTGGCAAAAGCACCTTATTAAAAGTTATCACTGGCACTTTACGGACGGATGCTGGACATTGTGAAGTGAAAGGGCGTATTGGTGCATTGTTAGAATTGGGTGGCGGTTTTCACCAAGACATGACAGGGCGTGAAAATGTTTACTTGAGTGGCACAATGATAGGTTTATCTATAGAAGAGATTGACGCAATATATGATGATATTGTTAGCTTCGCAGGTATTCCAGATTTTATGGAGCAACAAGTTAAAACTTATTCATCAGGGATGTTTATGCGTCTTGCTTTTGCTGTGGCAACCTGTGTTGAGCCTGATATTTTAATTATTGATGAAGCCTTATCGGTTGGTGATGGTGCTTTTGCGCGTAAATCTTTTGATCGTATCATGCAATTTAAACAAGCGGGTAAAACCATTTTATTTTGTTCACATTCGCTATATCAAGTAGAAGCCATTTGTGATCGTGTGATTTGGTTAGATAAAGGTCATATAAAATTGGATGGAATGCCCAGTGCCGTCATCAGTGCTTACAATCAATTTCTCACAAAAACCGATACACAACAATTTTCGCCAGTTGCAGATAATCCACCAGAAACAACAGACAATTCTCCTGTTTTGCCAGAAACAGTTCCAGATAATCCACCCGAAACAACAGAAAATTCTCCTGTTTTGCCAGAAGCAGTTGCAGAAAATCAACCAGAAACAACAGAAAATTCCCCTGTTTCGCCAGAAGCAGTTGCAGATAATCCACCGAAAACAACAGATAATTCCTCTGATGAAATATCCACTGAGGATAAAACAGAAGTAGCCAATCCACCAAAGCAAATAGAAAATCCCTCTGAAGAAACAAAAACAGAAGTAGACAATCCTCCAGAGCAAATAGAAAAGCCTTCTAAAGAGACAAAAGTTGATGATGTTTCCTCTACCAACACTGCTCGTAGTGGTACTGCACATATTACCAATGTTACTCTTACAATTGATGGTGTTCTCACGGGAGATTTAACTTTAGAGGCTTTTAGCCTTAAGAGTGAATTATGTGTCACAATAGGTTTTGCATCAGATCCCAAATTGCCATCACCAAGTCTTGGGTTAGTGATTTTCAGCGAAGATGGACGAATGATTACCAGTGCTGGTACTAACCATGATGGTTTACCTATTAAGCGCGATGCTCAAGGAAACGCTAAAGCCAAAGTCAACTTTCCACAATTAGCTCTGTTAAAAGGTGACTATTGGATTACGGTATACTTGCTGTGTGAGAATGCCATTTATGTTTATGATCAGGCAAACCTCCCTTCCAAACTTAAGGTACATCAACAAGGATTAGAAGTGGGCGTTGTCAGTTTACCGCGTCAATGGACACAAATTTAAGGGAGTATGTTGTTTCGGGAAATTATTTCTCATAAACAACACAACAAATTTGTAATCGTTCCCAAGTTTTACTTGGGAACGCACTATCTAAAAAGCTTTGCTTCAATAAGAAAGAGTATTAATGAATAAAAATAATCACTCAAATTTTTGCCTGTTTCACGAAGCAAAGCTTCTCGACAGTGTGTTCCCAAGTAAAACTTGGGAACAATAATAATGAATAAAAATAATCACTCAAATTCTTACCTATTTCACGAAGCAAAGCTTCTCAACAGTGTGTTCCCAAGTAAAACTTGGGAACAATAATATTGTATTTTATTCCAGCAACAAATTTTGGTATTGGTAGCATAAACGAAAAAAATAGACCAAATAATGACAGACAAAATTTATCAAAATAACTATACCGACTTAAATTTCCCCTTTAATATATTCGCCCATGCATTCTATTTACAAGAAGGCATTGTGGATTATTTGCATTATGGTGTATTTCATAAAGGGGAATCCATTCAGAATATATCAGTACGAGAGATTCAACAGCGTTCAATAGATTTGCTGTTTTCTTATTTACCTCCCCCTCCTAGTCGTATTTTAGTCATTGATATCGGTTTGGGTACGACAGCTTTACAGTTGGCTGAACGTGGTTATACAGTGACTGGTATAAGTTCTGGTTCTCAACAAGTTGATCTTGCTGAACAACAGGTTAAGAATAATAATGTGACTTTAGAGAGTGTTTCTTTTGAAGCATTCTCTGCACCTGCTGAAAGTTATGAAGTCATTATATTTCAACAATCTGCACAATCTATAGAATCTTTGACGTTGTTTAATAAAGCACATAATTTGTTGACAACGCATGGTGTTATTCTAATTGCTGATGAAATCGGTTTGCAACGAACATCAAAGCATCTCACGTACCATTTACCAGCACTCACTTATACATTGGCACAAGCAAAGCGATGTGGGTTTGAATTGGTTGAACAGATAGATTTATCAACGCAAACTGCCCCCATGGTGGATTATTTACTTTGGGTGATAGAAAAACTGCAAGTGGCTTTGTTAGCAGATTTAAAGTTAGAGCCAATTATTCTAAAGAACCTGTTAAGTACTTTAAAGGACTACCAACAAAAATATGCTGATGGGCATTATGGCTATGTTTTATTAAATTTTGCAAAAGCAAAACCACCCCGTTGGAAAATCACTTCAGTCACAGCGCAAGATAAAAACACTATCAGAGAACTATTTAGTGAAGTTTTTGAACCTCAAAAAATGAGCGATGCTTTTTGGGAATGGAAATATGGGCAAGATCGTGGGTTGGGTATTGTCGCATGGCGAGATAATAATATGATAGCCCATTATGGGGGAATCATGCGCGAAATACGTTATTTTGGACAACCTAAACGGGCGGTACAAATTACCGATGTCATGGTTTCCACTAAAGAACGTGGAGTGTTAACGCGAAGTGGTGCTTTTTTTCTCACGATGGCCACTTTTTTAGAAGAGTATATTGGTTATGGCGCACATACTTGGGTTGGTTATGGTTTTCCTACGGAACGTCATCTGAAATTGGCACAGCATTTAAAATTGTATGGAACTGTTGGAAAAATGACTGAATTACGTTGGAAAACCACGCCTGACAAACCGCATTTATCAATTCGCTTTCGGCTTTTAATACCACATTTGAAGAAAAATAAATTAATTGTCGATAAATTGTGGGAAAAAATGGCTTCCTGTTTACAAAATTCCTTAGTGGGAATACGCGATTTTTCTCATATACAACATCGCTATCTCTCCCATCCACACAATCATTATGAATTACTTTTATTAACAAAGCGTTTTACAGGTAAACTATTGGGAATTCTAATTATTAAACGCGAAGAAGAAGTATGCCAAATCATGGATTTCATTGGTGACTTAAAACATATTCCAGAAGCCATTAAACAGGTACAACGTATTGCAGGAAATTGGGGAATGCAGCAAATCAAGCTATGGATTACCGAAAATTTTGTCACCGCGTTTCCCTTACAAGACGCTGAACAACAACCATTAGATATTTTAATTCCACACAATATTTGGTCTCAAAGTTTTCCGCCCGAAGAAATTGATGGACATTGGTGGTTAATGGGGGGAGATACAGATTTTTTATGACAGTTATTCTTGCAAGCTTTTCACGCTGTGAAGAATGTAGCCAAAACAGTCAATATCTTAGATTTTAGACTTGCCAATTTTTAAAAACCGGTAGGTATTGCTCTTACCGAAAATATTTGATTATCAATGACAAATGTGTTTACTTTTATTAGCTTATAAAACTCACCCTAAATATCCTTTGATTATTGCTGCCAATCGTGATGAGTTTCATAATCGGCCCACAGCTCCCGTAGCCTTTTGGGAAGACACGCCAACTGTGTTAGCCGGGCGGGATTTACAAAGAGGGGGAACATGGTTAGGTATGACTCGACAAGGGCGAATAGCCATGCTTACTAATTATCGTGAACCTTTCAAATCGCCCATTTCTCCCCTTTCACGTGGTTTGTTAGTGAGTCAGTTTTTAGGTGAACAGAGTTCACCGACAAATTACTTACAACAATGTATGAATCGTGCGGGAGATTATAATGGACTTAATTTAATTGTGGGTACGGTGGGAGAGTTGTACTATTATTCTAATCGTAGTAAAGGGTTACAAACTATTGTACCCGGGATTCATGGGTTGAGTAATCATTTACTGAATACGCCTTGGCCAAAAGTTGAAAAGGGTAAAGAAGCATTGCAAAAATTATTGCTTTCTTCATCTTTATCAACAGAAGATTTATTTGCACTGCTTTATAACCAAACACCTGTGCCTGATTCAGAATTGCCTAATACAGGTGTGAATCTAGCATGGGAACGATTGCTTGCACCATTATTTATTGTGAGTATGAAGTACGGTACCCGCTGTTCTACACTTATTTTAGTCAAAAATGATGGGCAAGTGAATTTTCTGGAGCGTTCTTTTTCGCCTGAAAAGGCGATTATTAATACAGCGCATTATACGTTTTCAATTCTGCCAAACTAAAGTTTGGACTTCTTTACCGCTATAGCATTTTCCGATTGCGTCAGGTACAAGTCCCCTCTTCAATTTAAGGAGGGGATTTAGGGGAGGTTGTACTTTAATTTAAGGAGGAGATTTAGGGGAGGTTGTACTTTAATTTAAGGAGGGGATTTAGGGGAGGTTGTACTTTATCCAATCGGGAAACGCTATAGTCATACGCGCATCAGAGAAAGCAGCTTGTAGGTATCGACAGGTTTTGGTAAATAATCACTGACACCAGCTTCAATACATTTCGCCTTATCACCACAAACCAAATAATACACACTGGGGACGTTCTTTAAAATTGGAGTCCAAAATTTATTTTGGATGATTTCAAACTAAATAATACACACTGGGGCATAACCACTCCCACGTTCTTTAAAATTAGTGACTTGTCCATAATAGAGTCGGGCTCCAATCCCTAATATTTTATCACGATAAGCAAATAGTCTTATATCGGTTTTTAAAGGTTTATCGTAGCCTTCACATTCGGTAAGGGAGGGTTTAACCAAACGTTGTACTAGCGTTTCGTTGGGAGGCAATGTACTAAATCTATTTTTCCTCAAACTATTTCCTATGATAACACCACGACTACCATACTTATTAACGGGTTTAAAGACCCATTGTCGTCGTTGAGACCAGATTTTTTCGGCATCTAAATCAGATAACATAAAGCTTGCGGGGACTACAGAGGTGATAAAATTGGCAATTGTTTTGTTAACACCTAATTTGAGCAAGGTTTCTAAATTTGACCAGATGACCATACAACGCTTATCTGCTAAAAGTCCATAAACAATAGGGTTTGGGGTAAGGCAAACGGTACGGGCTAAATAAGCAGATTTTATATTATCCATCACTGAATTTTCTAAATAAAAGTCGCAATGCCGATTATATATCATATCTACTGGTTTTTCTCCCAAGAATAGGTGAACATTTTTAATGCTTAATTCACTTGGATCGACTATCGCTGTTGGCACTCCCCAATTTTTAAATATTTGTGCATAAGCTTTTATTTCAGGAAAAAAGAATTGATTTTCTGGTTTTTCATCGACAATAGCAATCAGAGAGGGTTTTTCTTTGATAGCATTACTAAATTGCTGCATTTCCTGAGCAAACATTTTGAGTACTGTTTTTTGAATTTTTTTTGAGGGGAGTTCATCTTCAGATACATGAGGATAATTAGCACGAAAAGCCAAAAATCCGCCCCCAGCATTGGTATTTATCTCAATCAATTGGGGTCCTATATCCGTGAGATGAAAATCATATCCCATCATAACCGCATCATGTTTCGGATCAAAACAAGCGATAGTTGGCCGCTTTTTTGTCATTAATTTATGATAAGTCGGCAATTGACTTAAGTGGTACATAGTACGCACAAATCGAACCATCACGGCAATATCTCGTCGTGGCAAATTGACTGGACATTGGGTTAAACCAGTTTGTTTATTTTGCATATTTTTAGTTATCCTTATATTTAAGCCCATTATATGGGGGGTTGTCTGAGAAAATCCACCTTAGGGTGATGCCAAAAATTAAATCTTCAGAATACCAAAATCACTTCTAACTTTTCATGCTAAAATTGTTGATTGATTGTTTATTAATGCTATCATACCTCATCGATAAACGAGGATAAAGGTGTTGGCAAGAAACTTGCCTTTATTCAATCGGGAAACGCTATATGTATAATGATAAGAGTAAAACTTGTATATTATTTTTACCGTGAAAATGAAAATATACCCTAACCTATTTTAGAATAAACATGAAAACATTAAAATCTCAAATATTTCTCGTTTCAGGCATTTTATTATGTGTATTAATCACATTAGTCAGCATGGTTATTAATAGCGCGTTTGAAGAAAAAAAACATGCCAAAGAATATCGAATCAAAAACCTAATGGCAGGATATCTGAATGCAGCTGCAGGATGGCAAGCACTTGAACGAGGATTGGGAGCGACCATCCTTGGTAGCGGCGAGGGCGATTCGTCATCGCTATTTCCAAGATTTATCGAAATGGGAAAAAAAGGAGATGCCGAAATCTTGCAAGCCGATAAGTATGCTGAAAAACTGGTTATTCTTATTAAAAATAAAGGTTTTGAGAATAAATTCAATCAATGGCGCAAAAAATATCAGTTACTCAAGAAAACTCGTCCTCATATTGCTAATAGTCATATTGCTAAAAATGAATGGATTGATATTGCTACAAAGAACATTGATCATGAATTTCATTTGCGTGATTTAGCTTTTGTGCCACAAAATCAACAAGAACAAATACCTTATTTAAATAGCGTTCTTCGCTCAAATATTGCTAAATTATGCGAATTTGCTGGATTAGAACGTGCGTTGGTAGGAAATGCTATCGCTTATGGCGGGCCTTTTACTGATGAAACAATGAATAAAATAAAACACTATCGTTCTATCGTAGATCAACTAATTACTCAAGTATTACTGTTAAAAGGGCAACCTTCAACTTCAAACGAGATGGAACAAGCAATTAATACTTTTGAAGAAGAGTTTATATCTTCATTTCAACAAGTAAGAGAAAAAATTTTTGCGGCCAGTAAAAAACAAAAAGAGGTTATTAAAACTGCTTTTCAGCAAATCTTTCGGAGACAAGTGGTTTTGCAAAATTATTTAGCGGGTGTTTCTAGTGATTTGCTCAATGTGAGTAACCATCATAGTGTTACCGCATTAGCCTTAGCGGGTATTTCTACCGATTTATTAAACGTGAGCAACCATCACAGTGTTACTTCTTTAGCTAATGCTTTGATAGAAAATAAAGAGGGCTATTTAACTAAACAACTCCATGCAGTAGAAACACTCTTTGAAAAATTTGCCCAAATTAAAAAAGTATATATGCAAATTCGTTATTTAGATAATAGTGGACAAGAACGTGTGCGTGTTGATTTTGATGGTAAAACGACTAAACTTGTTCGCGAACAACAGTTACAAAATAAAAATAATCGATATTATTTTCAGAAAGCCATAAATTTACTAGCTGGGAAAATCTATTTATCACCACTTGATCTCAATATAGAACATGGAGAAATTGAAATTCCCTTTAAACCAGTACTTCGTTTTGCAACACCTGTTTTTATTGATGAAAAAAAACGGGCTGGACTTGTTGTCTTTAATCTACTCATCGATACGCCTTTATTTTTGAATAAAATCACAAAAAGCAATGAAAAGAAAAATTATATTTTAGTCAATCAGGATGGGTTTTATCTTCACCATCCCAATGCCAGTAAGGAATGGGGAATGATGAAAAAGCTTAATCGATCACATCATAATGTAAAACAGGACTATCCTAAAAAAATTGCAGAACAAATTCTTTCTCAAAAGGGCGGTACTGTGCGCTTAAATTCTAGGCAAATACTGGTTTATCAACCGATATTTCTTCATGCTGAAAAGAATACAAGTGATTTTTGGGTTATTATCAAAGTGATTAAAAATGTACCCTATCCTGTAGATGCAACAACCTGGTTTGAAGCCGCCACAAAAGCTATCAATACAGGATTAGCGATTTCAAATGTCGCAGGTACACAAGCCAATACCATCATGTTGGATATGGAATTTTCAGCGAATAGAAACCTGGCTATTAGTTTATGTTTGCTCATTTTTGTTGTTTTAATTTTCTACTTTTTTCTCCAATGGTCAAAAAATCACATCTTAGCACCCATTCAACAATTGATTCACATCACACAAAAAATGGCGGCTGGAGATTTTTCCCAAAGAATAACCATGAAATTAGAGGATGAAATAGGAAAACTGGGTATCTCTTTCAATAAAATGGCTGATGATTTACAAAAGTCAACGTGTAATATTATTGAAGCCAAAGAACAGGCAGAACTCGCAAATCAAGCAAAAGGCGACTTTCTGGCAAATATGAGTCACGAAATTCGTACACCAATGAATGCTATTATTGGTTTAACTCACCTGGCATTAAAAACAGAATTGACGCTCAAACAACAAGATTATCTCTCACATATAGAATCTTCCTCCCAAGCTTTACTCAGCATTATCAATGATATTTTAGATTTTTCTAAAATTGAAGCAGGTATGTTACAGATTGAAGTCATTCCTTTTTCTTTAAATCAAGTATTAAACAAGTTGTCCATTTTGCTTGGCATGAAAATTAAAGAAAAAGGATTAACATTGGATTTTAGTATAGATAAAGAAGTATCTTGTTGTTTGGTAGGCGATTCCTTACGATTAGGGCAAATTCTGATCAATCTTGCCACAAATGCCCTCAAATTTACCCGAAAAGGCTCTATTACGATTGGTGTAAAACGACTTACATTTAAGGATAAACAAGTCAAATTGCATTTTTTCGTCCAAGACACAGGTATTGGTATTTCTCCAGAAGTGATTCCTCATTTGTTTGATGCGTTTACTCAAGCCGACAGTTCGACAACCCGTAAATTTGGTGGTACCGGATTAGGATTGACTATTTGCAAACGTTTAGTGAATATGATAGGAGGAAATATTTGGGTAGAATCCCAACTTGGTAAAGGAAGTACTTTTCACTTTACTGCTCTCTTTAGTATTCAAGTAAAAAAAACGGAAGGATGTATTGAATATAAAAAAATTGCGATAACTTACCCACCAAAGAATATCAAAGGAGCGCAGATTTTGCTTGTTGAGGATAATGTCATTAATCAACAAGTTGCACGAGAAATAATGATAACAGAAGGTTTAGTGGTAAACCTTGCTAATCATGGTAAAGAAGCGATAGCAATGCTTGCCAAAACCAATTTCGATGTCGTCTTCATGGATATACAAATGCCAGAAATGGATGGTTATGATGCAACTCAATTTATTAGAAAAAATCCTCAGCATGAAAAACTGCCTATTATTGCCATGACAGCTCATGCCATGAAGGGTGATCAAGAAAAATGCCTCGCTGCTGGTATGAATGATTATATCAGTAAACCCATTAATGCAAAAAAGTTATTGAGCATCCTCGAAAAATGGATACCATCAAAGAAACGTGATTTGCCGAATCCCTTATTAAGTCAAAAAGAAAGTAGGGAAAATAAAGAAAGTAAGGAAGTGTTTAAAACACCATTGCCAGGTATTGATGTAGTAGCTGGACTTCAAAGACTGTGTGGCAATCATTCATTGTACCTCAAATTATTAAGAGATTTTTACAAAACATATCAATTTGTTGCGGCTAGTATGATAAGCTTTGTAAGAAACGATGATATCAAAACTGCTCAACATCTTGCTCATACTATTAAAGGGGTGAGTGGCAATCTTGGTATCAACGATTTACATAAAACATCGAAGGCACTAGAAATAGCCCTTAAAACAGAAAATAATACACTTCCAGAAATGCTGGAACAATTTGAAGCTGTTGTAACAACTGTGATGAAAACACTTGCTAATTTAAAGGTTGAACCACAAGAAGAACTTACTTGCAAAAAAATAGATGTAGTCGCACTTAAGCCTCAATTGCAGGAAATGAAAAAATTACTCAACGAAAGTAATACCCTGACTATTGAGATGTTACCAAACATCAAATGTCACCTCAATAAAGAATTACAGCCACTTTATCGCCAATTAGAACTGCAAGTTGATGATTTTGAGTTTGAAGAAGCACAAGAAACACTGGCTGAAATTGCTAAAACGCTAAATATAACCTAATGTTTACAAAATAAATTTTGGACTCCGAAAACCGCTTGTTTGGAATCCAAAATTTATTTTGGAATTGGAGTCCAAAATTTATTTTGGAATTAGTGAGTAAATAAGAAATAATGAGATGATTAAGCAAAAAATATTAATTGTAGACGATACCAAAGAAAGCATTAAAGTATTGATGGACATATTAAAGAATCCAAATTATGAAATACTTGCTGCTACCAATGGAAAAGCTGCTTTGAAAATTGTGGCCTCTCAAAAACCCAATCTGATTCTTTTGGACATTGTTATGCCAGATATGGATGGATATGAAGTTTGTACCAAACTCAAGGCAGATGCAACAACAAAAACAATTCCTGTGATTTTTATCACAGCACAAGATGAAGCGGAGGATGAAACGAAAGGACTTGAGCTTGGCGCAATGGATTATATTACTAAACCCATCATCCCAGCCATTGTTAAGGCACGAGTAAGAACGCACTTAGAATTAGAACTTGCCTATAGAGAGCTAGAAAAGAGAAACACAGCTTTAGAAGAATCTGCTATTTTGCGGGAAAATGTAGAACGTATCACTCGCCATGATCTTAAAACCCCATTGAATGGAATTATTGGCTATTCATCAATTCTTATGGAAGAATTGGAACTTGAGCCAGAATACAAAAAAATGCTACAAAATATTGAGAAGTCAGGTTACAAAATACTAGATATGATAAACCGTTCTCTTGATCTGTATAAGATGGAAATGGGTACTTACCAATATAAGCCTAATGCTATAGATATTTTGTCAGTGATTAGAAAAATCTCAGATGAAATAAGTGTCCATGCAAAAGACAAAAGTATTTCTATGAAGATTCTGCTTCACTGCAAACCGATTACTCAAAGTGATACATTTACCGTTCAAGGCGAAAAATTTTTATGTTATCCGATGTTGGCTAACTTGATTAAAAATGCCTTAGAAGCTTCACCGAATAATGCAATTTTGAGGGTTTCTCTTTCCACTGAGGAAAAAAAAGCAATTATTAGCATTCATAATCAAGGCGTTGTACCCGAAGAAATTCGTAAAAACTTTTTTGGTAAATATACAACCTCTGGAAAATTAGGAGGCACTGGATTAGGAACTTATTCTGCTAAGTTAATGGCTGAAACACAAGAGGGAAACATCCATTTTGAAACTTCAGATGAAACAGGTACGACAGTAACAGTTCAGTTATACTTAGCATCTTTTTGAGTCCCGTTGAATCAAACCTGACAGGTTTTAAAAACCTGTCAGGTATCGAGGCAAAAGTTTCGGAGAAACTTTTGCCTCGATCCGATTTTATTTGCACATTAATCCATTACCATGAAGGCTTAACATGTTCTCGTTATGAATGAGGTATTGTGATACCTGCCACTCTAAAGCGATCCCATATAGCAAATAATACTTTTGATTTAATTTCAGAAGATTCTACATTAGCCGTATCGACAGAATAGTTGATGCTAAAAGTCATTTTGGAATCGGCAAACTCTGACAAATAGACTTGAGGTTCAGGATCAGTGACTATTTCCGATATACTGTCTAACACATCTTTTAAGATGTTTTCAGCCAAATGTGGATTGCTGTCATAACTGATGCCAATTTTCAAAGTCATTTTTTCAAGCTCTTCTTCCTCTTCATCAGAACCAAGATAAGATTCACCAGAATTGGTAAAAGTACCCGTGACAACCTTGGAATTAGGGACAATAATTTCTTTGTCATCCTCTCCTTGGAGAACCATAGAACGTATACCAATATGCTTGACTGTTCCTTTAGAACCTGCAATATCGACAACATTGCCGACTCGTAATGGACGTTCTATCAGTAATAAGATACCACTGATAAAATTACTGACAATGTTTTGCATACCAAAACCGAGACCAACACCTATCGCACCTGCAAATACGCTCAATGCTGTCGGATCAATACCTATGGTTTTTAAAGAGAACAATAGCCCAAACACGACGATTGCATATTGGATAAATACCGATAGACTGTGTCGTATGCCAGTATCTTTGACATTGAGAAAAACCCAACGATAGCTGACTCGGCGAGACCAACCACCAAACCAAAAAACAGCCCAAATCATCAGGATTGATGTAAGTACATTAAGGATAGTAATGGTATTACCGTTTTCAAAAGTAAGCAAAGGAAAATGAAACACCTTTCCTGTACCTTCTTGGATCGCAACATCAGAATACCAACCTGTCAGCCAAAGCAATGCGACCACTGCTCCCCCTAGTAGCAATAATCCGATTAAGCTATGTATTAAAGGAATGATATCTTCAGCCCATAGTGAACCATACGAGCTGCGTTCTAACACAACGTTTTTCCAAAAATTCACTAAATCTGTGACAACGCCTTGGGCAACCAACCAACCCATCAACACTAACAAAAAAACACTTAAGTATTTAGCAATTGTCCAGCCTAAGGTAATGTAGCCGATTATCCCTAAAATTGAAACGACAAGAATAGCAGCTGGCACTAATAAAGTGACAAGATTAATCACTACTCGCCAATAGCCTTTGGCACTTCTTTGCATTGACGTGAGTATACTGGTGCGAACATGCATAAATGGAGGGATTAGCAAAGATAACATGACCATGAATAAACTATCAACCAGATCACGTGCTGCCAAAGAAAGCCCGATCAATCCTTCATATTCCAGATGAATCAACGTGATGATAACCGCTAATGTACTTATAAGAATGAGATTCCAACGCACTTGCCGGTGAAGTTTAATCGCATCACGAGATTTAGAGTTGACAGCTAATAATAGACCTTTGGATTTCGGTGCTAATAATAACCCTGATAGATTAATGAGCAATTTAATCCCCAACCAACCCAATAATAAAATAAGGGTGACAACGATGGTTAGTTGAGAGGGTTGCGTAAGCCATAACAGCAGTACAAATATACCTGCAATAGCAATACTTAGCATATTCTTATGCCACAGATGTAACCCAAGTAGCAAGTTTCCTGAAGAAATATCTACTTTTATTTGGGCTAATCGCGTGTACCAAATAGGTATTAACGTGGCAACAACTAACCAAATAAACAGAGCAACACCAAGGATAATCCAGTTTTTATGGGTGGTTTGTTGAAAGGCTTGCATAAAACCGCGCCCTGTGAATTGTAATTGCTGCATAATGAGATTGGGTATCGTACCGATTTCTTTAAGTAAACTCCACCATTCAGTAGTACCTGTTGGCAATTTTCTCTGCCTGAGGAGGGCACGACGCGTATTTTCCGTATAATTTTCCTCCAAAAAAACCAGTAATTCATGGCCTTTTTTTAGCAAAGGCGGCATTTTATCCAATTCCTTTTGTAAAGTCACTTTGAGCTTTGCCAGCAATTTTTGAGCTTGGCTATTTAATTTCAGCGGTTTACCACTCAAAGTGTCGCTAAGTTTTTGGGTAACCTCTTGTTTTTTTTCCAAGAGGGTCATTTTATTTTGTTGTAACTCTTGGAGTACTTGGATTTCTTGTAATGCAGTGTTGAGTTCGGTGAGGATAACTTTTTCATGGTCAAGCTGCTTTTGCGTCACATCCTTTATTTTTTTTTGTTCCTCCGCATTTTTTCGCCATTCTTGAAATTGCTCATGAAGATGCCGAATTTTTAATTGAAGTGTAGCACGTTGCGCCAATTCATTGGCTTCTTGAATTTGGATTTTTAACAGATAACGTTGTGCAAAGTTTTCTTCAAGATCAGGTATCAGGTTTAACTTTTGGCGTAGTTTAGCCGCACGCGCTAAGTGATTCAGTTGTTCCTGTTGGATATGGTTTTCTAATTCTTGATTTTGACGAAGCTGATACACTGGTTGTAATTTGCTGTACCATTCTGTCGAGAGTACGAGCCGTTTTTTGGCTTGTTCAATGCGTTGTTTGATAAGAGCAAGCTCTTGTTGTCCCACTTCCAGTAACTTTTTTTGCAGTTCAATGTTGTTTTCAAAGACTGCAATCCTTTTCTCAGACAAAGGTTTATATTCTACTTCTACTGGGGGAGTCTTGCGAAAAGTCTCCAATTTTTCTTGTTGCTTTTCCAAACTGGTTGATTGGTTTTTCCAATTGGTTTCGGTACTTTGGTATTCTAATGTCAAGTTTTGTACTTCAACTTCCGCTGTTTGAGTATCCAACATCGCTTTTTCAGTTTTCTTTCTTAATATTTCAGCAGTCGCTTCAGTTGTTTCCAGAGTAACGATTTTGTTAGGTAAATCTTTTTTTTCTGCCGTCAAGGTTTCTTCACGCTGCTTTAATGCCGTTTTTGTTTCAACGATTGTTTGTTCCTTTTCTTGAATTTGATGTTCTTGTGGTATTGTATGCAATTGCTTATGCCACTCAATAGCAATAATCGCTTGCTTGACGACCAATTCCGTCTGTGTTTTGAACATTTCAAGATGTTGTTGTCCAATTTCAACCGCTTGTTTGTACAAAGCAAGCTCTTTTTCCTTTTCAGTGATTCGTTGATTTTGAGCAACGGTTTGTATTTCTCGTGGATACTGGGTGAGTTCTTTTAATGACTTGTCGAGTTCTGTGAAACGTTGGTTCACCTTGTCATGTTCAGTTTGAACACGTTGTCGTGCCAAACGAATTTCTTCTAACGTCTGGTTAACTGTTTGCCTTTCCTCAGCGGCTTTTTCCTGCATTTTTTCGGTGATTTTGTCGTTTTCTGCCAAACTTGCTAGTTTTTTCTTTAACTCTAGTTCCTTTGCTTGCAAGCTTTTTTGAACATTTTCTAGCTTGGTTTGTGCCTTAACAATCACCCTTTGCCGTTCTTCAAGCCATTGTGGTGTTACTACGATTGCTGGTTCTGAAGAGGCGGGTTGTTCCGACTCGGATTTCGGATTAGCAACAGACTCTGCATTGATAGGTAGACTAACAATGCTTAAACATACAAATAGAAAATACACGATAAGTTTAAAAAAAGACATTTTTTTAAATCTCCATTTTTATAGCTCTTCAGATAAATATTTTAGTTTTAAGACCTGCCAGGTTTTCAAAACCTGGCAGGTCTGATAACGTCTATTTTTCTGAATGCCTATAGTTAAGGAATCCAAACTTTCAGTTTGAACAAATAATTATAACACAAAATCTCCCAATTTTTTCAGTACACCCGCAGTCTTCAAACTCACAAATACCACCCTACCAATCAACCGCACAATATATTCTTCATCATCCAATTGATTCGGATCATTGACAATGCCGCTTCTTTTATCTACTTTAACCCGATATTGATCAATTATCCAGTCGAGGGCGGAGCGATTGCCGAGTTTGTATTCAAAGGTTTCGGGAGGAATGCCACCAATAGTTAGGGAGTCGTTGTAAATGATTTGCTGCTTGTCGCGGGAGAGTTTCATTTTTTCAACACGCCAATCTAAGGGCATATCGGCTTTGTCCATTAATTTTAAGGGGTATTCTGATTGTTGTTCATAGTTGAGGTGTAAGTCAACGAGTTTTTTGCCGGCAGTGGCGAACTCCCAAAAGTTGGGAGCAAGCAGGAGGCGCGGCAGTTCTCTTTTGAGGTTCGCAGCGTACTTTTCCCGATAACCAGGGTGATGCAGAAGTCCATAGACATAATGAAAAATATCCCATTTGGTTATTTTGTTGTCTTGGTAATGGGTTTGATAGTGGTTTAATGCCCAGTCGGTAATATTTTCTTTGCGGTTGGTTCCGTTTTCATTGTAGGTGTAGAAGGGGAAGCATTGCGTTTTTTCAAGAAAATCCAAACACGGAATAAGGTTAACTGCTAAAGCATGAAATGGTTTACTACTGCCAACACCACTAACACAAATCACCTGATTTTCAGTTTCTGTTTTTTTCGTTGGGAAAATAACAGGAAATTGTCCTTGACGATGTGTTAATATTTCATCAAAAAAGAGAAATTGTGAACAAAATGGACGATAAAGAGAATGACGAATTTTACCATTTTCATAAGTGGCTTTTTGTCCACGAAGTAAACATTCTTTCAAGCGACTACTCCATTTAATTTTTGTTTCATCACTCAAAACAAAATCGTCCAAGTTGACATTTTTATTGGTTCTATTATGCCAACGATCAATTTCCATATTATAAATTTCAATTAACCGATTAACATTTTCAACCAAAGTATTCTGATCAAAACTATATACCCAAGCATCACGAGTTGTCTCAGCACCTCTACTATAAGTTTTAAATACTACTCCCTCAACTTCCGTCTTAGCCGCTTTTGTTTTCTTCGTACCCAACGGCATAAAGTCATCAAATTCAGAATGTAAGCCTTCAGTGAGCCAAGTGTGTTTTTTATCAGGCTGTATCGTTTGAGAATCCAATTTAGAGAAAACACTCGCTTTTTCGATTAAAGCAAATTTTTCTAAACGGGTTGCTTTCCAATCAACACTACTATAGAAAATTTGAGTGTTTTCTTGGGTACGTTTTTTGACAAAAAAAGTCACTGAAATGCCCACCATCGCAGCTAATCCAAAAACGGTATGCTTTTCTCCAATCGGAATACCATCGCGCATCGAATCTTTTCTGACATTACCCTTTAAATCCAGAATATAGATTTTAGAAAAATCTTGCGCCAACTGTTTTCGCATCCCATCAAAAGCAATGCTATCTAAAAAACCATTATTGGTAACGAGTGCAACAATGCCTTCATCACCTATTCGCCGAGAAGCCCAACTGATTGCTTTCACGTAAGGATCAGCTAACGCATTTTTATTGGTGGCTTTGGAATCTTTGGCATAAGTGTCGCGTACCCATTTATCAACCACTTTGTATGAGCGGTTTTTATTGTTATCATTTTCATTGACTTGCCCAACGTTATAAGGTGGATTGCCAATTACTACAAAAATGGGGGCTTGTTTTTGTTGTCTTACTCGTGCCGTGTTCTCAGTCGTAAAAAAGTCTTGTTGCCGAACTTCTGCTAACTGAAAGGTATCCACCAAACAAATCCCGGTAAACGGCTCATATTGTCCCGTGATTTCATAATAGGCATGTTCAATATTCATTGAAGCGATATAATAAGGCAACAACATCACCTCATTACAATGCAACTCGTTTAAATATTTCTTTTTCAAACTAAATTTACTGATGGCTCGCATAACCCGAATAATGAAATTACCAGTACCAACAAACGGATCGAGAATTTGCACGCCCGGCTGACTCAAAGAACTATTGAACTCTTTTTGTAAAATATCTTCAACCGATTGCACCATGAAATTGACTATCGGCTGCGGTGTATAAACGATGCCATGCGTATCAGCAACTTTAACAGCGAAGCCTTGGAAAAACTTTTCATAAATCGCATTCAAAAAATCCTGCTTGTGGGTATAATCATCAATGGTTGCGGCGGTGGTTTCAATCGCGCCATAAAAGCGATCTAGTTTTTTGAGAAATTCATGGCGACTAAATGAACGTGAAGTCAGCGCAGTGATGACTTTTTCAATTTCACGCGCAATAATATTGCGTTCCACAAAATCAGGATTATCAAAAACTTTTCTAAAAATGCGTTCTGTCAACAAGTGTTGAATCAGCATTTCTTGCATTGCGTTTAAGGACAAATTCGGATTAATCGCCTCCTGACAGAGTTGGGTAAAACCTTCAAAGGCTTGGATAAACGCTTGATTGGTTTTTAATTCTTGCTCAATAATTTTTAAGAGCGCGTCGCCATGTTCTTTAACCTTATCTTTGAACGCAAGAACAGCATCGAACCACTGTTCATAAGCGGGTGGATTATAGCCAAAAAATAGAGTCAAACCATCAATCAATAAATTGGGATTAAGCGTAATGTCTTCGTTAAAGACTTCGCGCCCATCTTGCCATAATACAAGACGTTGTGGTGTTTGAAATAAAATATTATCATCTGGATAACCTTGTTTAAACTTCTGTTTAATTTCCTTGGCTAAATTATCCTTAATATCCTTCGCTTCCCAAACACCGTGCCGTAATTCAAACTGATCTAATAACGTGCCATCGGTTCTTATAGGACGTTTGCCATCACGATTAATCGGGTATTGTTCAACCAATTGCAAGTCAAATTGCCCTGCACAATGGCGCAAAATAGTGGCAAAAGCCGGTGCAACAGCTCCCTCAGTACTGATATTTAAATCAGAAAGAGCCGCCATTTCTTGGTAGAAATTTTTGACGACTTTGTGGGTGGATTTTAAATTTAAGCGTGGCATAATGATTTATTGATTGCAATTACTAAAATAACGTGATGTAGGGTGCGTCCTACGCACCGAACAGAGGGGTATACCAGGGAATCAGGTGCGTGGGACGCACCCTACCAATACGTCTCAATACAAATATTTATTGCTGATTGTAACAGATTTTGGGGAGCCCCCCTAACCCCCGTACACGGGTGGAACCAAACATCATTCGACACTTTGCTTTTTCTATTTTGGGACTTCCCCCTGTGTACGGGGGGTTAGGGGGGTGTCCCCAAAATTCGTTATAATCAGATTTATTGACATCAAATTGAATTCCTTCAGTTCAACTAATCGACTACTTTAGTACCAGCATTTGAAATAGGTACATAGTACTGATCGATTTTTAAAATATAGATGATGTCATCAAACTGACAGTGTTTGAGTTCTTCGACGATGATACCAATGTCATCTTTTTTGGGATAAAAAGAATCCCAACTATTTTTACCACTTTTGTCTCTGAGTCCAGGCGTGGGCCAAGTTAAACATTCTGTGGTATTAATGGCTTCATAAACATGTCCAACATCCACGATCTGTGCCTTTTTTTGGGGAGGTGGTTCTTTGCTAGGCTGTGAAGTGGATTCACTCGGTGATGGACTGGCTTCGCTTGGTTTAGGCTGAGAAGTGGTTTCATCCGCTGGTGGATTGGCTTCGCTTGGCTGCGAAGTAGTTTCACTCTGTGGTGGAGTGGTTTTGTCTGATTGGATGGTGGATGAGGGAGTTGTTGGAGTACTAGAAGGTGGTTGTAACCGTGCTTCTAATTCTGCCAATATTGGTGATTCAGGATTAACCTGACGTAAGCTGGCTAAATACTGCTTAGCCTTATTTTTTTGTCCTCGATTCAAGGCACGTTTTGCCCATTTTGCATAACGGGCTTCAATTTCTTCTATGCCTGCCAGGGCCTTTGCATTGCTAGGTTCTTTATCCAACACCTCTTCATAACACACCAAAGCAGTACCACCTAAACCACTTGTTAAACGATTGGCTTTAAGATGGTTTTCACATTGCTTTAGCAATTGAGATACATCAGATGTTGCATGAGCGGGAGTGAATGCAATAAAAAAGATAAAACTTAAAAAAATATAGTGACGCATAATAAAATTTCCTCTGTTAAATATCAAAAAATAAATCTTTCCCTTAATACCTTAAGTTCGGTTAATAGTAAGCAAAAAAGTCTAATTTTGACATCCTTTAAAATAATAATACCTTCGCCAAAATCTTGAGTATTAAACTCAATTATTAAAAAACACTTAAAAATCAACGAAATTTAAAATAAACCCGACTGAGTTCAAAAATATGGTAACTGCTTGAAATTTAAATAATATTAACCTGAGTTCGATGTAAAAATAGAGTTAATTCAATATCGTTCCCAAATTTTATTTGGGAACGCACTGTCTGCCAAGCTTTGCTTGGCAAAACTCGGAGCAAAGCTTCTGATGCATTGTGTTCCC